>JAVBRZ010000019.1:0-5204 GCA_031547425.1 Desulfovibrionaceae bacterium
TCATCTGCCTGCCCTACGCCACCATCGAGCCCATCCGCTCCAAGCTGCACGCCAGCTTCCAGACCGAACGCCTGGAAGTGGACCACGCCTGGGTGGCCCGCCTGAAAGAACGCCTTATGGAAACCCCGGTGGAACTGAAAATCCGCTTCGGCGACAGCAGCATCACCGGCAACCAGCTCATGCGCCTGAAAGAAGGCGATGTCATTCTCCTGGATACGGATACGGACGCGCTTTTGGAATGTACCGTGGCCGGGGTGCGCAAGTTCTGGGGCATCTGCGGCACGCTCAAGGGCAACAAAGCTTTCCAGATCGTCAAAGAAGAAGAGCCGCGCTACACATAAACCGTGCAACGCGGCTCGTTTTCAAGCACACATTTCCCGCAAGCGGATTTATTCCGTCGCACCGATAAGCTTATGCAAGGTGGCGCGGTGTTTTTCCACCAAAGCCAACTCTTTTGCCGTGGGCACTTCCTCGGGCCAGTCCTGGACGACGAGCTCGCGGCTGGCCGGATCCTGCAGAATCATTTCGGCTGAAGACACTTTGTTCAGAATATAATAAACTCTGGAGGCCTCCCAGCCTTTTTCCGCACTGAGGTAATGCACCACTTCAGACATAGAACCACGAGAAACCGGCTCCATGTCCTGATAAATCTTGACCAGCTCCGCCTCAGTAAACTCCGGGCTCTGCATCATTACCGTTTTGGCGTAATCCGGATCGGTCAGGGGGTCTTTGTCCGAAACCGCTTGCGGAGCCTGCTGGCCGCTATCGGCGGCATTTTCCGGCGCAGGCGCCTGCTTGGGCTGACAAGCGGCAAGAGCCGCCACCAGCAAAAGACAGAGCAGGCCGGAGAGCAACAGGCGTGATTTCACGCCAAAAATTTGATTCAAACGGATAAGCATAGCAACTCCTTAATTGAGTTAAATGATGAAAATCAGCCGCCCGGAACGCTCGCCGCTTTCCCGAAGACCGCTCCAGCGCCGTGCGGTGTTCTCAGCATATGGTCAGTTGATCAGCCGCAAACATATTTTCGAATGCTTCTTATAATATGGAGTGATGTATTCGTCCAGGCCGTATTCAATAGCATAATGTCTCCCGGCAGGCGGACGAGAACAAGCGCAAAGCCGCCGCCGCGACGCTGATATGCATACGCCGTAAGCTGTTATACAAAAAACAGCCCGGCCGGCGGACAAATCCGCGGCCGGGCGGTCATAAACAGAATAGCAGAACCAGCGTTACTCCTCCATATCCATGCCCTTGTGCACTGCGGCGCGGTTTTTACGCACCAGATCCAGCTCTTTCTCCGTAGGCAGGCCCTGCGGGTATTCCTGACTGATGGTCTGTTTGGCGTCAGGCTCGCTCAAAATGAATTCCGACACCGCCACCTTGGTTAGAACATAATAAGCACGGTTTCTTTCCCAACCGGGCGCGCCGGCCAGATAGTCCACCACCTCATTCATGCCGTTGTGGGTAACCGGCTGAATATCGGCCATGATCTGCAACAGTTCTTTTTCAGTGAATTCCGGACCGGCTTCCATAACCGCCTTTTCATAGACAGGATCTTCCAGCGGATCCGCATACGCGGGGTTGGGCGTGGGCAGGGCGGCCGAGCTTTTGCCGGTTTTGCAGGCGGTAAGGGCAAGCATCATAACCACAAGCGCCAGGCCCAGGAACAAGGCGCGTTTTTTTAACATCTGTCTCAAACTAATCATAACTATCGCTCCAATATGCTGGTTAAAGGTGTACGCCGGCTTATACGCGGCGATGTCTGCATTTTCTAGGGACGCCCGGGCGCTTTATCAGCCGAGGCCTGTTTGTCCTTGGGCATAAACAGGGGTAGAATCAACTCCTGATGTTTGCGGACCAATGCCGTTTCCGCCGGGCTGGGGTAAAGCTCCGCAGGAATAACAGGAAACAGCGCGGCACAGCTTTTGCCGCTCAGAATGCTTTCCGAAGCCATGCCCATCTTAAGAATCATATACATGGACCTGTTCTTAGGCCAGCCTTTGGCGGCCTCCAGGTAGTCCATGGCTTCCTCTTTATGCATATCCACCGTGAGGGCAAGATCTTCCCGAAACTTAAGCAATTCGCTTTCCGTGAATTCCGGCTGGGCCAGAACCATGGCCTTAAACGCATTGTGTTCCCGCTGGGTGGGCAACTCCCGCCCGCCGCCGCTGTGCGTGGCCAGGCAAGCCGTCAGGCAGAAAGCGCAAAACAAGCATAAGCCCGTCATCTGAAATCGGGCGGCGGCGGAATGAGTTCTAACCAGCACGGCCACGGGCCTCCTCAAGCCTTTGCATGTACATTAAACGGAAAAAACATAGAGTAATGCCTGTTGATTGGCAACTCAAAAATGCTTTTACGGGGTTTCTAAACCAAGGAGCACAGGCATGAAGCACGCGGAAGCCAAAGACTACACCTGCCCCCGGACCATGGGCAAAAACGGGGAAAATCACTGTTTGGGCGCGCAATGCGCGGTCTGGCGCTGGGCGGAACCCAAATGGGGCGCCATGGAACAGCGCCGGGGCTACTGCGGCCTTGGCGGCGCGCCGCAATATCCTTTAAACCCCGAAAACGAAACCATAGGCGGATGAGCGGCGCACAAAAAGCTTGTCGGCCCAGCCTCTCGGGTTGCCCCGTCTCTCGCCCCCGGCCCGCTTTACGAATAGGGTCAACTCTGGGGGTAAACCTTGATGTGGCGGGCCCCCGGCTGCTCGGCCAGCTTCTTGTATTTTTTGAGGATTTTGCGGCCTTCGGCGCTGGATAGCGGCTTATCCGGGGCGCAGCCATGCGGGCAGCGCATTTCCGGCACTGTGCCGTACAGGCGGCACATTAAGGGGCGCTGTTCATAAATGGCGCAGCCTTGCGGGGTGCTGTGCGGGCAGCCCTGCCCGGTGCTGAACTGTTTGGGTTCCGGCATCTGGCTGACTTCCCAGGCTGAAAAAGGCACCGGACCGCAGCAATCGCGGCAACCGGGCTTACAGACAAAGGTGGGAATTTGCGCATACAAGGCGCGATGAGCTTTGGCGGACATGATTTCTTATAACCCGGCCCAACTCGGCCGGCAAGGTTTGCGTTAGCACTAAAACATCTGGACGATTTTGGTCAAAAGCGCCCGCTCCACTCCAAGGTCAGGGGTTATTGCCAGCACCAGGGCCAGGGGCGAAACATAATCGCGACTCCAGTCAAAAGTCAGGTGCAGGATATCTTTGCCGCTATCTTCCAGGCTTGTGATTTCAGTAAAGAAAGGCCGCAAATCATATTCGCGCGGGCCTTTCTTGGTTTCCCGCACCCAGAGGCGGCTCTCTTCAGCGGCAAACCGCCGCCAGGCGGCGAGGGCGCCTTCACCGCGCGGGTCCGCCTGGTCGTTGCGCCGCACCGGCGGCAAGAATTCCAGAGTATAAGTTTCGGCCGCAGCCTGCGGCAGATGTTTATGCCTGGGCAACTCTTCCGCGTAAAGGGCGTCCATGCCGCGCGGCAGCCTGCCGCGCAAGCGGGCGACAATTTCAACCGGATCAAGCTCCTCGCGCAAGGTTATCCCCAGCCATTCGGCGCGGCTGGCCACGCCCACGGGCAAGGCCTTGCCGAAGCTCAGCAGCGGGGCCGGGGAAAAACCCTGCGAAAAGGCCAAAGGCAACTTCACCCTGCGAAAGGCCAAATCAAAAATGGTTTGCAGCTCAAGCTGACTGAGGCATACGGCCCGGCCTTCCTTGCTGTACCACAGGCGGTAGGTCGCGGCTTTATGGACAAGCTCTTTTGGCATGGGCGGCGGCGCGGCTTTGGGGGGAACAGGAATGCGCCCGCTCTCATCGCGCCGGGGGGCATGGGTTTCCTGGTCGCGGCCAGGACGGTTGAGCCGGTTGGCAAAAGCCGGCCGGTCCTGAATTAAACCAGCCCTGCCGCCTGCTTTCAATAAAGACGCGGCTGAACCGCGATCACACACCCCGCAGGCCATACACACGCCGTAACGGCAATCCTCGGTCACGGCGCAGGCAAAAGCGCGCTCTCTTTCGCGCCATAAAAATTCGCGGGCAATGCCGCAATTGATGTGCTCCCAGGGCAGTGGCCGGTCCGGATCGCGCGGGCCGGTATATTCTTCGGCCGCAATTCCCTCGCTTTCCAGGGCCGCCAACCAGGGAGCCAGATCAAAATTGTCCACCCAGGAATCGAACAAGGCTCCGTTTTCATAGGCCCGCTCCACCACTTCGGCCAAACGGCGGTCGCCTCGGGCCAGCAAACCCTCCAGAAAGCTCATGCGCGTGTCGTGCCAGCGCAATTTCAGGCTTTTTTCAAGCTTGAACGCATCGCGCAGGAGATAGATGCGCCGCAGCATTTCCGCCTCAGAGATCTGGCCTTCCCACTGAAAGGGCGTATGCGCCTTGGGCACAAAAGGCGAAATCGCCGCCGTGACCTGCAAACGCCGCACGCCCGGCCCGGCCGCATCGCGCACCTTGCGGCACAAGTCCACTATGGCCGCGAGGTCCTCGTCGGTCTCCGTGGGCAGACCAAGCATGAAATAGAGTTTGACCTGCTGCCAGCCATACTCAAACAGCTTCTGGGCGTGCAGGATGATCTCTTCCTCGCTGATGCCCTTGTTGATAACATTACGCAGGCGCTGGCTGCCGGCTTCGGGCGCCAGGGTCACCCCGGTGCGGCGCAGGGCGGACAGGCGTTGCATAATGTCGTCATCTATGGAGCCCACACGCAAAGACGGCAGGGATACCGAGACCTGCTCGGCGTCGCAGCGGTCAATGCAGCTTAAAAATAACTCCTTGAGGCTGGAAAAATCCCCGGTGCTTAAGGACAAAAAGGATAGATCATCAAAACCGGTGGTGGTCAGGCAGTCCTGCATAAGGCGGGTGATTTCCGCTGTGGAACGCTCCCTGGCCGGACGGTAAATCATCCCGGCCTGGCAAAAACGGCAGCCGCGCGTACAGCCGCGCGCTATTTCCAAAGCCAGGCGATTATGGATGGCCCCAAAAGGAATCACTTGAGAGGCCGGATAAGGGGCGTCGTCAAAATCCGGAATAACGCGGCGCGCCACAGGCGGACGGGCGGCGGGAGCATCATAAAACTCGGGCGCATAAATGCCGGGAATGCCGGATGCTGCCTCCAGAAAGGCCAGGCGCGTCCAATCCCCCGCCTTGGCTTTTTCCAGAAGCTCCAACAGCTCCAGGGTAACTTCCTCGCCCTCGCCCAGAATCATG
>JAVBRZ010000031.1:0-15888 GCA_031547425.1 Desulfovibrionaceae bacterium
AGCCCAGGCGCTGAGCCTGCTTGAGGCGAATATCCTGCCCGCTGACCGGACGAACCTGGCCGTTGAGGTCCACCTCGCCCCAAAAAGCGGCCTGTTCGGGCAGAGGAATATCATAGAAAGAAGACAGCACGGCAGCCACCAGCCCCAAATCCATGCCCGGCTCCTGGATTTTCATGCCCCCGCCGATCTTGGCGTAAATATCCGCCTGGCCGAAGTTGAGCTTGAGCCGTTTTTCCAGCACGGCCAGCAAAAGATGCATGCGGTTGACGTCAAAGCCCAGAGCCGCGCGCCGGGGCACAGGCAAAAAGGAACGGGAGACCAGGGCCTGCACTTCCACGGCAAAGGGGCGCTGCCCGTCCATGGCCATGACCACGGCCGTGCCGCTTAGGGTGGGATCGCGCAGGTCCAGGAAAAAAGTGGCCGGGTCCTCCACCACTTTGAGGCCCTCGCGCAGCATTTCGAAGATAAGCAATTCCTGATTGGGGCCAAAACGGTTTTTGAGCACGCGCAAGATACGAAAGACCTGTCCACGTTCCCCTTCCAGAGAGACCACGGTATCGACCATATGCTCCAGGAGCTTGGGACCGGCCAACTGGCCGTCCTTGGTCACATGCCCCACCAGCACCAGGGTGGTCTGGCTGCGCTTGCAGGCCTCCACCAGCTCAGTGGCCACGGCCCGCACCTGGGAAACCGAACCGGGCAAACCTTCGGCGCGAGACGAAACCAGGGTTTGCACGGAATCAACCACCAGCAGCGCCGGAGCGCGCGGAGCCTCCAGAGCGGCCAGGGCGTCCTCCACGGAATTGGAAGCCAGGGCTAAAAGCTCGGGACAAAGCACGTTAAGGCGCTCCGCCCGCGATTTCAGTTGCCCCAGGGACTCCTCGCCGGAAAGGTAAAGCGCCCCCTGGCCGGACGCGGCCACAGCCCCGGCCAGTTGCAGCAGCAGCGTGGATTTGCCGATGCCCGGTTCGCCGCCGAATAAAAGCGCCGCACCGGGCACAAAACCATTGCCCAAAATTGCATCCAAGCTGGTGAGGCCCGTGCTGTAAGGCTTTTCGCTTTGCGTATTGACTTCAATCAGGCGTATGCCTTCAGGCGCGGCCGCAGAAGCGCGGCCGCCGCCCACCCTGGATTTGCCCGCCCCGGCCGGGGCCTGGACTTCTATTTTCGCCTCAAGGGTGTTCCAGGCCTGACAAACCGGACACCGCCCCCGCCATTGCATGCTGCGGCCGCCGCAGGCTGCGCAGATATAAACTTCACGTTGACGCATAGATCACACTTCCGGATCAAACCGCTTATTTGAGAGGGCAGGATAAAGGCAAATCAACTTCAGGGCCAAGACCGTCCTGCCCGGTGGCGTTGTAAGCAACCCGCGCGGGCGCGGCGATTTCGTCGCCAGCGGGCCCGGTTTCCGTCCACAATCTGTATAGATGCTTGCACCCCCAGGCCGCCATAAAGGCAAACCAGGCAATAACTATCCAGGTGGCAATATTGGGCTTGGGGCCATGCTTGCGGCGGCGCGGTTTACGTCCGGCAAACGGATCGTTCTCCGCAAGAGGTTTTTCAGGAAGTTTTTCTTGCATACCGCGCCCATAAAAAAGCGCCCGGAGCGCTATAGCCGAGTCAACCGGATTTGGCGGAATATTTTTGCCGGCGGCTATTGCGCCTCAATGCTCTTTTCCGGCTTCTGCGCTTCAATGACCCTTACGCCAAAGGCGCGCACCGTGGGCGGCACTGAACGAAACACGAAAATAAAGGGAACCTTGGCGCCCGGCTGGACATTGGTATTCTTGGACAGCACTTCCAGCTTGTTGCTCAAGGCGTCGGTAAGCTCTTTTTCCGTGAGCACCTGAAGCTGGAAATAAGATACCGAGATGCCGCAGAACTGCTGGTTGGAAACGATGACGTTCTTGCCCTCATCCAGCAGGGTGGCTTCCACGCGTATCAAATCCACGGGCGTGGGAAAATTGTTGACCACATTGCCTTCAATGATGAACAGCTGCCCGCCAAGTTTGTCGTTATTCACATAATACTGTTTGACATCCAGGAGCGTGATGTTGGCCAGGGCCACGGGATCGGTAATTAAATTTTCAGCGGCCGGTCCGGCGGGCGCGGGAGTTTGCTCTTGCGCGCTCCGCGTTGCGTCGCCGGAAGCGGCGCGCCATCCCAGGGGATCAAAAAAGTAAACAGCCCCGCCGGCGGCCAACAGTATAAAAACCACCAGCACCGCCCAGACCACGGCGCCCGATTTTTTACGTTTCTTATCCTGCCCGTCCACATTGTAAAGATCGCCATCCTTTAAAATAGCGTCCACGGTTTTCTTGCTGGATTCGGCTTCGGCCACCACCGCTTCAGGATCCATTGGGACATGGGCGTCGATAGTGGTTTGGAAATCCTCGTTTTCCATGCCGTCGGCCATGACAAAAATATTACCGCAAAAAGTGCATTTGGCCTTGGCCAGGGGGCTGACCAGAGCGTCGTCCAGTCTGAATTTACTGGAGCATCTACGGCAGGTGATAATCATGAGCACCTCTTAAGGAAAGAGATTACAGACGCCATATGGACAATGTCAACTCAACGGCCGGCGGGGCCTAAATCCAGCGCATAAATGCCGGGCAATCCCCGATAGCGCTCGGCATAATCCAGGCCATAACCTACAACAAAGACATCGGCAATGCAAAAGCCTACAAAATCCGCTTCCACAGGCACCTCACGGCGTTCCGGCTTGTCCACAAACGCGGCGATGCTTACCGAAGCCGCCTGGCGGTCCGCGAAGTGGGCGCGCAAGAGGGCCATGCTCCGGCCGGTGTCGATGATATCTTCCGCAATGAGTACATGCTTTCCGGCCAGAGAAGTTTCCACATCTTTGCTGAACATGATTTCCGGCCCTCTGGTGGAAGATTGCCCGTAACTGGCCAGACGCACAAAGTCCACTTCCAGGGGCAGGTTAAGCCGGCGCGCCAGATCGGCGCAAAAAATAAAGGCGCCCTTGAGCACCCCCACCAGCAATACCGCCTCGCCCGCGTAGTGAGCGTTTATTTGCGCGGCCATTTCTCCAACGCGGGCGGCTATGGCCTCCGCGCTGTAGAGAAGGGTCAACTTATCCGTTGTTCTGGTCATGCCGATCCACCAACAGAACTACCCCGACGGGCAGAACCGCGCCTTCCGCGACCCGCCCGCCGGGAACATTACGCCGCCCGCGGCGGCAAAATATAAAGACTTACTTTAAACTACTGCTCCTGCGCTACCAGGTAGTCCACGTCAGTGGACATGGTCTGGATTTCGGTCAGGCCTTCGTAAGTAGTGTGAGTGTTGCCGTCTTTGTCCACCAGGCTGACAATGGGCACGCCGTCGGCGAGGTCGGCAAAGGCCTGGATCATGAGCACGGGGAAGTGGACGCTGTTTTCGCTCAAGAACGAATGCAGGGCTTCCTTATCCGCATCCAGGGACACGCCCACAAAGACCACCTTATCCGCCGGATATTTACCCTGCAATTCCACCAGATGCTGCAGAGCCTTGGCGCAATCAGGCGCGGTCGTGTTAAAAAGCGCGGCCGCCACGACTTTGCCTTTCTGGCTGTCGATAAATGTTTCCAAGTCCGCGGGCGAGGCCTGATCGTTGGCAATATTCACCGAATCGGACCCAAAGCCCGAGCCGGCGCAACCGCCGACCAGGAGCGAGATGCCCATAAGCAGCACCATGGCCGAAGACAGCAATATTTTCATACTACGCATAGCTTTCCTCTGTTACAGTTATTTGTTTAAAAGCTCCCCAATGGGCTTTTCTATTTCCGATTTTTCCACATACCCCATGATGTTCCTGTACTCTTTGCCGTTGCGGTCATAAATAATGGTCACGGGAATGCCGGTAATGTTGTATTTTTCGGCGTAATCGTCGCCCACCACGTACACGGGATAGGAAACGTTCGCTTCCTTAAGCACTCTTTTAAGTTCCGGCAAATCGGAAGCGTCATCCAGGGATACGCCGAGCATGGCCACATCGTCGCGGGAATAAGCCGCGCGCATGGCCACCAGATCCGGCAATTCCTGCATGCAGTAGCCGCACCAGGAAGCGAACACGTTGACTACGGTAATTTTGCCTTTGGAAGCGGCCACAAACTGTTCAACATCCGCCGTGGAGGCATTTTCCTTAAACATAACCTCCGCCGCGCCGGCGCCCGCGCCACCAGGCCTGGCGCAGCCCGCCGCGCCCAGAGCCACACACATCAAAACCAAAATTGCCGCTAAAGCATAACTGTTGATCCTGCGCATACCTAGAAGCCTCCGGTATATTTTAAGGATTGCCGTTCACAAGTAAAATGCGCCCGCCCCTACATGCCGGATTCGGGCGATGAGGCCAGCAGATGTTCAATGGTTTCCTGCAGTTCCTCAAAAGTGATCATGCCTTCAAAACGCTTGTACAGCTTTCCGCTCTGATCGTGAATATACGTCTGGGGAATGCTTTCAACGCGGTACTTGATCGCGAATTCCTCACCCACGCGGTACACGGGATAGGCGATATTCTGCTCGCTGGTGAAGTTGGCCAGTTCCTGCTTGTCCTCGTCAATGGACACGCCAAGCATGGCCAGCTTGTCTTCGGGATAAGTGGCGTGCGCCTTTACAAAGTCAGGCACTTCCGTAACGCAGGGCGCGCACCAGGTGGCGAACACGTTGACCACCACAATTTTGCCTTTGTTTTTGGCCACAAAAGCTTCCACATCTTGCGACGCGGCCTCTTTAAATTCCTTGGCGGCCGCCACGGAAACCAACCCCACACACAACAGAAAAGCGAAAAACAAGCCGGCGTTCACTCTAGACATCATTCGCATGCGAAAAACCTCCGTTCCGGCGCGTGGATTTCAGGCGTCCCGGATAGAACTACTCAATTTCAATTTATAAATTATCGCAGATTGCCGACAACTGCAAACACATCTTTATGGCTTGAGCATAATTTTTTATGCCGCGACTTGCCCGGATCAGTTGACGCTCAGGCCCAGCAAGTCCCGCACCAGGCGCACACAGCTCACCGCATCGGCGGAGTAGCCGTCCGCGCCTATGGTTTCCGCAAAAGCAGCATTGACCACCGCCCCGCCCACAATAATCTTAACCGGCAAATTACGTTCTTTAACCAGCTTTACCGTGTCCTCCATGCGCACCATGGTGGTGGTCATCAACGCGGATAGCCCTATAATGACCGCGCCATGTTCCTGGGCCGCGTCCACAATGTCCTTCGCCGGCTTGTCCTTGCCGATATCCACCACTTCAAAGCCATGGTTGCCCAGCATGAGGCTGACAATATTCTTGCCGATGTCGTGAATGTCGCCTTCCACAGTGGCCATAATCACCACAGGCCGGCGTTCGCCGCCCCGGGCTTCCTCCAGCAGAGGACGCAGGCGGGAAAACGCGGTTTGCATAGTTTCCGCCGAGCGTAGCAGTTGCGGCAGGAAATACTCCTTACATTCATACTTGCGCCCCACCTCGGTAATGGCCGGAATGAGACGATCATTGACCAGGGCGAAGGGCTCCGCTCCGGCGGCCAGAGCCGCCTCCACCAGGGAAAGAATCTCTTCCTTGCGGCCCTTGATTACCGCATCCTCCAAAACGCCGCGCCCGGCATCGGAAGCCTCGGAAGGAACCGGGACGCCATCGCCGCGCGCAGTCGCTTTCGCCCCCCCGGCCACGGCGGGCGTCCACTTGGCATAATGGGCGGTGAAATATTCCGCGTGCGGGTCGTACTCCAGAAGAGTGTTGACCGCGGCCAGGGTATCGCGCATGCGTTCGTTGCCGGGGTGGGCGATGCAGGACGACAGCCCCGCCCCGGCGGCCATGGCCAGAAAACTGGCGTTAAGCAATTCGCGCGCGGGCAAGCCGAAAGAAATATTGGAGAGGCCGATGGTGGTGGGCAGGCGCAGCTCTTCCGTGCAATGGCGGATCGTCTGCAAAGCGGCGCGCGCCGCGCCGGATACTGATGACGCGGCCAGGGCCAGCACGTCCACAATGATCAAACGGCGGGGGATGCCCAAACTTTCCGCCTCGGCCAAAAGCTCATTAATGATGCGGATGCGTTGCGCGGCCGTCACCGGCAAGTCGCCGCCCCGCAGGGGAAGAAGAATAAACGGCGCGCCGAATTTACGGCACAGCGGCCCAAGGCGTTCCATGCGTCCGGTTTCGCCGCTGATGGAATTAATGAGGCAGGATGCCGGATAAGCCGCAAGCCCGGCCGCTATGGCGTCCATATTGGATGAATCCAGGGCCAGAGGCGCGGCATGGCGGGCCAGGATCCGCTCCGCCAAATCCGGCAGCATGGCGATCTCGTCAACCATGGGCGCGCCCACGTTGACGTCCAGAATGCGCGCCCCGGCGGCAAGTTGCTCTTCGGCGAACTGGAGGGCCAGATTGAACTCGCCGGCTTGCAACTCGGCGGTAAGCTGTTTTTTGCCTGTGGGGTTAATGCGCTCGCCAATAAAACGAATGGGCGAACCCGCCCCCAGATGGACCATTTCCGCCCGGGAAGTGAGCACTATGCCGGGCCGCTCCTCAGGCAGGGGCGCCGGGGCCGGCAGAGAACGCATGGCTTTGCGCAACGCCGCGATATGCGCCGGGGTGGTGCCGCAACAACCGCCCAGCATGCGCACGCCGTCAGCGGCAAAGGTGGTGGTGACCGAGGCAAAGGTTTCAGGATCTAGGCGAAATACGGTTTTGCCGTTTTCCAGCTCAGGCAGCCCGGCATTGGGTTCGGCCAGCACGGGCACAGGGCAGCCGGCGGCGAGGCGCCGCGCGATATCCCGCATCTGCTCAGGTCCGCTGCTGCAGTTGGTGGCGATAAAATCAACTCCCATATTCAGCATGGTTTCCCGAAAAACCTCCGGGCTGGCTCCGGTTAAAGTCCGCTCCCCCTCAAAAGTCATGGACACGCCCAAAGGCAGGTCACACTCCTCACGCACCGCCACCACCAAAGCGCGCAGCTCGCCGAGGTCAAAATGGGTTTCGGCCAGAATAAGATCCGCCCCGCCAGTGATCAGCCCACGCGCCTGTGTGCGGAAAGCGTCCACCAGTTCCGCAAAAGTCAACGGGCCCAGGGGACGCAAAAAATGCCCCGTGGGTCCCATGCTCCCGGCCACGAACAAAGGACGCTCGGTGACACCTCCGTTGCGGACCGCATCAATGGCCACCCTGGCTGAAACGGCCATCTCCCGGTTGAACGATTCCACCTCAAGGTTGGCCGGCAGTTTAAATACGCTGCCGCCAAAAGTGTTGGTGGTGATGATGTCCGCCCCGGCCAGCAGATATTCTTCATGGATGCCGCGCAATACATCAGGGCGTTCCAGGCAAAAGACCTCCGGGCTTATGCCGGCGGGCAGCCCGCGCGCCTGCAGCATGGTGCCCATGCCTCCGTCGAAGCACAGAAGCTGGCCTGAATTTAACGTTTTACTAAAATTTACCATTTTAGCTCCTGGACAAATCAGGAATGATTATTAATTATATTAATTCGGCTTTAAGGTTTTTATTTTAACCCACAACCAAACAAAATTGTAACGCTTTCCATCCCGAGAGTCGCGTGTTGTACCTTAATGCTTTTAACCGTAAATGCAAGCTGTTCGTCTGGTGCTGGGCGCTTTGCCGTTTTTTTGCGCCCGTTAGACAGGCTGTATATAAATTTTTTGGTACATGTTTTTCGTTTTTACGGTTTTTCAGCCACCCGCCATTGAGTTTGCCCCTGAAGGCAAACTATGTTTTACTGCCTACAAACTGAAGGATATTATTGATAAAATAGAATGAACAAGATAAGCTATTTCCCAGTAATCTGTGGAAGTGCTCAATAAATTGTGGCCACCCTTTCACACAGGACTACTTTATATGAACAAACACATGTCAAGTCGCCCCGAAACTCAACGCATTAAAGCAAAAAAAAACACGCCCGCCGCCGGTAAAAGAAAAAAAGACGCGGCGGAAGCGCCGGAATATGAATTAGGTCCGGACGATAACGCCGATGACGCCAGCGAGACTGAACTTGTGGACGAGACGGACCGCGAAGCCGATGACGTTGAAATCATGGACGCTGAAAATGATGAAGCGATGCTCCTGGCTGATGCCGAGCTTGATTTTTCCCATGATGACCTTGGCGCAAGCGAGCTTATTGAAAGCGCGGCCCTGGTGCCGGCCGGCAAAGCTCCGAGCCGCGTAGCGGACAGCCTGACCTTGTATTTACGCGAAATCAGCCGTTTCCCCATGCTCTCGCCCGAAGAGGAGTATGAGTTGGCCCACCGGGTCAAAGAAGGCGATAGCGACGCCGCTTTCCGCCTGGTTTCCTCCCACCTGCGCCTGGTGGTCAAAATCGCCATGGGCTTCCAGCGCCGCTGGATGCAGAACTTTTTAGATTTGATTCAGGAAGGAAACGTGGGGCTGATGCGCGCCACGCACAAGTTTGATCCGGACAAAGGCATCAAATTCTCCTACTATGCCGCGTTTTGGGTACGGGCATATATCCTCAAGTTTATTATGGACAACTGGCGTCTGGTTAAAATCGGCACCACTCAAAGCCAGCGCAAGCTGTTTTACAATTTGAACAAAGAACGCCAACGCCTTATTGCCCAGGGGTTTGAGCCGGATACTCCTGCCCTGGCCGCCAGGCTCAACGTCAATGAGGCCCAGGTGGAGGAGATGTCCCAACGCCTGGAAGGTTTCGACGTATCCCTGGACGCTCCCTTAAATGAAGAAGCGGGGGGAGCCACGCGCCTTGACATGTTGCCCTCATCCGGGCAGGAAACCGAAGAGACTCTGGCGGACGAAGAGCTTGCCGCCGTGCTGCGCGGGCATGTGCAAACGCTCACCCAACATCTCTCAGAGAAGGAGTTGGATATCCTGAACAGCAGATTGTTATCGGACGACCCGGTGACCTTGCGCGAAATCGGCGCAAAATATAATATCACTCGCGAAAGGGTCAGGCAGATTGAAACCAGGCTGCTGCAAAAGTTAAAACTGCATCTGACCAACGAGATCAAGGATTTTTCCGAAGAATGGCTTGACGAGTAATTTAGACTTGCAAGCCGGGCACGCCGCTTAAGCAAACCTGGGCCCGCGGCTTTTTGGGAAAACTGCACGAGCTTCCCGGTCATGCGAAAACCGGGAAGCTCGATAACACCATGAGCAAGCTGCGGTTATGATTAAAATTCCGCGCCGGCCGCGACACTACAGTATGCTTAAACACTTAAGTACCTTCCTGATTCTGGGCATTATCCTCAGCGCGGTGTACTCCGCCGCCTGCCGCCCGCCGGCCGACAACGGCAAAAACAGCACCGATATGGTCAAAACGCACGATTGGGATTTGTCGGACAAAGCTCAAATCGATTATTACCGCATGGTTCTGGAGGACGCTTCCCGTTCGGGAGATTTGGCCGCGGCCCAGGATGCTGTCGAGCACTTGGAAGAACTGGCGCCATCGCCGCAGGTCTACAGCGATTCCGCCTCTATTTTGCTCTTTCAAAATAAAATCCCCGAAGCCCGCGCCGTGCTGGAAAAAGGCATCCGCATTTTTCCGGACAGCAACGAACTTTCTTTTCTCTTGGTGGAAACTTATCTGGCCGGTCCCGACCCCGAGCCCGGCTTTGCGCTTCTGGACAAGTTTCTGCGCAAGCAGGACATCAGCGCCGAACAGCGCCTGCAGCTTTCGGAAATGCTGCTGCGCAACGCGGTTCGGCTTTCAGGCACACCAGGATACGACCCGGGCAAAATCACCCGCCTCTATCGTAAAGTTAAACAAATCCTGGACCCTGTGCCGGACAAGAGCAGAGATAAATATTTTCACTACTTTTACGGCCGCGCCCTCCTGGGCATGGGCGACAAAGACGGCGAGTTCTACCTGCGCCGCGCGGTGGAGGAAGAACCCAAGTTCATTGAAGCCTGGGCGGAGATCGCTTATGTGCTGGAGCAGCGCAATGATCTGACCGGCGCGGCCGACATTTATAAAACCATGCTGGATATCAACAGCGACAACGCGGCTGTCTGGCTGCGCCTGGTGCAAATCAACCTCAAGCTCAATCAGGTGCAGACGGCC
Organism: Desulfovibrionaceae bacterium; assembly: GCA_031547425.1. Classification (GTDB taxonomy): domain Bacteria; phylum Desulfobacterota; class Desulfovibrionia; order Desulfovibrionales; family Desulfovibrionaceae; genus JAVBRZ01. Next base: position 10,054 of record JAVBRZ010000031.1, read on the forward strand.
TTGTCCATTGCCGAGCAAGGCCCCGAGGACGCCAACTTCCTGCTTAATGCCGCTTCTTTGTTCATGGAAGACAAATACTACACTGAGGCCGAACATCTTCTGCTGCTGGCCCAGGGTCTTCCCAACGTGTCGGACGACGTGTACTTTTTCCTGGGCGTTATCGCCTACCAGGGTGAAAAGGACTGGCGCAAAGCCGTGGGCAGATTGGCGCAAATAAGCGTGGACAGTCCCAATTTTGAACGCGCCACTCAATTGCGCTTGCGCATTCTTATTGACGAAAAACAAACCGATGAAGCCATAAACGTAGCGCGCGCGGCCAGGCAGGCCCATATTGACGAGCCTAAATACTGGATTATGGAGGGCATTCTCCTGGCCTCTTTCAACCGCTATGTGGACGCGCTGAACACCTTGAACGAGGCCGCAGCCGCTTTTCGCGACAACACGGAAGTGCTTTTCGCCAAAGGCACCGTCCTCGAACAGGCCAAGCGTTCGCCCGAAGCTCTGGCGGTGATGGAAGACATTATCCGCGTCGATCCCCACCATGCTCAAGCTTTGAACTATGTGGGCTACACCCTGGCCGAGGAAAACCGCGATCTGCCCCGGGCCTTGAGCCTGCTGGAACTGGCGGACAAGCAGATGCCGGACAACCCGCAAATCCTTGACTCCCTGGCCTGGGTGCATTACAGACTGAAAAATTTTCAGGAAGCCTGGATGTTCATTAATCGAGCCGTGGAACTGGAAGGCGCGGAACCTGTGATTTGGGACCATTACGGCGATATTGCCAAAATCATCGGGCGCAAGCAGGATGCCCGCAAGGCTTGGCTGCGGGCTCTGGAATTCAAACCGGACAATGCCGCCGATATTGAAGCGAAACTTGATAAACTGCGTATACCATGAGGTTTCTGTGCATAAATTTAATTCTTTATTGACCCTGGCCTGTGTTTTGTTGCTTGCCTGCATGTTCGCCGGTTGCGCGATGAAAACCCCCAGCACCACCCTGCCGCAAGCCAAGGCCGATGAAGCCGAAGCCAAGACGGTTTGGGATCGCTACCTGGCCGCGTTCGGCCAGGAGCAACACACGTCGTTCAACATTGAGTCCACGTTCCGCTACGTCAAACCCGACGGAGAAAGCCATCGCGCCACCCTGCGCATTTGGGGCAACGGCGGCTATCCTTATCGCATGGACGTGCTGGCCGGTATGGGCTCTGTGGCCGCCCAAATGCGCGACGACACCAACTCCCTGCTCATTTACATGCCCCAGGAAAACCGTTTGTACACCCACACCGGCCAAGACAAGCCGGTGCTGGGCTTAAGCGGTTTGGGCGTGCCCATGCCCTTCTCCCTGGCCGATCTGACCAGCATTTTGCAAGGACACTACACGGAACTGTTCGGCGATGCGTATTCCACCGCCTATTCCACCAATTCCAGCGCTCTGCAATTTGATCTGACCAGCGAAAAAATGCCGGGCTACCTGGTGCTAAGCCAGGACGGCGTTCCCATAAGCTGGACCTCCAAAGTCACCAAAGGCTGGAAAATTACTTTCGATTTCAGCAGCCCCGGCAACGGCGACACCACTCCGCAACTGGATAAAATGGTGGTCAACCACGCCCAGGGATATACCGTGACCTTGTGGTTCAAAGGTATAAACCATCCCTCCACGCCATATACAAATAAACAGCTGGAGCTTAACATACCCAACGACGCGGAAAAACTGCCCATGCGCCAAATTGAGGAAAACGAAGAGTCCTGAGCCTGCGCCGCTGATTCCAAAGTCACGGGGTTCCATCCGCTGTTGCCTGTTTTGTAATTAAGGAGTTCCAGATATGGGCCGAACTGTTTTTATCGCTTCTGATCATGCCGGATTTAACCTTAAATCCGAACTGGTCGCGCATCTGACCGCGGCGGGGCATAGTGTCCAGGATTTGGGCACTCACAGCCTGGAGAGCTGCGACTATCCGCTTTACGCGGACAAAGTCTGCACGGCCGTGCTCGCGGATGAAGCCGCCCTGGGCATCCTCATCTGCGGCAGCGGCATAGGCATGTCCATAGCCGCCAACCGCCGCAAGGGCATTCGCGCCGCGCTGTGCGCTTGCGAATTTCAGGCCCGCTACACCCGGCGCCACAATAACGCCAATGTGCTTTGCCTGGCCGAGCGGGTTACCGGTTGCGGCGTGGCCCTGGAAATAGCGGATATTTTCCTTGCCGAAAGCTTTGAAGGCGGACGCCACGCCAGACGCGTGGCCCTGCTGGACGCTTAAATCCGCATGCCGGCCCGTCTTGCCCCGCAAGGAGCGGCTTTATATTTACACCCTGTTGTTACAACTCGCATTCCAAGTTGAATTTAATTTTTCGGAGAGGATCATGCAACTTTATAATACGGCCGAAAGGCGCAAGAAAGAATTCATTCCCGTGACCCCCGGCAAGGTGGGCATGTACGTGTGCGGAATCACCGCCTATGACTATTGCCATATCGGGCATGCCCGCTCCGCGGTGGTTTTTGACGTGCTGGCCCGTTATCTGCGCCACAAAGGCCTGGACGTCACTTTTGTGCGCAACTTCACTGACGTGGACGACAAAATCATCAACCGCGCCAATCAAGAAGGCCTGCCCAGCCATGAAATTTCGGAGAAATACATCGTCGCTTTTCATGAAGACATGGGGCGCCTCGGCATTGAACGTGCCTCCGTGGAACCCAAAGCCACGGAAAATATCCCGGAAATGATCGCCATGTGCGAAACGCTGATCGGCAAAAACATGGCCTACGCCACCCCGTCCGGCGACGTGTATTACCGGGTGCGCTCATTTAAGGAATATGGCAAACTTTCGGGCCGCGATCTGGATGAGATGCAGGCCGGAGCGCGTATCGCCCCCGGCGAGGAAAAACAGGACCCTCTGGATTTTGCCTTGTGGAAAGGCGCCAAGCCCGGCGAACCGGCCTGGGACAGCCCCTGGGGCAAGGGCCGCCCCGGCTGGCATATTGAATGTTCGGCCATGAGCAAAAAATATCTGCCCCTGCCTCTGGATATTCACGGTGGCGGGCAGGATCTTATTTTCCCGCACCATGAAAACGAAATAGCCCAAACCGAGGGCTGCTGCGATACCGAGTTCGCCCGTTACTGGGTGCACAACGGCTTTGTGCAGGTGGATTCCGAAAAAATGTCCAAGTCGCTGGGCAATTTCAAAACCATCCGCGATATCCTGGAATCTTACCTGCCGGAAACTTTGCGCTGGTTCTTGCTGGCCAGGCAATACCGCAGCCCCATTGATTTCACGGGCGACGCCATCAATGACGCGGAAAAGAACCAGAAACGCATTTATGAAGCCGTGCTGGCGTCCCAGATTGAGTTAATGGGTCAGAACAAGCGTAGCGGCAACAAGCTGCCTGAAGATGTCCGCAAGGAATTTGACGCTCAGGTGGCGGCTTTTGGCGCGGCCATGGACGATGACCTGAACACCGCCGCAGCTTTGGGGCATATTTTCAGCATTATCCGGCTTATTTCCAGAGTGCTGGAAGATAAAACCCTGCGCAAAAGCGCCGACACTCCTGAACTCTTGCAGGCCTTTGAAGGCCAGCGGCAAATCTGGGACAGAGTGCTGGGGCTGTGCGGACAGGACCCCGCTGTTTTTCTGGCTGACCTGAAAAACGTGCGCTTAAAGCGCGCAAACTTGAGCAGCGCCGACATCGACCACCTGGTGGCGAAAAGGCAGGAAGCCCGCGCGGCTAAAGATTTCGCCAAGTCCGACGCCCTGCGCGACGAATTGCACAATATGGGCGTGGAAATCCGCGATACCCCGCAAGGCGTGGTTTGGGATCTTTTGTAAACATTTCCGGTTTCAAAAAATCTCTCAGCGCCGGCGCGAGGCATAGGCAAAGGTTATGCGCAAGACCAAACGTTTATTCCTTTTTTTCAGCGCCGGGCTGGGCAGGTCCGTCAGGCGCGCCATGCTTTGCGCTCTGCTTGCCGTCGCCCTGACTTTGGCCCCCGCCCTGCCGGCCAGGGCTTTTCTCGGTTCTTTCACTTTAAGCGATGAAATCGAGCTGGGCCGCAAATTCAGCATCATGGTCAAAGCGCAACTGCCACTGGTGGACGATCCTGAGGTCAAAAACTACGTCACAGGCATTATCCAGCGGCTGCTGAACAATATCCCGCAGCAGCCCTACACCTTTGAGGTCAACGTGATCATGGCCAAGCCCGTCAACGCCTTTGCCGCGCCAGGCGGGTTCATTTTCGTGTTTACCGGCCTGATTCTGGCCATGGACAATGAATCGCAGTTGGCCGGGGTATTGGCGCATGAACTGGCCCACGTCACGCAGCGCCATATCGCCCTGCGCATTGAGCGCGGGCAGTTGATCGGCATCTTGTCCACCATCCTGGCCCTGGGCGGCATGTTTCTGGGGGGCAGCGGCAAAGGCGCGGCCATGGCCGGATCCATGGCCGCGGGTCAGGCTGCCATGCTCAATTACAGCCGCATTGATGAAGCCGACGCCGACCATGTGGGGCTGGATTACCTTACCGCGGCCGGATTCCGCCCCCAGGGCATGTATGAGTCCTTTGAAAATATCCGCAGCAAAAGCTGGGGCGGCAGCATTCCGCAATATTTGAGCACCCACCCGGATATTCAGGAAAGAATAAAGGACATCAGCGCCCGCGTAAAAACCTTGCCTTCCAACGTGCAAAACCGCAGCGATGAGAACCTGACATTCAAGCGCGTTCAGGCTCTGGTTCGGGCCAAATACTCCGATGCCCGCGAAGCCATCACCTACTTTAACCGGGACAAGGATACCCCCGCTTACCTTATAGATTTGGGACTGGGCATCTGCTATTCACGCCTCAACCGGGTGTCTGACGCGGCCGCGGCCTTTGATTCCGCTCTGCGCCAAGCCCAGCAGGACGCCGTGGTTTGGCGCGAGGCCGGCATTTTTCATTTCAACAAGGGCCGGCAGGATCTGGCCACTGATTATCTGAACAAAGCCGTACGCATGAGCCCGCATGATTATGAGGCTTCATTCTATTTTGCGCGCGTGCTTCTGGAGGACGGAAACACCCGCGCCGCCTTTGAACAGTTCGCCAACGTACTGCGTTACTTGCCCGAATCTTATGAAACGCATTACTATTACGGCAGGGCTCTTCTCGGCAATGGTAAGCTTTTTGAAGGCAACCTGCACCTGGCTTACAGCGCTTTGTATCAGAATGACCGCCGCAAAACGGAAAATTTTATGGAGCAGGCCCAGGCCAAAATCGCCTCGCCTCAGGATCAGGCGCGCTTTGACCGCTTCAAGAGCATTTACGAGGAACGGGCTGAATTTTGGGATAAATGACGAACAACCCTTGGCCGCAAAATTAAACACTTAAGGTTAAAACATTATGGATATGCGCGGAACCACTATTTTAGGCATTGTTAAAAACGGACGGGCGGCCATGGCCGGCGACGGGCAGGTGACCCTGGGCCAGTCCGTGGCTGTAAAACACACCGCCCGCAAGGTACGCCGGCTCTATCACGACCGCATTCTGGCCGGCTTTGCCGGAGCCACGGGCGACGCCTTTACCCTGTTTGAACGCTTTGAAGCCAAACTCAAGGAAAACGGCGGCAACCTGGTGCGCGCCAGCGTGGAAATGGCCAAAGACTGGCGCACGGACAAATACTTGCGCCGCCTGGAAGCCATGCTCCTGGTGGCGGACACGGAAAATCTGCTCATCCTTTCCGGCGCGGGCGACGTGATCGAACCCGACGACGGCATCGCGGCCATCGGCAGCGGCGGCGCTTACGCCCTGTCCGCGGCGCGGGCGCTCTGCCGCCATACCGACAAGGACATTGAAACCGTGGTCCGCGAGT
>JAVBRZ010000020.1:0-10111 GCA_031547425.1 Desulfovibrionaceae bacterium
CGGGCGTCGCGATATCGGGACTTGTCCAAGCCCTTGAACGGGTTGTTTAAAGATTTTTCCTCGCTCATATCCGTAAGCCTTTAGGTCGAGCCGGCGCGAAGGCCGGGTGCTGCTCCCGCCTTTACAATTTTTCAAACCGCGCCTTGCGCAGCCAGTTGTACCAGGTGTTTAACCCCGAGCGCTCACGGCAGGAAACCTGGAAAATATCCAGGTTGGGGTTGAGGGTGGCGGCCAGGCGAGAGGCTTTGGCCACGTCAAAGTCCACGTAGGGCAAGAGGTCAATTTTATTGATGAGCATGACCGAGGCCAGGTTGAAAAGCAGGGGGTATTTTTCGGGCTTGTCGTCGCCTTCGGGCACGCTGAGCAGGGCGATTTTGTAGTCCTCGCCGCAGGGGAACTCCACAGGACAGACCAGGTTGCCCACGTTTTCAATGAACAGGATGTCAATATTGTCCAGGGGCAGGTGTGGCAGGGCGTCACGGATCATGAAGCTGTCCAGGTGGCAGCCGCCGTCGGTTTCGATCTGGTAAGCGGCCGCGCCGGTGGCGGCCACGCGGCGGGCGTCGTTGTCGGTTTTCAGGTCGCCCTCAATAACGGCCATGCGGAATTCCGGGGCAAGATCCGTAAGGGTGCGCTCTAAAAGCGAGGTTTTGCCCGCGCCGGGCGAACTGATCAGGTTGAGGGCCAGAATTTGCCTGTCGGCGAACAGGGCGGCCAGCTCTTTGGCCACGTTTTCTCCGGACTCCATAACCGGGCGGTTGACGTTCACTTCCATGCTATTCCACCTCCATGCTTTCAAGATACAGCCCTTTGCCGGTGATGACCTGGTGGCCGAGCTCGCGGCCGCAGGAGGGGCAGGGCATGAACAAATCGCGGCGGCCGGTGGGGCTGAAAACATGGTCGCAGCCGCTGCAGGCCAGAGTGGCCGGCTCTTCCAGGAGAATGAGCTCCGCGCCGGCCAGCGGGGTGCTTTCCGTAAGCAGTTCAAAAGCGGTGGACATGGCTTCGGGCAGGACGTGACTTAAAACGCCATAGCGCAAGGTTACGCGGATAAGTCGCGTTTTCCCGGCTTTGGCCATTTCTTCCTTGATGATGTTAAGCAAGCTCGCGGTGAGTGACATTTCGTGCATGGGGATAAAATAAGGTAAAAATCGGCCAGGGTCCAGAGCAGGCAATATAAATACATTTTGAGCGGCGAATTTTATTTTGGGGCGCAAACTTTTTTCAATTTTAATCTTGACAATCATTTTCAATTGGGTATCATCTTTCTTAGTGATGAATTACAAAGGACTGATCGGCATGGGAACGTTTAACCACAAAAAGCTTATGAACAAAGAGAGCGTGGGCCTGAGGGAACTTAGCCTGGGCGACGCTCCGAGCGGCCGCTGCCTGCGTATTACCCGCCTGTGCAGCGACCCCAGGGAAAACTGCCGTTTGTGCGCCCTGGGCCTTACTCCGGGCACGCAAGTGCGGGTGTTGTCCTGCGGCGCGGGCCTGATGCGCCTGATGGTGCGCGATTGCAGCCTGGCCCTGGACGCCGCGCTTGCCCGCACCGTGGCTTGCGAATTCGCTGATGCTTAGCTTTTAAGCCGTGTCCGGCCGGACGCCGGGCAGGAGGCTTGGGAATATGGATAATTATACTTTTGGCCTGCTGGCGGGTTTGGCCGCCGCCTTTGGCGCCGGGTTGCTGACGCATAAATTGGGCTTGACGACTTCTTCCTCTGGCCGGAACAGCCGCGCGCTGGTTCCAGTCAGGGTGGAAAGCGAAGCCGAGCTTGCGCGAGCGCGCCTTGCCGCCAAGCGCAAGTCCGGCTCCTGTTAAAAAAACTGAGCTTGCCGCGCAGCGCCAGCCGGCGCAGCGCGGCGGCTGGCCCCCGCGCCTCGAAGATCTCCAGGAGCGCGGCGGAGAAATTCCGGCGCCGGGCCGTAAACAGGCCCGGCGCATTTGAATTGTCAAGCGGTGATCCGCGCGGTTAGAGCAAATTAACTTGGCAAGAGTTGAGTTGCTTGGGCGGGATTACGCTTCGCCGCGTCCCGTCGGAGCGTTTGGCAAATATATCATTTCAAGTGTGAAATGTTCTAAAATGCTACAGGCGGCGCGACATTTCAAAGTTGTAACGCTCTGGAAGGAAGTTTATGCAAACATACATTGTCATGGGCCTGCTTGCTTTGGCCGCCGGATATGCGGGCTATGTCTTTCTGCGGCGCCTGGGTTTTTGGGGCGCGGCTCCGGGCTGCGGTTGCGGCTGCGAGGGTTGCCCCTCCCGGCCCGCGCGTGAAAAGGGCGGCCTGAGGCCTGACAAGCCACAGGGCGTAACAAACTCCGGCTCTTGCGGCGCTTGTGCCGCTGCCGGCGGCGCCGCGGGGCAAACAAGCCGCGCCGCGCCGCTTGTGGAAATCAAGTTTGAACGGGATTGAATTTTTTTTGCCTACAAATTGATAATGACTCTCAGAATCTATCGAGGACAAGTGCATGGAAGAGATAAGCTTACGTCGTCTGGCCGTGGGGCAAAAGGCGGAAATTGTTGAAGTCAGAGCCTCGGGGGAAATGGGGCGCCGCATCCGGGACATGGGTCTGGTGTCCGGCGCCGTGGTCGAGGTCAAGGGCCGCGCTCCGCTCAAGGACCCTGTGGCCTTGCGCATCAACGACTTCACCCTCATGCTCCGCAACAATGAAGCTGACTTTATACGAGTCCGCCCGCTGTAAGCGCGGCATTGGGGCAGCGGGCCTCGCCCCGCTTAATTCTTGTTGGCGCATTTCACACTTGAAATGCTCCGGCGACGCGCGGCGCAACGCAGCGGCGCCCGCAGCCCAATGACAATGAAATTAACCGCGTAATCCCCTTTATTTTGTGGCAACGCTTGGCATAAACCATTAAACAGGTCCGGGAGATCTATGTCTGGAGAACAATTTTGCATGGCCCTGGCGGGAAACCCCAACAGCGGCAAAACTACGGTATTCAACGCCCTGACCGGGGCGCGCCAGCATGTGGCCAACTACCCCGGCGTGACTGTGGATAAAAAGGAAGGCTTGGTTAAAATACACGGCGGCGAAGCCAGGGTGGTGGACCTGCCCGGCACTTATTCCCTGTCCGCCTATTCCCTGGAAGAACTGGTGGCCCGCCGCGTTTTGGCCGACGAACGTCCCGACGTGGTTGTGGACATCATCGACGCCAACGCCCTGGAGCGCAACCTTTACCTGGCCGTGCAGATCATGGAAATGGGCCTGCCCATGGTCCTGGCCCTGAACATGATGGACGAGGTCAATAAAAAAGGCATCAAGATCAATGTGGAAAAGCTGTCTCAGCTTTTGGGCGTGCCCGCGGTAAGGACGGTCGCCCGCACCGGGGGCGGGCTGGACCAGCTTCTGGCCGCCGCTTCCGAACTGGCTCTGGGCCGCAAAGGCCAGGCCTGGCGGCCTTTGCTTATTTCCTACGGCCCGGATCTCGACGCCGCGCTCAGGGAAATGACCGCCAAGATTGAAGCGACCGCCTTTCTCACCGAACGCTATCCGTCCCGTTGGATCGCCCTTAAATATCTGGAAAGCGACGAAGAAATTCACAAGCTGGGCGCCGCGGCCAATGCCGAGCTGCACGCGGCCCTGCTGGGCGCCACCGCCGAAGCGGCCGCCCATCTGGACGCCACCCTGGGCACCTATCCCGAAGCCATTATCGCCGACTATCGCTACGGGTACATTCACTCCATCTTAAAGCAAAACGTGCTGGTCAAGCCGGAAGACACCGCCGCCCGCGCGGCTTTTTCCGACCGGGCCGACCAATTGCTGACCCATAAGTTCGCCGGGCCGCTGCTCATGTTCGGCGTGCTTTATCTCGTATATAAAATCACCTTTGTGGTGGGCGAGATCCCCATGGGCTGGCTGGAGAATTTCTTCGGCTGGGCCAACGAAGCCGTGTCCACGGCCATGCCCGACGGCGCGCTCAAGTCCCTCATCATCGCCGGGGTCATTGACGGCGTGGGCGGGCTCATGGGGTTTGTGCCCCTGATCATGGTCATCTTTCTGCTCATCTCCATCCTGGACGACTCCGGCTACATGGCCCGCATCGCCTACATGCTCGACCGGGTCATGCGCATCTTCGGCCTGCACGGCTGCTCGGTCATGCCCCTTATTGTTTCCGGCGGCATTGCCGGCGGCTGCGGCGTGCCCGGGGTTATGGCCGCGCGTACCCTGCGCAGCCCCAAAGAACGCCTGGCCACCATCCTGGTGGCGCCGTTTCTGGCTTGCGGGGCCAAACTTCCGGTCTTCCTGCTCCTGGTGGGCGTCTTTTTCGCCAAAGACCAGGCCCAGATCATGCTGCTCATGACCCTGGCGGGCTGGGCGGCGGCCCTGATTATCGCCCGTTTTTTGCGCAGCACCCTGGCCCGGGGCGAGGCCACCCCCTTTGTCATGGAGCTGCCCCCCTACCGCGCGCCCACAGTTAAAGGCGTGGCCATCCATACCTGGGAGCGGACCTGGGCTTACATCAAAAAGGCCGGGACCATCGTCCTGGCTGTATCCATCCTGCTGTGGGCGGCCATGACCTACCCGGAACTCAATGAGGAACAGGCCTATATTTTTGAAGGCCAGCGCGCGGAAATCGCGGGCGGACTTGAAGCCGGAGGCCTGAGCGAGGCTGATGCCCAAAAACTGCTGGCCAGCATTGATGGCGCCGAAGCCGAAGCCGCCTTGCGCAATTCCATAGCCGGGCGCCTGGGCATTGCCCTGGAGCCGGTGACCAAGATTTCCGGCTTTGACTGGCGCACCAATATCGGACTCATCGGCGGCGTGGCGGCCAAGGAAGTCATTGTCTCCACCCTGGGCACGGCTTATTCCCTGGTCTCGGTGGATGACGAAGACCAGGACGCCGCCAACCTCCAGGCCCGCCTTGCGGCCGACCCGCACTGGAACCCGGCCGTGGCCGCCGCGCTCATGATCTTTGTGCTCCTGTACGCCCCCTGCTTCATGGTCGTGATCATGATCCGCCAGGAAACCGGCTCCATAGGCTGGGCCGCCTTTAGCGTGGTCTTCAACACCATCTTCGCCTTCGCGGTCAGCACCGGCGTGTACCAGGTCGGGAAATTGCTGCTGTGACCGAAAAAATGAGGGAGGGGAACCCCAAGGGGCTCGCCCCTTGAGTTTCCCCTCCCTCAAACTCCCACCCCTCCTGAACCCTTATTGGGCGGAGGGAATAGCTTTACAGTAAAACGGGCAACGTATTTTCATACGTCGCCCGTTATTTATATTCAGCCCAGTCAGGGGCCGGGGGCTTGGCCCCTGGCGCGGAGGGAGTCCGGAGGGAGGGCGCGGAGCCCTCCCGCTGGCCGCCGGAGGCGTCACCACCCTCAAAAAATTACAATTCCGCCGCTTTGAGCCTGGCGGCGCGGGCGTCCGCAGCGTGCCCGGCCGCTTCCAGGGCGCGGGCCAGTTCCCGCCAGTTGGCGCGGAGCTGGGGCCGCAAGGATACGCTTTGCCGGGCGAGGGCGAGAGCCACTTCCGGGTCTTCCCCGGCGTCAAGGTAAAGGCGGGCCAAAAGATTGAGGGCCATGGCGTCCTGGGGGTCGGCCAGCAGGGCCTGGTGCAGGTGTTCGCGGGCTTCGTCGTGCTCGCCCAGGCGCAGGGCCAGGCGGGCCAGGCGGCGCTGGGCCGGGCTTTCTCCGCCGGGCAGTTCCAGGGTTCTGGCATACCAGCGCCGGGCGCGGCTGTTTTGTCCGGCGGCTTCGGCAAGTTGCCCCAGGCGCAGGGCGGCGTAAACGTGGTTGGAATCAAGCTTGAGGCAGCGGCGGTAGTAGGCGGCGGCTTCCTTGGCTTCGCCCAGGTCCTGGTGGATCTGGCCCAGGTTGTACAGGACCATGACATCCTGCGGGGCCGGGGGCGCCAGGCGCAGGGCGTGCTCAAAAGAGTCGCGGGCGTCGTTTTTGCGGCCCACGCCGGCCAGGCACACGCCCAAGGAAATCCAGGCCATGCTGTTCTGCTCGTCGGCCAGGAGGGCCTGCTTGTATTCCTGAATGGCCGCAAAAGGGTCGCCCTGGCTGAACAGCTTGTCGGCGCTGATGTTCAGGGCCAGGGAATTGAACAGACCCACTTTGGGGCCGGGCAGGAGCATGGCGTAGGCAAGGGCTTTGCGGCAGTTGTCCATGAGCTCGCCGCGGCGGTAGTTGAGATAGGGATAAAAGGCGATGCCGCAGGCGCAGTCTACGCCCAGCTCTTCGCTGATGGCCAGGCTTAAGGGCTCATACAGGCCGACGGCCGCCGCGCTGTCCAGGGCCTGGTGGAAAAAGGTGAAGCTGTGCAGGCCGTATGCGCCGGCCAGGGTGTCGGCGGGCAGCCTGGCGCGGCAGAGGGCGGCGGCGCGCGCGGTCAGCTCGTTTAAATTCAGGGGCTGCTCGTGGCTTTGCGCCCAGTTCAGAATATCCAGGCGCAACAGGGCCAGGGCGCAAGGCGTGTGGCTCTCGCAGCTTACGGCCAGGTGTTCCATAAACGCCTGGCGGCTCAGGATGGCCGGTCCGGCCACGGCCGGGGAGGACGGCGCCGGGGCGGCGGGCGTATCTTTTCCGGCAGCGTCCGTTGGCTCGCCGCGCGCGCTGTCCTTTGGCGCGCCAAGCTCGGCGGCGGCTTCCTGAAAAGCGCCTTCGGGCAGAAGGGTCAGGTAATCGCCGTGGCGGGCCGGGCGGGCCGGGTCGGCCTGGTGCAGGAGCTCGGCCGTGGCTTCGTGCTTGTCCACGGCGATGAGCACCAGCTCGCCGCGATAGGCAGCCGTGGCCAGGGTTGTGGAATCGGCTTGCAGTGGGTTGAACCCGGCCCGGGCCGGGTTTACGCCCCAGACGGCGAAGCACTGGCCCGCCTTGGCGCCCATGTCGCGCCCCAGGTTAACGCGGGCCTGGCCGTAGGGCAGAATTTCCCGGATGCGTCCCCCGCCGGTCAAAATCCGCTCAAAGCCCAGAACCTGGCCTTCCGAGGTGGGGGGCGCTTCCTGGGCGGCCAGATAGGCGGCCAGGCGGGCTTTGCGCAGGATATTCCTGGCCTGGTCCAGGTCCAGGGGAAAGTCAGGGGCTCCGGCGCCGTGCGCGGCTTTGGGCAAGTCGGCCTGCTGGGGGTAGCAGGCGTAGCCCACGGCGGCCCGGATGGACGCCGCGCTGCCGGAAAGCTCGTGGCTGAAGGTCAGGGCGGACAGCCGGGCCGCGATGTCCCGGCCCAGGGCGCGGCAGAGTTTGGGCGTGCCCTGGGGCAGGCACAAGCCGAATTCGCCGTCGCTGATCCGGGCGGCCAGGGCCTGCTCCGGGGCCAGGGCGGAGAATTCGGCGGCCAGGCGGGTCAGGGCTCTTTCCAGGAACATATAGCCGTATTCAGTGGCGATGCGCTGCAGGCCGCGCAATTGCACGGTCAGCACCGCGAAATTGTGCGCGCCCGGCCAGGCGGCCGCATCAGACGCGTCAGCGGGGGCGCTCGGCGTGGTTTCAGGCTCGGCTCCGGATTTGCCCCCGGCGGCCGGATTAAGAAAGCGGGCGCGTTGCGAGGCGATGCTTCCGGCCAGGTTATCCAGCAGATAGTCGCGGGTATACAGCCCGGTCAGGTTGTCGATGAGATTGCGTTTGTGCAGGCTCAAGTTTTCCATGCATAAATCGGCAAGGTGCGCCAGCAGAGGCAGCACGCCGCGCGGCAGGCGCACGCCGCGCCCGGCGAATACGCCCAGGGTTTCCCCGCCGAAACGCAGAGGAACGAGAATTTTGCGCTCCCCGGAAAGATAGCGCGGCTCTTGCGGGGCGGCCTCGGCGCGGGGAAAGTAAATGCTGTGGGTTTTAAAAGTGAAGAAGCGCTCCAACGTGCCGGTGACGATGTGCTCAAAACGGATCAGGTCGCTGCGCGCCAGCAAAGGGCGGGCGGCGGGCGTTTCCGGTGGCGTGGCGGCATTGTTCATGCCGGGCAATGTATCCTTAAAGGCCGCGCAAAGCAACCAGGCAGGAGCGCAAAGAGCCCGCTTTTCCGAAAAGGTCTCCCCCGCGCCTTGTAGCCTGTTCTCAAAATAAAGCCGGTTTTGGCTCTGGCTTTTCCTTTTGATTTTGCGTAAAATATTTCCCGTATGAAATTTGTTCGCAAACGTTCCGCCGCCATCCTGCAACGCTTCTGCCAGGCCGCCTTTTTAATTCTGTTTCTGGCCCTGACTTTCAGCACCGGCGCGGAGCTTTTGCCGTCAGCCTCCTTCGCGCGTCTGGACCCGCTCATGGCCGCCATCCTGCCCATTCTCAACCGGGCGTGGCTGCCGGAAGTTTTTCCCGGCCTTGTGGTTCTGGCCGCCACTTTGCTGGCCGGCCGGTTTTTCTGCGGCTATGTCTGCCCTCTGGGCACAACTCTGGACCTCATGCGCGGCGCGTTCAAGGCCATGTTTCGCTCCCTGCGCGGCCTGGGCAAAGGCAAGGCCAAAGAAGACGCCGCAGGCGCGGTTCAGGCTTTGTTTGAAGAGGCCGCGGAGGCTTCTCCCTCTTCCGGTCCGGGAAGTGGTTCTCCGGCGGCAAAGCCGGAAGCCTCCGACGCGGACAAGATCATCACCCGGGGCTGGTTTCAGCTCAAATATATGGCCCTGGCCATCGTGCTGGTCGCGGCCCTCCTGGGCGTGAACGCCGTTCTTTGGGGGGCGCCGCTCATGCTGGCCACCCGTTTTTATGCCCTGTTGCTGGAGCCCGTGCTGCGCGTGCTCGGCGAGTGGGGCCTCGGTTTCATTCGCCCGCTCACGGATGACCCGTTTTGGCATTATGCCGGTTTTGCGCCGCGTTTTTACTCCGGGGCCACCTTTCTGCTGGTGTTTTTCGGGTTGCTGTTCGTCCTGGAACTGGTCAAACCGCGTTTCTGGTGCCGTTATTTCTGCCCGGCCGGAGCGCTTCTGGCCTTGTGCGCCCATGCCGCCCCCTGGCGGCGGCGGGTGAGGAAGTGCACCTCCTGCGGCGTTTGCGCCAAAGCTTGCCCCACAGAAGCCATTCCCCCCGACGGCCTGAGCACGGCCCGGCGCGAATGCATCACCTGCCGCGCCTGTGTGGACGTTTGTCCGGTGCGCGGCGTGGTTTTCAGCCCAAGCAAGCAAGGCGAATTGGAACCCCGGCCGCCGCAAGCCGCTGTGGCCGCCGCGACTTCGGAAACAGCCGAGGAGCGCGCCGAGCGCGTCTTGGCCGACCTGCTGGAAACGGAAAAGGAAAAGGAAGCCTCCCGGCGGGCGGAAAAGCGTCGGAACAGGGGCGGAGCCTTCGGCCTGGCCGCTTCCAAGGAAACCGAGGCGCAACGCATCAAGCGGGTCACGGACATCAACGATCTGGACCAGGAAGAGCGGCCCTTTACCTGCACCCTGCCTTCCCGCCGCGCTTTTTTGGGCGCTTCAGCCATGGGCGCATTGTTCAGCTTCGTGCATGTGGCCAGCGCCAAGCGCCTGCTTTCGCGCAATGTCGGTCCCCGCGCCAGACCTGCCGCTCTGCTGCGCCCGCCCGGCGCTTTGCCCGAAATAGCCTTTCTGTCGCGTTGCGTGCGTTGCGGCCTGTGCATGAAGGCCTGCCCGTCCAACGGCCTGCAGCCCGCCTGGGGCACGGCCTGGATAGAGGATATTTTTTCTCCGGTACTGGTGCCCCGGCGCGGCCCCTGCGAGCCGGACTGCAACGCCTGCGGGCAGGTGTGCCCCTCGCGCGCCATCGCGCCCCTGCCCCTTGAGCACAAGCAATGGGCCAAGATGGGCACCGCTGAAGTGCAGGAAGCGCGCTGTCTGGCCTTTGCCGAAAACCGCGCCTGCGTGGTTTGCCAGGAAATTTGCCCCTTTGGGGCCATTGATCTGGTGCGCGTGCCCAATGTGAAGGTGGCCGTGCCCAAAGTCAACGCCGAGCGCTGCTTCGGCTGCGGCTATTGCGAAAAAAGCTGCCCCACAGCCCGCCCGGCCATTCTCGCCAAGCCCGACGGCGCCCTGCGCCTGGAGTCCGGCGCCGACTACCCCGGCGCGGCCAAAACCGCCGGCCTTAACCTTGTGCCCCGCGCCGCCCGCGCTTACGTGGAAGACAAAGGCGACACCACCCCGGAAGGCCAGCTCCCGCCGGGCTTTGTGGAGTGATAAGTTATACGGGGAGGGAAAACCACAAGGGGCTC
>JAVBRZ010000075.1:0-4312 GCA_031547425.1 Desulfovibrionaceae bacterium
CTGCTTGCGATAAAAATCAATGTCCCGCTCGTGGGGCACCGGGATATCCGGCGCTTCGGGGTTGCGGTAAAGCAGCCTGTCCACCAGCGCGTTCTTCTCCAGATGGGCCGAAATAATTTCCTCGGCGTCGTCCTCGGTCACTTCCGTGTAAAAAATGTCATCAGGAAAAACTTTGACAATGGGGCCTTTTTTGCAAAAGCCGAAACAGCCGGTGATGCTGGCCGAGGCGCTCCCCTCAAGCCCCTTGTCCTTGATGACCTTATCCAGCTTGTGCAGCACGGCCAGCCTGTCTATGGAGCGGCAACCCGTGTCGCCGCAAACCAGAAATTCTTTATACCCGTCTTCGGAGCTGGCCCCTTCCTGGCGCAGGGCCAACAGGGGTTTATGCTGTTCATGGGCTTTGGCCAGATCTTGAAAGGAAGTAAGTTTGTCCATATCCGCCTATCCTTTGCCGCCGGCGCTTTGCTTGTTTTCAATAATGCCTTTGACGTCCGCCGGGGTCATGCGGGCGTGCACTTCGCCGTCCACGACCACGGCCGGGGCCAGGCCGCAGGCGCCCACGCAGCGCACTGATTCCAGGCTGAAATTAAAATCCGGTGTGGTTTGCCCCAGGTTGACATGCAGGGCGCTTTCCAGCTCCCGGGCCACTTTTTCCGCGCCGCACACAAAACAGGCCGTGCCCATGCACACCTTGATTTCACAGCGGCCCTTGGGCTCGGTGGTGAAGTAGGAATAAAAGCTGATGACCCCGTAGATTTTGGAAGCGGGCACGCCCAGTTTGTCGGCAATGAACAGGACCACTTCCTTGGGCAGGTAGCCGAAAATGCTCTGGGCCTCGTAAAGCACCTTGATCAGGGCCGATTCTTTATCTTCGAACCCGGCCATGTAGCGTTCCAGAGCCTCAAAATCTTCATCTCTAAGTTGTGGAGCGGACATTAAATCCTCCAGTGGAGAATAAGCGGAGCCTTCAGGCCGAAACATTCGGGCAGACCGGCCGGTGAGAGAACTCACAGCTGGCGGCGCCGCAAAAGTTAATGACAATGCCGCGCTTTGAACTGATGCTTGGCGAGCACGGCACAACTTGAACGCCCTATGAACCGCGAAAGGGAGTTCGTCCTGCTTAAGAAATGAGAATACACCAAGTGCGCCGGGTATTTCAAGCGAAAAGGGCGCGGGCTAATTTTCCACCGGATTATAAATGCCCGGACAGCGCCGCCCGGCCGAATAAAAGGCGCGATAAAAAAGCCAGGCCTGTTCATTCCGCAAAAGGCGCGGCCCCAGTGTCAAACCGGCTTGTTGTCCTCTTTTGCCGCACCATAGACCGGACAGGCCCCGGCGGCGCACAGGCGCACGTCGTCAAGCACTGTTCTGGCCAGGGCCGCGGCCACCTCTTCTTCTTCGAAAACCACGGCGTCCGCGCCGGCACTTTTGAGCAAAGCGCTGTTTTTGAGAAACCGCGCCCGCACCAGAATGCGCAAGCCGGGGTTCTCGTCGCGGGCGAGCATGGCCGTGGCTGTGGTCACTTCAAGGCTCGGCAGGGTGATGATCAGGTAACGGGCTTTGGCCAGACCTGCGGCTTTGAGAATATCCAGCCTGGAGGAATCGCCGAAGATGGCCCGCTGCCCGTTCTGGTTGAGGTGGTTGACCGTGTCCGCGTTCATGTCAATGACGGCGCAAGTGATGTTGCTCTGGGAAAGCGCTTTGATCACGCTTTGCCCGGCCGGCCCGTAGCCCACAATAATGGCCTGCGCGTCCTGGACTTGGTTTTCCAGGGCGGGAACCAGCTTGGTCACAGCGATTCTGCGCGCCTTGCGGTTGGCGCGGGCATTGAGCAAATCCCACAAACGCCTGCGTTTTTTCAAAAAAGACTCAATGTTCGGCAACCGCCTGAATGCGCCCGGGTTAAGGGTAATGGAGATAATGGCGCAAACCACCAGCACGTTGTAGACGTGCAGCCCGATGATGCCCAGGGCGTGGGCCTGGGAAGCCAGAATGAAAGAAAATTCGCCCACCTGAGACAGGCTGATGCCCACCACCAGGCCGGTTTGCGCGGAATAGCCCAGCATGGAGACAACAAACACGGCCGTGAGCGGCTTGACCACCAGGATGATGAACAGCGCGGCCAGAATGAGCCCCGGCTCGGCAACGATGAACGCGGGGTCGAGCAGCATGCCCACGGACAAGAAAAAAAGCACGGCAAACGCGTCGCGGAAAGGCAAAAGGTCCGCGCCCGCCTGATGGGAAACCTTGGTTTTTCCCACCACCATGCCGCCCAAAAAAGCGCCCAGGGCCACGGAAGCTTCAAAAAAGACCGCCGCGCCCACGGCCGTGGCAAAAGCCGCCACCAGCACAGTTAAGGTAAACAGCTCCTGGGAGCGGGTGCGCAAAATTTGATTGAGCACCCAGGGCACCACCCGGCCGCCGATAACCAGGACAATGACCCAGAGCAGGGCCAGCCGCAGCAGGGCGAGACCCACAGCTTTGACCATGACCAGCCAGTGCGGGTCCGCGGCCGCCCCGGCCGCAAGCGCGGCTCCGTTGCTCCCGCCGACCTCCAGAATCACGGCCAGGCTGGGCAGAAGCACCAGAATGAGCACGGTAAGAATGTCCTCGGCCACCAGCCAGCCCACGGCCACATGCCCGTGCACGGTCTCCAGCATGTTGTTGTCCGAGAGCACGCGCAGCAGCACCACGGTGCTGGCCACAGCCAGCCCCATGCCCATGAGCAGACCTTCGGCCGCGGACAAGCCGCAGAACTCGGCCACGCCGAAGCCGCACAAAGTGGCTATGCTGCTTTGGAATAAAGCGCCGGGCAAAGAAACGCCCTTAACAGCCAGCAAATCTTTCAAATTAAAATGCAGGCCCACGCCGAACATCAGCAGGATGACGCCGGCTTCGGCCAGTTCCAGGGCCAGATTGATGTCGGCTGAAAATATGAACGAATGCGGGCCCACCAGAAAACCGGCCACCAGATAGCCCACAATGGAAGACAGGCCCAGGCGTTTGGCCAGGTAGCCCATGAGCAGGGCCAGGGTAAAGCCTATGGCCAGGATTTCAAGCAACGGGTATTCGTGCATGCACCCTCATTAAATTTGAGAAAAATATTACGCAGGGCAACGCTATCTAAAAATGTAATTAAAATGAAGCCTTTTTTCCATCCCCTCCCTTCAGGCCCAATGCCCGCTTCTACGCTCTCAAGCCTTTACGGCAGAACACAGCGCGCCGCTACGCCCCCTGGCTTGCTTGCGGGGAAAAGCGCAGGAAATAAAGGAACTCGCCATCTGCCCGCCTTCCGGCCAGGAGCGGAGTTATGCATAGCGCACTAGCGGGGCGGCGCGGAATATGCTATGCGGGGCGGATCTGCATGGAAACGTTTTGACCGCGCGTGCAATGGCGCGGGGCAAATCGGTTCGGCCGAAATAAAGAGCGTTTTCAGGCCGGAAAGGAGAAACTCATGGTGTCCCATAAGGCCCTGGCCCGTGGAATAATCTTCCGGACCGCGCTGGTCCTGTATATCTTTTTGCTCCCAGGCGCGGGCGCGGCCCTGGCCCAGACCGACTCGCCCCCTGACGACAGCGCGGCGCTTGACTATGATTCTTTGACCCAGATTTGGAGCACGCGCACCTCGGACCTGGGCACCCTGGTGGGTGAAGCCACGACTCTGCAGGCCCTGGCCGAAGACATGGCCGCGCCCCTGGCCGATAAAGTCACGGAGGCCAGAGCGCAGATGGCCAGGCTGTCCGGCCTGTTTCAGGTTTCGCGCGGCCACCCCACCGAGCAACTGGCCCTGTTGCGGCAGATGCGCGGCGTGCGGGATTCCTTGAACAAAAGCATCAGTCCCCTTGAAGACATCTCCTCCACCATCGCCATCAGTCTGGCTGAAGTGGCCGGTCTTGAGAAAGATATGGCCAGCCTGAGAAAGGACACCACGCTCGACGGCGCGCCCCTGTCCGCCGATCAGCTCAAGGACAGGGAAGAGCTGAAAACCTACATCCAGGCGATGACCGACGCCAAAAGCAAACTTACCCGGACCTCCAAACGCCTGAAGCAGATCCTGGACCCGGCCCGGGCCACCACGGAGCGCCTGGGCGAAATCCTGACCCGCTTTGAAACCAGCCTGGACGGGGTCTGGAAAAGCTATTACCTGACCCAATCCAGCAACGACCTGGCCGCTCTGGCCACCACCCCGGCCGTGCTTGGCGAGTGGGCTTCTTCCCTGTCCACGCGGTTGGGCTTTGCTTACCCGCAAAACGCGGCCCAGTGGTGGGATGCGCTTAAAAGCTTTGCCGTTTCCGCCATAATTTTGGGGCTG
>JAVBRZ010000025.1:0-8095 GCA_031547425.1 Desulfovibrionaceae bacterium
TCACTCATGGTCACGGGGTCGTCCACGCAGTAGTCGTAGAGGTCGTGGTCGCCGCCGGTGTCGCCTAGGGGGTCCGGGGAAATAAACCGCCCGATGAAGGGATCATATTCCCGATAGCCCAAATGCACAAGCCCGGTGTCCGGGTCGGTGAGGCAGCCGGAAAAGCCCAGGGGCAGAACGAGGTTGGGGTTGCTGTCCTCAATGACGTTGCCGAAGGAGTCAAAGTCGATGTGCTTGACCTGGCGGCCCCAGGTGTCGGTGACCAGCTTGAGCGTGCCGACCTGGTCGTGGCCGCAGAGAAAGTCGCGGCCCAGCAGGCGGGCGTGGAGATCGGGAGCGTCGCCGCCGGCGGGACGGGCGCTTGCGAGCGGGCCGCCGCCGGGCTTGCGGCCGGAGCTGCGGCCGGGCAGCTCGCGGATGCTGAACCAGGCCGGAGCGCGGCGCTTATGGTAGTGGAACTCGAATTCCAGGCCCTGGACGTGGTCGCGGCAGATTTGCAGGCGGAACATGTCGTGCCAGACGTATTCGTGGGTCAGGGCCAGGTTGCGGTAGCGCTGCGTGGGCTGGGTGGGGTTGCGGCTGTCCAGGTAGTCGTAGCGGATGCCCTGGCCCTGGCCGAGGTCCACTTCGCTCAAGCGGCCCTGCGGGTCGTAATCATAGACCAGGCTGCGGCCCCCTTGCGTTTTGCTTTGCAGGGCGCCGTTGGGCCAGTAGGTGTAAGTGATGGCGCCGGGATCGCGCACCGGGCCGCTGAGGGCGCGGTCGCTGAAGTCCACGCGCGTAAGGCGGCCGGACTCGTCGTAAGCATAGCCGGCGGCCATGCCCTCGTAGCGCTCGATGCTGTGCACGCGCTGGCCCGCCTGGTTGTAAACGTATTCCTCCACCGGGCAGCGGTCGCGCGTGACGCGGGTGAGGTGGCCGCGCTCGTCGAAGCGGAAGCTGTATTCGCTGCGCGCGCGGCCGCAGGTTTCGATTTTTCCGTTGAGCTTGTGCGCGTCCTGGTCCAGGCTGCACTGCACCTCCAGGCATTTGAGGGGCACGATCCACTCGACCTCGCCGGGTTGGGGTTCTATTTCCTGGGTGATGAAGAATTCTTTAAACCGCATAATCTGTCTCCTTGATGTGAATTTAGGGGGTTAAAGGGTTAAGTTGGAGGGGTGGCCGGTTGGCGGGGCTTATGGGGCGGGAGGCCGGGAGCCGGAACCGGGAGCCGGGGCCGGGGGGCCGCAAAGGGAATTGAAGATGGATCCTTCACTTCGTTCAGGATGACAAGCGCTGGCGGTTGCCGGCAAAGCCAGGCGGTGTCCGCGTTGTGCCGGCGCTATTTTTGCCCGGCATGGGGAAAGGCAAAAAGGCGGAAAAGGGAAGGCGAAAGCAAAAAGGCGAAAAGGCATGGATCCCCCGATCAAGCCGGGGGATGACGGACTAGGTGAGCCGGTGGTTTTGAAGCCCATAGGATGTGGGCAACCGCGTGGCGGAGCAAGCGAAAACCACGTTTTTCGCGCCGCGAGCCTCAAATCCCCGCCAGGATGGCGGGGTGAGAGGTATACGATAAGGCCACACCCGATCAAGCCGGGGGATGACGGACTAGGTGAGCCGGTGGTTTTGAAGCCGCCAGAGCCTGTCCCCGCGCAGGCGGGGAACGGCGGACTAACCGCGTGGCGGAGCCTTCGGATGACGCGAAGCGTAGCGCAGCGCAGCCCTTAGGTGGAGCCTTCGGATGACGCGAAGTGAAACGTAGCGCAGCCCTTAGGTGAGCGCGCAAGCAGGCGAACCTTAGGGATGAGGTCCGCAGGGCGTCAAAGCGAAAACCGCGTTTTTCGGGTGGCGGGTCCGGGCTCCTCGCGGTGTAAGCAGGCGCGGCGCGCGGCTATTGCAGGAACCTGCGGCCACAGGCGAAACAGTAGTGGCCGGGCGCGTGGCCGGGATAGCCTTTGGGGCCGGGGGCCGGGAGTTGCGCCGGGGCGCCGGCCGGAACTTGGGGTGAAGCGTGCGCCGGGGCGGAAGCTGGGGCGTGGGCCTCCCAAGCCGGTATGAAGCCTGTAACCGGATCCGGGGTGCGGGGCGCGGATGCGCAACCTGGGGCCGGGGATGCGCAATGCCCGGGGTGACAATCCGGACAGCCGTTTGGAGCGGGCGCGGACGCGTAATCGGGAAGCCGGACCGGATCGTGGCCCGGCAAGGAGGCCGGGGCGTGAAGCGAGGCGTGGGGCGGGTTGCACGCCAGAGCCGGGGCCGGGACCGGAGCGTGGGCCCGGGGATGCGCCCGGCCGGACTGCCCGTTTTGCTCATCGTCCAGATAATACTCGGGCGGCACGATCTCCACCCGGTAGCACAGCAGGCCGTAACGGTAGCCGGTAAAACGCCAGCGGTAATCCAGGCCCAGGTATTCCGGGAAGTCGCGGCAGGCGGCTTCCAGCTCCGCCCGCTTGGCGCGCACGGCGCGGCCCACGGCGGCCATGGACTGCATGAGGTTCAGGCCCCGCACGGGCACGGCCAGGTGCGGGTCCACGGCCGGCGGCAGGGGCTCGGCATGGTAGTTGGCCCCGGAAGCGGTGCAACCCTGCATATATTCCCAGGCCTCGTCCGCTTCGCAAGCATAGGCTGAATCGTCCCAGAGCGCGGAAGCGGGAGCGGCGGAACCGGAGCCGGACTTGCCCGGGGCGGCGAGAGCGGCCAAATCTCCCGCGCCGCCCGTGCCGTCCGTGCCGTCCGCGCCGCCCGTGTAGTCAGTGTAGTCAGTGTAGTCAGGATAGCCAGTGTCGTCGCTGTCGTCGTTGTCGTCGACGTCAGCGGCCGCGTCCGCCTCGCGCAGGGCCCCGGCGACAAGCTCGCGGCGCAGGTCTTGCCGCAATTTTTCAGGCAGGCCGGGAGGCAGATCGCCCAGAAGCGCTTGGGGCAGCTCTTCCGGGAGACCGCCCAAGAGGTCGGCCGCAAGATCGGCGTCCAAACCGTGGGCCTGAGCTCCGGACCAGGCCGAGACCGGGTGGTGAAGATGTTCATCATTACAATTGTCGATATAGCTTTGAAGATAGTTATGCATAGTGGTGTCTCCTTGAGGATGCAATATTGACAAAAATCATAAAAATGTCAAGAGTAAATTTGACAAAAATATTTTTTGACAAGCGTCAATTTTTTTTCTAAATTAAATATATGATCTTTGAACAAGCCATAAACTTAATTATTGCCTACATAGACAAAGAGCATAACGGCAACGTGGCCGCCGCGGCCAGGGGCATGGGCGTGAACGCCGCGGCGTTGTACCGCTGGTATAAGCGCGAGCGCACACCCAACGGCGAGGACCTGGGCAGGATGCTGGATGCTTTGGGCGTCAGCCTGCAGCCGCCGCGCACGGCCGAGCCCATGGAAGTCTGCTTTGTGGACGCCAAAATAGTGGAGGCCGGGCAAACCCTTACCGTGCCCGAGGCCGAGGATTATTTTGCCGTGCCCCTGGTGGAAGAGGTGGGCGCGGGCCAGGGGCTCATCGCCCAGGGCGAGCTGATTTCCTGGCTGCTGGTCTGGCGCTGGCAGGAAAGCATCCGCCACCGCAGCAACCTCATTGCCGTGCGCCTGGCCAAAGACGCCACCAGCATGACCCCCATCCTGCACCCCGGCGACATTGTGCTCATTGACCGCGACGAACGCAACGTGCAGATCAACGGCCGCATGTGGCTGGTGCTCGACCCCCTGGACGGCTCGGGCAAAATCAAACGGGTTAACGCCAAATTTTTGCCCGAGCGCAAAGATACGCGGCTGACCTACTACTCCGACAACCCGGACTACCCGCCGGAAGTTTACTCGCTGCGCGGCGATTTTTTGAATGACTGGGACCGGGCCATAGCCGGGCGGGTGATCTGGGCCTGGTCGGATGTGAGCAAGAAGTGACATGGCTCTTAGGCTGGGAGCCAGCCTTAGAGCCATGTCATCCCCGCGCAGGCGGGGATCCAGAGGCCCGGGCGCAGGGCGCGGCGGGACATCCGGCGGGTTTTCAGCCGGGCCGCCGCGCATGAGCCGGAAGAAACTTAAGCCTCCGAGCGTCCTCTTTTGCCGCCGTTTTTGCCCCTGCAATGCCCCCTCCCCTCTCGCGCGGAGCGGACGCAAAAAAGCCCGACAACCTGATCAGCCCGCAAATCACGGCTCTTTCACCCCGCCGGCGAAGCCGGGCGCTTCCCGCCTCCGGGGGGCGAAGAGGGAGAAAAGCCCGGAAACCCGCCAAAGCCAGCTGCTTATAAGCTTCAACATCATCCATGTACCTTGAATAGATATATGGGGGTGTGGGCTGTAAAATTATTTTTATCTTTTTGTCAAAAATTGCTTGACATTTACCGTGACTTTTGTCAATATCAGGACACACGAACGGAGAAATAATATCTTTGATTCTATTTTTGGAGAACGCCATGCACAAAGTTTACGAACATGAGGATTATGGCAACTATGCCGAATTTGGGCCCGAGCCGCCGCTTGTTCCCGAAGAATGCAAGTATTGTTTGTTTTGCGAGTATTTTGACAGCGAGGCCGCGCCACGCCGCGTGCTGACCGCCTGGGGCGACGAGCTTTCGTGCCGCCCCTGCCTGGCCGTGGCCGGACGCCTGGTGGAAGAGGAAACCTGCGCGGCGGCCTGCAAGCACTTTTTACCGGGCCGGGCCGCCCTTTCCGCCGCCCGGGCCGCCGCCTTGTGCGGGCCGGACCAGGGGCCTATGCGCGGAGCGGATTATCCGGTGCAGTGACGGACATGCCGCGCGCCGGGCGAAAAACTGGAAGCAAAAGGCGAAAAGCTGGAAACAAAAGGCGAAAAACTGGAAACAAAAGGCGGAAAACTGGAAGCAAAAGGCATGGATCCCCCGCTTGATCGGGGGATGACGGGCTGGGGGGCGTGGGTTGCGGGAGAAACCCGCGGGATATGGGGCGCAGCGCGGGAGTCGTATTCCGCTAAAATTTGCCCCCGGGTATCAAAAGATAAAAAAGCGTGAAGATGGATTCTTCACTTCGTTTCACTCGCTCAGAATTACAGAGGCGGGAAGCCGGTCCGCGAAACGCGGACCTCGTGCAACCAGGACGCGCCACAAGAGAAGATCAACCCGCGCGTTGGCGCGGAAGGTGCGCTGCAATGCGCCTTCCGTGACAACGCGCGGGCGTTTTCAAGCAGCGGAACGGCTTGTCCGCAGCCGCGCGCGGGCGTTTTCAGGCAGGCCGGAGCCGGGGGCTTCCGGGCCGGTTTTAAGGAAATTCCTCGCTGACAATGGCTTTGAAGCCTTTGAGCACGCCTTCCACTATGAGGCGGCCTTTTTCCGGGGACGAGCCGCGCGAGGTGGACGGCGAGCCCAGTTTGGGGAAAATGTCGCGCTTGATGGGCGAAACATGGTAGGGAAAGGTTTTGATCCGCTCCTCTTCCACAAAGCGGTCCATGCGCACGAGATGGGGGGCGAAGTGCATGGTCAGCGAGGTTTCGGCAATGGCCGCGTGTTCCACGGCCCAGCCCGGAAAGTCCACTTCATCGAAAATTTTGGGGATCAGGGCGTCATCTATTTGATCCCACCAGGCGGTTTCCACAATTTTGACGCCAGGGTGGCGCTTGGTGGTCAGGTCCATGGCTTCCAGAAGGAACATTTCGTTTTCAAAATGCCCGTTCATGATGAAGATGCGTTCGACGCCGTCGGCCACAAGCTCTTCGAGCACGTCGTGCACCAAATTGATGAGGGTGGTGGCGTTGAGATCAATGGTGCCGGGGAAGATGGGGCCGCCGCCGGTTTCGCCCTTGAAGCCGTACATGATGGCCGGGGCGACCACGCCGTTTATTTCCTTGGCCAGGGCCTCCGCAAAGCCGGTGGACAGGATGACGTCCACGCCCAGGGGCAGATGCGGGCCGTGCTCTTCCGTGGAGCCCACGGGCAGGATGATCACCGCGTTATTGTTGATTTTTTCCTGATAGTCCCGCCAGCTCATTTCCGCCATTCTTACGGTCATGCCGCGCCTCCCGGGGTTGGGGTCAATGGGTTCGCGCGCCGGGGCCGCCAAAGCCGGAACAGGGGCGCGCGGGGGCGGATATTGCCGCCATGTTTAAATGTAAAACTTTTGCGGGAGACTGTCCAGAGGGGCGCAAGGGCGGCCGGCGGGGGATCACGATGGGATGCGGCCGGAGCCGGTGCGAGCTGACTCATTTTTCATTTATACCGCATGTACTCTGCCGGCAAAAATGCTTTGGGAGACCGCAAAAGCTTATTTAAAGCCGTTTTTGGAGTTTTCGGCGTTCTTTGTAAAACCCGTCAAGCGCTTTCAGGCGCTTCCGGACGCTTCCAGGCGCTTTCTGGCGCAAGGCTCAAAAAATGCCGTGCTATACTTGCCCTCAAGTACGAAGAAGGGGCGTTTAAAATAGCCCGACCCGGTTTGGGCGGCCGCGCTCTTCGTATGAATCATGGTTGATTGGACAAACACCTCCTTTACGATTGGGGAGGAAGCGCCGCCAAAAGCGGAGTTTAGAGCATTTTAACATTTAAATTATATATTAAGGAAAAATGCTCTGGCGGATGCGCCGGCAAACTCCCGCAAGCGAGCAGCCAGCGTGTCTTTAGTTCAGACCGCTTCGGCCTGAACGTGTATGATAAAAGGCTGTGTTTTTTTGTCTTTTAAATGCTGCGGGTGGTGTAACATTTCAAAGTTAAAATGTTCTAGAACCTATCTCAGAATCAACTTTGAAGCGAAAAAGCGAGATTTATGACAGTGGCAAGGCAATGAGGCAAAAGCCGACGACGGCGTAGTTGTGCTACGGTGAGGAGGGTTTTGCCTCATTAACGCGGCCAATGGCATAAAGAGCGCTTTTGCAGCCAAAGTTGATTCTGAGATAGGTTCTAGAACCGCCTGGCCTTCCTCCCCTCAAAAAACACAGTCATTGCAATTTTTCTTGCCGCCCCGCGCGGCGAAGTCGCGCGGGACTTCGACTCGCGGGAGTTTGACTCGCGGGGACCCATCTCTTTTTCAGCAGCAAAACCGAGGTTTACTCATGAGCATTGATTACGGCTATATCCGCGCCGTGTTGGCGCGCTTTGAAGGCGAAGGCATTGCCCGGGGCTATGTGCCCTCGAAAAACGGCGTGGCGCTCGGCGTATCCGGCGTGACCATCGGCACCGGGGTGGACCTGGGGCAACAGACCATGGCCGGGCTTTTGCACATGGGCGTGCCCCAGGCCCTGGCGGATAAATTTTTGCCCTACCTGGGCCGGAAAAAAGCAACGGCCCAGGCGGCCCTCGCCAGCCGGCCGCTCGCGCTTGACGCAGCGGAGGTCAAAGCCCTGGATGACGCGGTGATCGGCAGTTATGTGCGACGCATTGCCGCGCGTTATGACCGGGACCACCCGGCGCGGAATTTTGCGGACCTTCCCCCTCCGGCCCAGGCCGTGACGGTTTCCATCTTTTACCAGCGCGGCCTGGGCTATGCCGCCACAGCGCCCGCGCTGTGGCAGGCCCTCTTATCCGGCGAGTGGGCATCCGCCGCCGCCTGGCTGGGCGATCCGGCCAATGGCGGCGGGTACCACTCCCGGCGCAAGGCCGAGGGGGAAATCTTAAACGGCATCAAGGCGGGCGGCGCGGCGGATGCCGTGAAGGCCGCCCCGTTGCCCGCGCCCCGGAATGCCGGAGGCGCCGCGCGGGCGGCGGCTGGCGGCGGCTGGCGGGGTGACGCGCGCCGAAAGTGGGCGGGCGGCGCGTAATGCGCAGGACCGGGTTTGCCTGGGGCGAAAGGCGGAAAAGACATGGAGCCCCCCCCCGATCAAGTCGGGGGATGACGGGCGAGGGGGTGCGGGATCTCGCGGGCGGATGCCCGGTGCGAATCCGCGCGGACGCGGCCTGAAACAAGGCGCGAGACTGTGGCGTAAGCACGGAAATCATAAAAACTATCCTGTTTGGGAGGAGTCATGCTTAAAGGTAAAGATAAAAATAAGCGCGTGTATTTGGAAGACATAGACTGGGACAGGGCCAGCCGGATATTTCCGAATGCCGCTGACGAAGATTATCAGCGAGACCTGGCCAGCCGCCTGTTTCAGGAAGATGCGCGGACCAGGGCGCGGCCGGAGCGCTACGCGCGGGCGGGGCAGAATGCCACG
>JAVBRZ010000125.1:0-5434 GCA_031547425.1 Desulfovibrionaceae bacterium
CAGCCATGTTGATCAACAAAACCGGCTCAACCAACGGATTCGGCGCTTATGTCGCTTTTGTGCCGGCCGCAAATATCGGCATCGTATTGCTGGCCAACAAAAACTACCCCACCCCGGTCCGCGTCAAGGCCGCGTATCAAATACTGATGGCCCTGACCGATTAAAATTTTTCCCCAAGACCAAAATGTTTTGGAAAAAATAACATGAAATGCCGAAGAAGATCATGAACCGCATAACCTGGCCGCTGAAATACCGCTGGCTGCACCAATACATTCTGAACAAGCCGGAGGCCGCACTGGAATACAAAAAAAGCTGGGATGCGCTGCTCTACCGTTTGCACGGCAAAATATTCGCCCTGCTTTTGCGCAACAAAACGGGTATGCTTTTAAACCTCAAATGCGACCCCTATCTGGCCCTGGACTTTCGCGGCCGCTATCCGGCCGTGCTTCCCGGCTGGCATATGAACAAAATTCATTGGATTTCTTTGGCGCTGGACGGCGATACCCCCAAAGACGTCTGCAAAGAACTCGTGGATATTTCCTACGAGCTTATCCGGGCCGGCCTTCCGAAAAAAATCAAGAAGGGGCCAGAATATGCCATATAATATTTTGATGTCCCTGTGTTACTTTTCAATATAGTTAAGAAAATGCCAATAATTTCGCGCTGCCCCAACATGCGCTGCTCGATCCATTTTTTCGAACACCCATGCTGTTGCACAAGCTACGGGAGCGATTAAAGGCAATTTCAGGATCGGCCATCTCCTGAATGCGCTCATACCCCACCTTGGCCAACCAAAGTTTAATCGGCTCGGCCTTGGGGCTGGGAACGGACTGAACAAGCCGGAGGAGTGTTTCGGCGCTGGCGACGTCTGTGAGGTATTTCTTGCCATCTTGAGCGGTTAACTTCAGTCGGTGACAATTTGTCACCGACTCACTGCCTTCTGACTTAAGACGTGTTTTCAGCTTATTCCAATATTTCCGGGCAGTCTGAAAATCTGATTGCTCTGTCAATACTTGGATAATATCCACCACTGAGAAGAACCAAGTCTCGGTCTTCTCATCATACATGCGGCGAATGTGCTTTTCCTCAAAAACGGCAATGGAGTCTTTCATCCGGGCACTATGAAATATGGCCATGCACAAGTCAACGATGTTCACCCCGGAAAAATGCCTCAATTTTGACAACATAAAAATTTGAGACCACGTCGGTTACAGAAGGGCCACCGTCAAAGATGAAAAAGCCCCCACCTCCATAAAGAGGCAGGGGCAGTATAGTATACTGCCCCAAACTACCCCTAGAAGTACTCCAAAAATATATGGCTGCCAACAAACCAACCTGGACACACTCGGAGCATAGATATAAAAAAAATCCGCCTAGCTTTTAGCTTTGCGGACTTTTTTGAACTTCCTAGGAAGTCTTGGTGGTGCCGAAGAAGGGACTCGAACCCTTACGCGCGTAGCGCACTACCCCCTCAAGATAGCGTGTCTACCAGTTCCACCACTTCGGCGTGGAAGGGCTTCTAACCTTTTTTGCCTCTGTTTGGCAAGTTAAAATTTAATGCCCGCCCCGCTCTGCCCGGCCATATCGCAAATTTCCTTTTGCCTCGTCCTGTCAACCCCGCGTACCGACCCAAATTTCAGCGGGCGCTCTGTTTCGCGCTTATAAAAATCTTGCTTTTTCTCTTCAAGGCCGCGCCTGGAATAGGTTCTAAAGGCAAGACTTGCTTTTTCCAGCACAAAGTATAAAGTTTTGCCCATTAAACAGGTTACTGCGGATTCGTTCATGTTCTGGTCACTTCCGCAGGCCGCACGTCAGGGCCGTTTCCGGGCCTGTTTTGCAGAGGAACGCTATGAGTAAGTATTACGATCCTGTGGAGGCCCTGCCCAGGGCTGAACTTGAGGCCATGCAGCTGGACAAGGCGCAATCTCTTTTGCGTTATGTCGCGGCCAATTCGCCTTTCTATCAGAAAAAATTCGCGGACAACAAAATCCGGCCCGAAGACGTCAAATCTCTGGAGGATTTCCGCAAAATTCCCTTCACCTACAAACAGGACCTGCGTAACGAATATCCTTATGGTCTGCTGGCCGTCGCCAAAGACGAGCTGGTGCGCCTGCACGCCTCATCCGGCACCACAGGAGTGGCCACAGTCGTCTTGCACACCAAGGAAGACATCGACAACTGGGCCGACCTCATGGCTCGCAGCTTCTACGCCGCAGGCGTGCGGCGCTCCGATATCCTGCAAAATATGTCCGGCTACGGCATGTTCACCGGGGGCCTGGGCATCCACTACGGCTCGGAACGCCTGGGCTGTCTCACCGTGCCTTCCGGCCCCGGCAATACCAACCGCCAGATCCAGTTCATCAAGGACTTCGGCACCACCGTGGTGCACATCATCCCGTCCTACGCCCTGCACGTGGCCTCCCACCTGCAAAAGCACAATATTGACCCCAAGTCCCTGCCTTGGCGCATCGCCCTGATCGGCGCCGAACCGCATACCGAGGAAACCCGGCGGAAGGTGGAAAAATTCTTGGGGCTCAAAGCTTACAACAGCTACGGCCTGTCGGAAATGAACGGACCGGGCGTGGCCTTTGAATGCATGGAACAAACCGGCATGCATATCTGGGAAGACGCCTTCCTGGCCGAAATCGTGGACCAGGACACCAATGAGCCCGTGCCTGACGGCGAAATGGGCGAACTCATCCTCACTTCCCTCAACCGGCGGGGCATGCCCCTGTTGCGTTACCGCACCCGCGACCTGACCCGTTTTTTAACCGGGGAGTGCAAATGCGGCCGCACCCACCGCCGCATTGACCGCATTTTCGGCCGCTGCGACGACATGCTCATCATCAAGGGCGTGAATATCTACCCCATGCAGGTCGAACGCGTGCTTATGTCCATGCCTGAAGCCGGCGAAAACTATCTCATTGAGTTGTACAAAGAGGGCCCTGTGGACCAGATGCGCGTCAAAGTGGAAATCCGCGAGGAATACTTCCGCGACGACATGCGCGCCCTGCATGCCCTGCGCGATAAAATCGCCGCTTCCCTGCGTGATGAAATCCTTATCACGCCTAAGGTGGAACTGGTGGAATACAACTCCATCCCCCACGGCGAAGGCAAAGCCCAACGCGTCATCGACCTGCGCGACTGCGAAGCCTAGAGATTATAAGCTTAGGCGCCGGAGAGGGGGAGGCAACAAGGAACACACCCCTTTAAACTTCCCCTCTCCGAACCTCTCCCCCCTATTCAACCCGCACCAAGAGTAAGGCATAATCTTTATACTGGCCCCCAACCCGCTCAGACCATTGGACAGGCCGGAAGGGAAATGTTAATTCTTGGGCATGATAGGCATCTCCAAGCTATATTGCGGCCAGGTGGAACCCTCGGACGCCCTGCGCTATGGGCGGCGCTCCGGAGAGTTGCCCGCACGCCTGTTGCAGTTTTCCAAAGATAAAAAGCCCGTGGTGGTCTGGAACATGACCCAGCGCTGCAACTTGCGCTGTGTGCATTGTTATGCCCAGGCCACCTCTCTGGCCGGGCGGGACGAAATCAGCACCGCGCAGGGCCTGGAACTCATTGACGACCTGGCCGCCTATGGCGCGCCGGTGATTCTGTTTTCCGGGGGCGAACCCCTGGTGCGCGAAGACCTGGTGGAATTGGCCGCCCATGCCGTGGGGAGGGGCATGCGCGCCGTGATCTCCAGCAACGGCATGCTCATCACCCCGCAAAAGGCGGCTGAGCTTAAAAAAGTGGGCCTGTCCTATGTGGGCATCTCCCTGGACGGCCTGGCCGACACCCATGACCGCTTCCGGCAATGCGCGGGGGCCTTTCGCAAGACCATGGAGGGCATTGCCAACTGCCAGGCCGAAGGCCTCAAGGTGGGGCTGCGTTTCACCATTAACCGGCGCAATGCCGTTGAAGTGCCGCAATTGTTCGATCTTATCCGGGAAATGGACATCCCGCGCATCTGTTTTTACCACCTGGTCTATTCCGGCCGGGGGGCAAATCTTAAAAACGAAGGCTTAAGCCACGCTTCGACCCGCGCCCTGCTCGACCTGATCATGGACCGCACCCGGGATCTATTTGAAGCCGGGCTCCCCAAAGAAGTGCTGACCGTGGACAATCACGCCGACGGGCCATATGTGTGGCTGCGCCTCTTGCGTGAAGATCCGGAACGGGCCGAGGCGGTTATGGAACTGTTGCAATACAACGAAGGCAATAGTTCCGGGCGCGGTATCGGCTGCGTTTCCTGGGACGGCAGCGTGCACGCCGATCAGTTCTGGCGGGAGCATACCTTCGGCAACGTGTTACAGCGTCCGTTCAGCGCCATCTGGGACGATTCATCCATTGAATTGCTGCACAAGCTCAAAGATAAAAAGAAGTATGTGACCGGGCGCTGCGCGACCTGCCGCTTCTTGAACATTTGCGGCGGTAATTTCCGGGCCAGGGCCGAAGCCGCGCATGGCGACATCTGGGCGCCGGACCCGGCCTGTTACCTGAGTGATGCGGAAATAGAGGCTTGAGCGGATAAACTGACACAAGAGCTTGCGGAACAGACAAACCGGTTTTATTTTATATTTTCTGATGGATAATGCCTTTAAAACCCATTAAGGTACGGGAGATGAAGGATACAATAGAGAATTACGCGATTTGGCTGAAAGAGGCCAATGGCGACGTGCTGGACAAGGAAGCTCAAGCCGAGGCCTGCCTTGCGCAGCCGGATTATGCCGGCGCCTATAAGGATTTGATGTTTGAAAAAGCGGAACTCATCAGACGGTTGCCGGATGAGTTCCAGCAGGAGTTTCCGGGCAAGGAGCCGGCCTCGCGCGCCATGTGGGAACGGGTTGTCAGCCGCTTGCGCGACTTTGCGGCGGGAGCGGAAAACGCCTTGTCCATCGGTTCGCCTTTTTATATGTCGGCCCTGTTGTATCCTGATGAGCATCAGCCCGGCGATCCCAACAATTTGGAGCTGCTTATCGCCGAGTTGAGGGGCAAATAAATTTAGGAGATTTTATGGCCAAGAAAACAGAGGATGCTCTTGTGGAGGTCGATTTCAGCGCTGTGCACAACCGCAACGAAAGCAGAGTGTTTAAGGAACTGAAAAAATTATATCCCGAATTGCCACGAGAGGCATGCGAATCCAAAGCCATCCAGGATATTTACGCCCTGGCCCTGAACAGCCTGCCCGCCAGATACACGCAACCCGGCAGCATAGTTTTGCGCGATCCGGTGCGAATTGAACATATCCAGACCGCTTTGCGCGAAGCTGTGGACACAGTGACCGGCCGGCCTAAAGTTTAGAGCATTTTAACATTTAAATTATATATTAAGGAAAAATGCTCTGGCGGATGCGCCGGCAGACGCCCGCAAGCGAGCAGCGCAGCGTGTCTTTAGTTCAGGCCGCTTCGGCCTGAACGTGTATGATAAAAGGCTGTGT
>JAVBRZ010000139.1:0-6653 GCA_031547425.1 Desulfovibrionaceae bacterium
TATGCGCGGCCTGGAGCAGACCGCCGGCAACCGCACCCAGGCCGCGGAACTCCTGGGTATTTCCGTGCGCACCCTGCGCAACAAACTTAACGAATATCGTGAACTGGGTGTTGAGGTATTTTGAATTTAAGGATATTAGCTTTGCCGGAAAGCGCGTTTAAAAAATATTATTTGGGCCGCGCGTTTTTCCCGCAATTTTTTATGCCGAAAATCCGTCGCGTTGCAAAGATGATGCTTATATAGCGGGCAGCTGTTTCAGGCGCCCTGAAGTTGAGTGCAAAATATGAATCTTACCCGGAAAATAATCGCCGCCCACCTGGCCGACGGCGCAATGAAGGCGGGCGAGCCCATAGCCTTGCGCATTGACCAGACCCTGACGCAGGACACCACCGGGACCATGACTTACCTCCAGTTTGAGGCCATGGGCGTGCCCAGGGTCAAAACCCAGCTTTCGGTCAGCTATGTGGATCACAATACCCTGCAGACCGGTTTTCGCAACCCCGACGACCACCGCTTTCTGCGCACCATCGCCGCCAAGTACGGCCTGGTGTTCTCACCGCCCGGCACCGGCATCTGCCATCAACTGCACCTGGAAAATTTCGCCAGGCCCGGCGTAACTCTGCTGGGTGCGGACAGCCACACGCCCACGGCCGGCGGGGTGGGGGCCCTGGCCATTGGCGCCGGCGGCCTGTCCGTGGCTCTGGCCATGGCCGGCGAGCCCTTTGGCCTGAACATGCCCAAAGTGGTGGGCGTGCGCCTGATTGGCCGCCTGCGGGGCTGGGCCACGGCCAAGGATGTGATTTTACATATTTTAAGCCGCCTTTCGGTGAAGGGGGGCGTCGGCAAGGTGCTGGAATATACCGGCCCCGGCGTGGCCTCTTTAAGCGTGCCCGAGCGCGGCACCATCACCAACATGGGCGCGGAACTGGGCGCCACCACCTCCATTTTTCCCAGCGACGACAAGACCCGTGAATTCTTGCGGCTCCTGGGCCGCGAGAGTGATTGGCTGGCGCTGGGCGCTGATCCTGATTGCGCTTATGACGAGGAAATGGAAGTGGACTTAAGCGCGCTCGCGCCCCTGGCCGCCTGCCCGCATATGCCCGATCTGGTTAAGCCCGTATCCGAATTGGCCGGGCTCAAGGTGGACCAGGTGTGCATCGGCTCCTGCACCAATTCCTCTTACAGCGATCTCTCCTTGGTGGCTCGCGTGTTTGAAGGCCGGCATACGGCCGTGGGCACGGACGTGCTCATTTCTCCCGGCTCCAAGCAGGTGTTGACCATGCTGGCCCAGTCCGGCGAATTGGTGGATTTGTATGCCAGCGGAGCGCGCATTTTGGAATGCGCCTGCGGCCCGTGTATCGGCATGGGCGGCTCGCCCGTGAGCGGCGGGGTGAGTGTGCGCACGTTTAACCGCAATTTTGAAGGCCGCAGCGGTACCCAAGATGCCCAGGTCTATCTGGTCAGCCCGCTGGTGGCCGCCAAAGCGGCTATGGACGGTCAATTCAGCGATCCGGCCGGCTGGGGCGAGGCGCCTGAAGATAAAGGCTTTCCGGCACAGGTTCCTTCCATACGCGATTTGTTCATTTTTCCGGAGGACGGCGGTTCCAAGGTGAAAGTGCTGCGCGGCCCCAATATTGTGGCCCTCAAGCCTTTTGCCCCGCTGCCCGAAGTGCTGTGCGCCGCAGTGGTCATCCGCACCGGCGACAACATCACCACGGACCACATTGTGCCCGGCGGCGCGGAAGTCAGCGCCCTGCGCTCCAATATCCCGGCCCTTTCCCGCTATGTGTT
Organism: Desulfovibrionaceae bacterium; assembly: GCA_031547425.1. Classification (GTDB taxonomy): domain Bacteria; phylum Desulfobacterota; class Desulfovibrionia; order Desulfovibrionales; family Desulfovibrionaceae; genus JAVBRZ01. The sequence continues at coordinate 1,792 of JAVBRZ010000139.1, forward strand.
CTCGCGCCTGGACGCGGGTTTCGCGCAGCGGGCCGAGGCCGCTGGATCCGGTGTGATCGTGGGCGGTGAAAACTACGGCCAGGGCTCCAGCCGGGAGCATGCCGCTCTGGGGCCGCTGCACCTGGGCATCCGCCTGGTCATCGTCAAGTCCTTTGCCCGCATTCACCGTACCAATTTGATCAACGTGGGCATTCTGCCTTTGTTGTTCGCGGATGAGGCCGGCTATGACCAGTTGGAGCAGGGCGCCGAAGTGGAGCTTGCCGTGGCCTCGCTTACGCCGGGTGGCCGGGTTGCGCTCAAGGTTGATGCTGAAAATGAAATCGTTTTGCACAATGATTTGTCCGCCGTCGAACTGGACATTGTCCGGGCGGGCGGGCTGTTGAATTACACCAGAAACAAATAACCCGGACGGGCGCGCCTGCCTTACGGGCTAATCTTTACGAGGACTGCACATGCTGGATATTATTCGTCGCAACGCGGAATCCTGGGTGGTCAAGGCCATTTTCGGCGTCATCATTGTGGTGTTCATTTTCTGGGGCGTGAGTTCCCTGGACGGCACCTCGCCTTCAATCATGGCTTATGTCAATGATGAGCCCATCACCATCGGCGAGTTCAGGGAAAGATACGAAGCTCGCGTGCAGATGCTCACCCAGGGCCGGTCCGCGCTTAAGCCGGAAATGCAGCGCCAGGTTAAAGGCATTGTGTTTAACGAGTTGATTTTGAGCAAGCTGTTGCTGCAGGAAGCCAAGCGTTTACAGATGGGAGCCACGCCCGAGGAGCTGTTCGCCATTTTGAGCAAGGAACCCGCCTTCCAGAACAAAGAAGGCAAGTTTGACAAAGAGGTTTATTTGCAACGCCTGCAGGAACAATCGCAAGCGGTGGGCAAGTTTGAAAGCGGTCTGGCCGAGCAGATCACTCTCTCCCGACTGCAGACATATGTCATGTCCACGGCTTTTGCCACCCCCGAGGAGGCCAAAGCCCTGTACGCTTTTGGCGGCGAACAGCGCAGCATTGATTATCTGCTTTTTGACCGCGCCAGGTATCTGGACGGCATCGCGCCCACGGAAGATCAGATTGCGGCTTACTACGAGACCAACAAGGAAACGTTCCGCGAACCCAAGCGCATCAGCGTGGAATATCTGCTGCTCACCCCGGAAACCCTGGCTAAAAACCATACGGTAACCGAAGAACAGATCAAGACTTACTATGACGAGCACAGCAAGGATTATTTCCAGCAGCCAGAACGGGTTAAAGTCAGGCACATCATGCTGCGCCTGCCCGAGGGCGCTTCCCAGGAAGAAAAAGACCAGGCGCTGGCCAAGGCGCTCAAGATTTACGGCGAAGCCCAGACCGGAGATTTCGCGGCTTTGGCCCGTAAATACTCGGATGACGCCAGCGCGGCCAATGGCGGCGAGATCGGCTGGGTCAACCGGGGTGAAATGATCAAGGTTTTTGAGGACGCGGTGTTTGCCCTCAAGCAGGATGAAGTCAGCCGCCCGGTGCTCACGCCATTTGGTTACCATATCATCAAGGCCGAGGCCAAGGAACCGGCCCGGATGCGTTCCCTGGCCGAGGTGCATGACGAAATTCAAAAAACCTTGACCGAGCAGGCCGCGTCCAACGAGCTTCAGACCTATCTGGGCAAGGCTTCGGACCAGTTGCTTGAAGGTGTGTCCCTGGAGACCATTGGCAAAGAGCTTAAGCTGGACGTGCGCAAGGCGGAAACGTTCAGCCGCGCTGAGGCCCACACGGTGCTGGGCGTGCAGGATGACTCTTTGGACGTGCTTTTTGCCGTGCCGGCCAATACTCCGGTGGACCGCCCTTTGCGGGTGCAAAGCGGCTATGTGCTGGTCAAGGTCACGGACGTCAATCCTGAGCATATCCAGGAATTAGCCGCGGTTAAGGATAAGGTGATTGACACCCTGCGCAATGATGAAGCCCAACAGAAGGCTGTGGCCGCTGCTGAAGCCGCTCTGCGGGAAACTGGCAAAGGCGGGGCGGCGCCCAAGGATGCCGTGCACACGGAATTTTTTGGCCGCCAAGGTTTTGTGGCCAATTTGGGACAGGCGCCTGACCTGGTTACCGCGGTTTTTGACCTGGCTGAAAAGGGAGATTGGGCGGACAAGGCCTTTACCGTGCCGCAGGGCGCGGTGATTATCCGCCTGGCTGATGTGAAATTCCCGTCCGAGGCGGACTGGGAAAAGGCCAAGGAAACCGTGCTGCAGAATGTGCTGCAGCGCAAACAGCAGGATTTGTTCATGGCTTATGCGGCCAGCCTGCAAGCCACGGGCGAAGTAAGGATTGTCAATGCCGCCGAACTGGACAGCGTCAATTAAAAAACTTGCTTGACAGTGGGCGGGTAGTGACATAAAAGCATGGAGCACAGCCACCCGGATAGCCGCCAACGCGGCGGCCGGCATGGCAAAGCGCAAGATGCAGCGCGGGAGTAACTCAGCGGTAGAGTGCAACCTTGCCAAGGTTGAGGTCGCGGGTTCAAATCCCGTCTCCCGCTCCAAATTATGACATTTTATATTGAGGCGGCATAGCCAAGTGGTAAGGCAGAGGTCTGCAAAACCTTTATCTCCGGTTCAAATCCGGATGCCGCCTCCATCAGGGTTTTAAGCGCAGGGCGTCTTGGGCCGTGCGCTTTTTTATTCCCTAAAGATATTTTTGGCCGGAGCGTTTTATTGATCCACTCCACAAGCGGGAGTAACTCAGTTGGTAGAGTGTCAGCTTCCCAAGCTGAAAGTCGCGGGTTCAAATCCCGTTTCCCGCTCCAGAAAAATCAAGGGCTTACAGGTGATTCTTGTAGGCCTTTTTTATTTGGCACATGGGGCTTGGCACATAAAAGCAAATCCGTTTTATCCAAAAAGGTTTTGCTTATTCTTCCGCCGCAGAGGCGCGGTATTTCATAAGCGATGGCGCGGTAATTAAAAATCAGCTCACGCTATTGAGCTTTTTCAGGTAACAGGAGAACATTGCGTAAACCGCTACGGCAAAGAAGCCCAGGCGGCGCCGATAATGCAAAAAGGACTTGCGGGCGTTCCGCAAGTCCTTTTTGTTTTATGTTTTGGGGTTCAGATAATTTTCACTCTGTCTATGAGAGGGGCATAGGCGGGGCAGTATACATGTTTTTCAACCTGAACCGCCCCGTAAGCGGGAAATCTCGGCCTCCAGCGCGGCGTTGCTCTCCCGCAAGCTTTTCAGCTGCCCGTCGTGCTCGCGGATTTTTTTGCCGCAGTAGCCCACAGCCACCATGAAGATCCACAAGGGCGCAAGCAGCACGGCCGCGCCCATGCCGATGACGCAGAGAATGAGCAGGATCATGCCCATGAACACCAGGCACAGATAGTCGGCAAAGGGGAACCAGAACGCCTTGAAGACCAGTTTTTCGCCGGCGCGGTCCTTGGCGCGGCGAAAGCGCAGGTGGGTGAAGCTGATCATGGCCCAGTTGATGACCAGGGAGGCCACGACCATGCTCATGAGCAGGCCCAGGGCTTCTTTGGGCATCAGGTAGTTGAGCCCCACGCAGAACAGGGTGGCCGCGGCGGAAACGCCCAGCGACATGATCGGCACGCCGCGCGCGTTGACCCTGGAGAAAACGCGCGGAGCATTGCCCTGCAGGGCCAGACCGTAAAGCATTCTGCTGTTGCAGTACACGCCGCTGTTATATACGGATAGGGCCGCGGTGAGAATGACCAGGTTCAGCACGTGGGCCGCGGCCGGGATGCCGATATTGTTGAAAATTTGCACAAAGGGGCTGGAGGCCATGGCTTCGGCCCAGGGGGCGTCGGGCGGCAGGTTGCCCAGTTGGTTCCAGGGGTGCAAAGACAGCAGCACGATCAGGGCGCCCACGTAGAAAATGAAAATACGGTAGATGACCTGATTGACCGCTCTGGGAATGGTTTTTTGCGGGTCGGCGGTTTCAGCGGCGGCAATGCCCACCAGTTCCAGGCCGCCGAAAGAAAACATGACCACGGCCAGTGAGATGAACACGCCATAGCCGCCTTCCGCGAAAAAGCCGCCGTGTTTCCACAGGTTGCTTAAATTGGAAGCGGCGTCCGGCGGCGCGGCGAAAAGCACATACCCGCCGAGCACAATCATGCCGACAATGGCCGCCACCTTGATGGAGGCGAACCAGAACTCCAGCTCGCCAAAAACCTTGACCGCCGCCAGGTTGATGAGGTTGATCAAGATGAAGAAAATAGTGATGGTCTGCCAGTTTTCAATGGACGGGAACCAGAATTTCACATATACGCCCACGGCCGTGAGTTCGGACATGCCCACCAGCACGTAGAGCATCCAGTAGTTCCAGCCGGACAGCATGCCGGGAAAATCGCCCCAATATTTATGCGCCAGGTTGCTGAACGAGCCGGCAACGGGCTCCTGGGCCATCATTTCGCCGAGTTGGCGCATGATCAGAAAGGCAATGAATCCGCCGATGGCGTAGCTTAAGATAACGGCCGGCCCGGCCATTTTAATGGTGCTGGCCGAACCCAGGAACAGGCCGGTGCCGATGGCCCCGCCCAGGGCGATGAGTTGCACGTGCCGGTTTTTCAAACCGCGTTGCAAGGTGTGTTCATTTTGCGACATAAAGCTTCCTTAAGTTAATGCGTGGCGGCAAAGCGTCGATCCCCGTCTGTAGCGGTTTAGGTTCATCCCGGCAATGTTCTTTGCCGCCGCCAAACTTTAAAAATTTAAACATTGGGATGAAAAAAACAAGCGCCTTGAAACGCGGACGGTCCAAAAATTGAAAGGGCTCGCGCTGAAAATCGCGAGCCCTTTTTAATTTATGCTCCACTTTGCGTTTAGAAGCTGAAAAACTTAAGACCTGAATCGTTTGGACAACTCCTCGCCCTCCA
>JAVBRZ010000047.1:0-6413 GCA_031547425.1 Desulfovibrionaceae bacterium
TACAGGGGGGCTCCGGTCCTTGTTCGCCTTCCGCCCCCGCCTTGACTAAACCCCGTGCATATGCCACATAAAAACCGGCAAGGTTTTTCGCGCGCAGGCGCGAGATTGGGGGCGGTTTATCTGGAAAGCCGCCTCTTAAAAGGGAAACAGGTGCAAGTCCTGTACAGTCCCGCTGCTGTAAGTGCTTAGCGGTTTTCATTTTGCCACTGGTCTTGGGGCCGGGAAGGCGGAAACCGCGTCAATGCATAAGTCAGAAGACCTGCCTTGCCGTTCATCCGAAAACAGATTCTGCGCGGACACAGGATATGTGGATCATGGGAAATAAAATCATACACCCTCGCTGTTTTGGCTGTATTGATGCGCTGCCCCTGACGCCATGCCTTTTGTCGCGATTCTGTCTTTCGGCAAAAGGCATTTGTTTTGCGCAAACCAAACAGGAGGGTTTATGTTTAAGAAAGGATTTTTGCCGGCCATGTTGACTCTTGCCTTGCTGTCCGGAACGGCTTTGGCCGAAAGCAGCCATAAGGCGCTGATGCTCACGGTGTTCGGCACCAGCACCGAGGCCGCGGTCACCTTTGAGGAGCTTGCGCCCCTGGCGCAAAAAGAGTTTCCGGAGCGGGACGTGGTGGTGCCGTATACTTCCGGGGTCATCCGCAACAAGCTCAATGCGCAAATCAGCGATCCGGCCCAAAAGATACTTTCTCCGGCTGAAATGCTGGAACGCCTGAATGGCGAAGGCTATACGGACATCGCCGTGGTCAGCACCCTGGTCTTTCCGGGCGTGGAAAACGACAGGCTTAAAACCGTGGTGGACGAGTTCAGCGCGGCCAATAAAAACATCAAAGTCAGTTACACGCCGCCGCTCATGTCCTATGCGGCCAATTTGCAGCCGGCGGTGGACGCTTTGGGCAAATATCTGCTCAAAGACGGTGTGAACGTGGTGGTTTCCCACGGCACCCACGCCGGTCACCCGGTGGAAAAAATCTATCTGGAACTGGCCGCGCAGATGGCGCAAACCTACCCCAACACCCGCCTGGGCAGCATAGAGGGCGTTCCGGACATGGCTGAAACCCTTGATTGGGTCAAGGCGCAGGCCGCCAAGGACGTGCGCTTTGTGGTGTTCATGTTTGTGGCCGGCGACCATGCTGAAAACGATATCGCCTCGGACGAGGCGGGCAGCTTGTTCAGCGCGGTGCGGGCCATGGGCAAAACCCCTTCGCTGGTGCGGGTGGACAGCAAAGACGGGCAGCGTATCGCCTCCCTGGGCCTGGATCCGGATTACCGCAAAATTCTGCTCGCTTATTACCTGAAGCATGCGCCCCAATAATATGGATACGCCGGCCATCAGCATCCGCGCTTTGCGCAAAAGCTACGGGCGGCACGAGGCCCTTAAGGGCATAGATCTCGATGTGGCCCCGGGGGAGATTTTAGCTTTCCTGGGGCCCAACGGAGCGGGCAAGACCACGACCATCAACATCCTCACCGGGCTTTTGCGCCAGAGCGGCGGCGAGGTCTATTACAGCGGCGTGCTGTTCGACCCGGAAAAACTGCCGCAGAAGCGTGTTATCGGCGTGGCGCCCCAGCACAACAACCTGGACCGCGACTTAAGCGTGGCGGAAAACTTGAAAGTGCACGGCCTGCTCTTTGGCCTGCGCGGCGGCGAGCTTGCGCGGCGCATTGCTGAATGTTTGGCGGTCATGGATTTGCAAGAACATGCCGCCCGCCCGGCCAATGAACTTTCCGGCGGGCTCAAACGCCGCGCGGTCATTGCCAGGGCTCTTTTGCACAGCCCGCGCATTTTATTTTTGGACGAGCCTTCGGCCGGCCTTGATCCTTTGTCGCGGCGCAACATTCAGGCTCTGGTCCGGCGCTTGAACCGAGAGTTCGGGGTCTGCGTGTTTTTAACCACCCACTATATTGAAGAAGCCGACGATCTGGCGGCGCGGGTGGCTTTTATCGACAACGGCAAGCTGGTCGCCATGGGCGCGTCGCAAGAGCTCAAAGCCGCGCTGGGCGCTTATGCCGTGGAATATGCCGCCGGCGACGACTATGACGTGCGTTATTTCAATGACCGCGCGGCAGCGGTGGCGGTCGTGCAAGGCCTTGCCCATGATGTGCGCATCCGCGAAGTGACTTTGGAGGATGCGTATCTCAAGCTGACCGGCAAAAAGCTGGAAGAGGGCGGCGATGTTTAACGGTATCGCGGGCGTATATTACCGGGAGATGCGGGTCCTGCGCACGCGCATCTGGCGCAATGTGGCGGCGAGCATGGTGTCCCCGGCCCTGTTTCTGGTGGCTTTCGGCTATGGCCTGGGCCGGGGGCGCTCCTTTGAGGGCATGGATTATCTCGATTTTCTGTTTGCCGGGCTGCTCGCCATGTCCACGCTCAACGCCAGCTATGGCATCGGCACGGACATCAACATCGCCCGCTTTTATCTGAAAACGTTTGATGAATACCTCATCGCCCCGGCGGCCCGCTGGCAGGTCGTGGCCGGCGAGGTTTTATACGGCATGACCAGAGGGCTGGTCAATGCGGCCATCTTTTTTGCTTACGCCCTCATCGCCGGGCTGCACATCCAGGTCACCCCGCTGTTCATGCTCACGCTCGTCATGCATATGGCCATGTTTTCCTTGCTCGGCTTCAGCGTGGCCCTGGCCGTGAAACGGCACGGCGATCAGTTTGCCTTGAACACTTTTCTGATTACGCCCATGACTTTTCTCTCCGGCATATTTTTTCCCGTGGACCAGGCGCCCCTGGTCCTGAAGTGGCTGGTGCAGCTCTTTCCGGTTTCCCACGCTGTGGGCCTCATGCGCGCCGAGCTCACCGGCGGGGAAACGCAGTATCTCCAACTGCTCATTCTGGCCGGCTTTCTGGCGGTATTTTTTGCGGCGGCTCTGCGCCTGGCCAAAAGGGCGGAAGGATGAGCAAAGGTAAAGGGATGCGCCAAAAATATCTTCTTCTCGCGGTGTTGTTGCTCGCGGCCCTGCTGGCCGGTATTTTTTGGGGCCAGGTGGCCCTGTTTCCGCTGACCGACGATTCAGGCCGGATACTTTGGGACTTTCGGCTGCCGCGTGTGATTTTCGCAGGCCTGAACGGGGCCGTGCTGGCTCTGGCCGGGGTGCTTTACCAGATCGCCCTGCGCAACCCCCTGGCCGACGGCTTCACCACGGGCGCGGCGTCTTCCGCCGCTCTGGGCGGGTGTCTGGCCCTGGCGCTGTGGGGGCAGGGCGCGGTGGTTTCGCTGTGCGCCGTTGTCTGCGCGGGCCTTGGCATTTACGTAGTACGTCGCGTGTCCGGCCTTGCCGGGCGCGGGGATGGTGGTCTGGCTGCGGCCGGGGCGGGCGGCAACATCACCATCATTCTGGCCGGCATCGCTCTATCCGTGGTGGCCGGGGCGGGCATCAGCTTTTTGAAGTATTTTTTTGAAGAATCCATGGGGACCATGGTTTTCTGGCTCATGGGGGGCCTTGGCGGCGCCGCCTGGGGCAAAATCGCCCTCCTGGCGGCCATTTTCGCGCCGGCTTTCGTTGCGCTTTACTTGCACAAAAGCCGTCTGGCCCTGCTCTTTCTCGACGATCATTCGGCCGCGTCTTCCGGTGTGGACGTGCGGCGCATGCGTGAGTTTTTGTACGTGCTGACCACCGTGCTGGTGGCCATGAGCGTGAGTTTTTGCGGGGTCATCGGCTTTCTTGGCCTGATGATTCCCCATGCCGTGCGCGGGCTGTTCGGGCACAGCATCGCCATGCAGCTCATCGGTTCGCCGCTTTTAGGCGCGGCGGCGCTCATCCTGTTTGACCTCGCGGCCCGCACGGCCCTGCCGCACGGTGGCGAGTTGCCTGTGGGCATTATTACCTCCCTGGCCGGAGGCATCTTTTTCTTCATGCTGATTATGCGCAGGGGGGGCCGGGTATGGGGGAAATGATCCTCAGCGCCGTGTCTTGCGTCAGGGGCGCGTTTACCTTGCGGGTGGACGCCCTGCGCATCGCCCCTGGCGAGAAAATCGCGATCTTGGGCGAAAACGGCTGCGGCAAAACCACGCTGCTGCAAGTTTTGGCCGGGCTCTTGCCGGCTGCAGGAACAATAACTTCCGGCGGCGCGGATTGGTTCGAGCTAGGCGCGGAAGAACGCGCCCGGAGTATGGCTTATTTGCCGCAAGAAAGCGGGGTGCTGTTTAACTTGAGCGTGGAAGAGCTCATTGACCTCGCCCTCGCCGGTCAACCGTCCCTTGCGGGCGAGACGCGCGCGGCCGTGCTCAATGCCACGGAAATGGGCGGTTTTTTGGCGCGAGCCTACCATTCTTTGTCCGGCGGCGAAAAGCAGCGGGCCATGCTGGCCAGGATTTTTTGCCGCCGGGCCTCCCTGGTTTTGCTGGATGAGCCCACCGCGCCCCTGGATATGCGCCACGCCGCCCAGGTTATGGCCCATATGCGCGCCTCTCCGGCGGCCGTGCTGGCGGCCATGCATGACTTGAATCTGGCCGTGCGCTGGTTCGACCGTTTTTTACTCATGAAGCAAGGAAAGATTGTTTATGATAAGCGCAAAGACGAGCTTGACGCCGCCGGGCTGGAAGAGATTTACGGCCTTGGCCTTAAGCGCTGCCACGATCATTTTGTGCCTGATTTCTAACACTCGAGCCGAGGAGCGGGTAGTTATCCTGGCCCCGGCCGCGGCCGATGTGGTCAGCCGCTTGGGCGCGGGCGATCTTGTTGTGGGCGTGACGAGCAGTGTCAAAGATTTTCCGACGGCCATGTCTGTGGGCACCCACCGGCAGCCGGAAATTGAAAAGATAGCCGCGCTTAAGCCCACGCTGCTTATCGCCACCTGTGATTTTGATCTGGCTCTGGCCGAGCGCCTGGGGGCTGAGCTGTTCATTTACGAACCCACAAGCCTTGAGGGCATCACCGCCGGCATGCGCGGCCTGGCCGCCCGCCTTGATCGGGAAAAACAAGGTCAAGCCCTGGCCGAGCATATTGCCGTGCTTCTGGGCCAGATCGACCCCGACTCCGCGCGCCGCCCCACCGTGCTTTACGAGGTGCGCGCCGAGCCGCTGTCCGTGGCCGGAAGCCGCACCGTCATCCGCGACCTGCTGGAAAAAGCCGGATTTGAATACGCCCACAAAGGAACCTCCGGCCTCATCTCCGTGGAATATCTCCTGACTCACCAGCCGGACTATTACATCTATCAAGTGGGCCCCATGAACAAAAACCCCGTGTCCCCCAACGAGCGCCCCGGCTGGGAAAACCTCAAGTCCCACATCTGGAAAGTGGACGAACTCAAATTCGCCCGGCCCAATATTCAGATGTTCGAGACTTTAGTGGAGTTGAGCAAGGTTTTACGCAGCGAGTGAGCGCCGGGAGAGGGGAACCCCAAGGAGCTAAGCCCCTTGAGGTTCCCCTCTCCCGGACCCTCTCCCCTCCTGAACCCTGATTGGGTGGGAATGGGGAAGAATCTTTTACAATTTATTGAACTAACAATCGGGGTCCAGGGGATCATCCCCTGGCGCGGAGTCCAGAGGCATTCTTTACGGCCGCCGGCTGGGCATGCGGCCGCAAGTGAATTGTTCGCCTTCGGGGCAGTAGCCCAGGCGTTCGCATTTGGGGCCGGCCTGGTCGAAGATGACCGGCACGGCGGCTTTGGCCAGTTTGAGCATGGCGTTGGCCAGGGAGCGGATTTCCCATTGGGCGCGCAAGCAGCAGCGCTCTTCAAAGAAAGTGAGCAGGCTGCGGCAGTTCATGGTCATGACCAGGCGGGTTTCCGCGGCCTGGGGCAGGACAAAGCGGGCGTCTTGGCGGATTTTTTCCTTGGCTTTGGCCGAGGCGGCTTTGTCGGCGGACGCGGCCGGGGCGGCCCCTTGGGCCAACAGGTCGCTCAGGTCGTTGTAGGCGGCGGAGATTTCCGCCATACAGGCGGTGAAGCGCTTAAGGGCCGCCGGGTTTTTGGCAATGGACGGCGGCACGATATAGTTGAAGTCTTTGCCGTCCACGTAGCGCTGACTCTGCTGCGAGTAGGAAGCGATGCGGTGGCGGACCAGCTGGTGGGTGAGGGCGCGGGACACGCCGGAAATGGCGAAAGTCAGGCTGACGTGCTCAACGGGGCTGGCGTGCCCGGATTCCAGGATGTCGGCCACAAAGCGGCCTTGGGCGGCGGCGTCAATTTCGCCGGCCAGCAGGCGGGGCCACATGTCGGCCACAAAGCCCGCGTGGTAGCACTGCCGGAAGGCCGCATAAATCAGGGCCACCGGGTCCGGGGTATGGGTGAGCAGTTCAACGCGCAGGGAAGTTTCGGGCATAATGTAAAGTGGGAGGGGCAGGGCTTTACCCCAGCATATTCAAATGTTTATAAGCCTTGGCCGTGACATTTATAATATACCTTTCGGCCCGCCGTCCTGGCGGGCGCTCAAGGCTCACTGCGC
>JAVBRZ010000085.1:0-7757 GCA_031547425.1 Desulfovibrionaceae bacterium
ATGATCAGCAGTTGCTCTTTGCCGTTTTCATCAAGATAGACGGCGTGCATGGCCTGGCTGTATTTGGTGCCCAGTTTGAACACATGGCCCACTTCAATGCCCCGTGTGAATTCAATGGTCCCTCCGCAACGCGGGCAGGGGTCGCCTTCGGCAATGACTCGCAGGTCCAGAAATTCACAGCCCGCCACATCGCGGTAAAGATTGACGTTACGCAAGTGGGTATCGGCCTTGTTGGCCCCGGTCACCCAGGGACCGCCGGCTTTCAGTTCATGGTCGGCCACAATGCGCTTGACCTTGAGTCCCACCGGCCCGGCAAATCCCACGGGCGAATGGGTCCAGGCCTGCACCTGCTCCGGCGAGGCCAACTCCAGGTCGCCAGCGTTGAGATAGTTTTTGAATTTGATTTCATTAAGCTCGCGGTCACCGCGCACCAGAGCGGCCACGGGCTCGCCATCGGCGCAAAACAACAAGGTTTTGACAATGCTCGCGGCCGGAACTTTCATAAACTCCGCCAGTTCCTCAACCGTGCGGCAGTGAGGAGTGTATTCCTCAGCCAGGGCCGGGCCGCTGTCGCCGTCAGGCGCTCCGCTGCAAGTAATCTCGGCGCGCTCGGTGTTGGCCGCGTAAGCGCAGCCCGTGCAAGCCACAATCACGTCCTCGCCGGTCTCGGCCAGGACCATGAACTCATGGGAGAAGCTGCCGCCAATGGCCCCGGAATCTGCTTCCACCGCCCGGAAGCGCAGGCCCATGCGCCGGAAAATACGCTCATAAGCCTCGAACATGGACTGATAGCTGATGTCCGCGCCCGCGTTGTCGCGGTCAAAGGAGTAAGCGTCCTTCATGATGAATTCGCGGCCGCGCATCAGCCCGAAACGCGGCCGGATCTCGTCACGGAACTTGGTTTGAATCTGATACAGATTAATGGGCAGCTGGCGGTAGGAACGCACTTCGCCGCGCACCAGGTCGGTGATGACTTCCTCGTGGGTGGGGCCCATGCAATAGTCGCGGTTGTGGCGATCTTTAAAACGCAAAAGCTCTTTGCCGTAAAAGTCCCAGCGTCCGGATTCCTGCCAGAGGTTGGCGGGCTGCACGGCGGGCATGAGCAACTCCTGGGCCCCGGCCCGGTTCATCTCCTCGCGCACGATCTGGGCGGATTTGGAAATGGCGCGCAGGCCAAAAGGCAGATATGAATAGATGCCAGAGGTCAGTTTGCGGATCATGCCGGCGCGGGTGAGCAACTGGTGGCTGATGACCTCGGCGTCGGCCGGCGCTTCCTTGAGGGTCGGTAAGTAAAACTGGCTGAATCTCATAATAAGTTACAAGTTCCTTGCATAAAGTTATATTTTGGCTTGCAGCAGCGTGTCCAATTCTTCCATAAACGCGGCCAGCAGTTCCGCTTCGCCGTCCACAGAGCGCACCACCTGTCCCTTGCGGAAGATAATGCCCTTGCCCCGGCCGCCGGCGAGGCCGATATCCGCCTCACGGGCCTCGCCCGGCCCGTTGACCACGCAGCCCATGACCGCCACTTTGATGGGCGCGGTTTCATGCGCAAGCCGCGCTTCCACGGCAGCGGCCAGGCGCAGCAAATCCACCTCGGTGCGCCCGCAGGTGGGGCAGGAGATGATTTCCGGGCCGCGCTCGCGCAAGCCCAAACTACGCAAAATCTCCCAGGCCACGCCCATTTCTTCCACAGGATCGGCCGTGAGCGAGACGCGAAGTGTATCACCAATGCCCTGCCACAGCAAGACGCCCAGGCCCACGGCCGACTTGACCGCGCCGCGCAACAGCGTGCCCGCCTCGGTGATGCCGATGTGCAAAGGGTAGTCGCAGACTTCGGACAACAACGTGTACGCGGCGATGCTGGTGGTCACCGACGATGACTTCAGGGAAATTTTAATGTCGTCAAAGCCGCGTTCCTCCAAAAGGCGCACGTGCCCGAGGGCGCTGTCCACCAGGGCCTGGGGCGTGGGGCCGCCGTATTTGGCCAGCAAATGCTTCTCCAGGGAGCCGCCGTTGACTCCCACCCGGATAACCGCCCGATGCGCCTTGGCCGCGTCCACCACCCGATCCACAGCCGCCGCCCCGCCGATGTTGCCGGGGTTGATGCGCAGGGCGTCGGCCCCGGCCTCCAAAGCGGCCACAGCCAGGCGGGCGTCAAAATGGATATCCGCGATCAGCGGCAAAGGCGATTCCGCTTTGATGTCCTTAAAACTCCGGGCCGCATGCTCATCCAGAACCGCCAGGCGCGCCAGTTCGCAACCGGCCGCCGCCAAGCCGCAAATTTGCGCCAGGGTGGCCGCCACGTCGCGGGTGTCGGTGTTGGTCATGCTCTGAACCACCACAGGCGCGCCGCCGCCGATGGTCACGCCGCCGATGCGCACGACTCTGGTCTTTTTGCGGGATGCTTGCATAATAAATTCCTTTTGGCCTTGCCATCCGGCCTCAAGAGTGCTTAATACTTCATTTGCCGATGAGATAGAAGCCCTGTCCGGCAAATTTCCTGGGAAGGCAAACATGAACAAGCGCAACAAAAACGATAGCAGCATAGTCCGCCCCCGCCTGTCCGCTTTTAAAGCCGCCTGCCTGGGCGCCCTGGCCCTTGCCTGCGCGCTTACGGCCCCCGTCCCGGAGGCTGGAGCCGACAAGGTCCCGTCCATAGTCGTGGGCATTGCGCCTTTAAAATATCTGGTGTCCAGCCTGGCCGGAGACCGGGTCATGGTTTCCGTGGTCCTGCCCAACGGCGGCGACCCGCACACCTACGAGCCTTCCGCCATCCAGATGGGCATTATCAGCGACGCCGATTATTATTTCTCCATCCGCCAGCCCTTTGAGGAAGTGCTGCTGCCCAAGCTGGCCGACTCCGCTCCTGAAATGAAAATTGTGGACATCAGCGCCGAAGTGGAGCGCCTGCCGCCGCCCTCTGTGCTGGAGGTCATTCTGGATCCGCCGCCTTCGCCGCCCCCGGCCAACGCCACCCTGCTGGGCGGGGTAAACGCTTTGAGCGATAACGCGCCCGAAGCTACCCCTGCTCCCGAAGAAAATACCGAAAAAAACGCCACGGAAGGCGCGGCCGAAGAGGGAGCTGAGAAAGAAAAAGCCCCTGAGCCCACCCCGGAGGAGCAGGCCAGGGCCAGATATCTGGAAGAGGAAAAAACCAGACCTGACCCCCATATCTGGCTATCCCCGGCCAACATGAAAATCATGGCCAAAGCCGCGCTGGACCAGTTGGTGATCATGCTGCCCGCCTATGGCGCGGAATTTAATGTCAACTATGAACAATTCATCGCTGACCTGACCGCCCTGGATTCGTCCCTTCACGCCCTGCTCGATCCCCTGCCCGCCAGTGAGCGCGCCTTTTTATCCTTCCATCCGTCCTGGGGCTATTTCGCGCGCGATTACAACCTCATCCAAATCGCTGTGGAGTTGGAAGGCTATGAGCCTTCACCGCAACTATTCGCCAAAATCATAGAGGAAGCCAAGGCCCGCCATGTGCGCACCATTTTGCTGGAACAGCAGTTCGCCACTTCCCTGGTGAAAACCCTGGCTGAGGAACTCAAGGCCAATGTGGTGGCCATCAGCTCGCTTACCATCGCCTGGCGGGAAAATCTGCAAAGCCTGGCCCAAATTTTGGCCACGCCTCCGGAAACCCCGGAAGGCTTCCATGGCGATGCGGCCTCGGGTAACACCTCGCAGGCGGGCGCCGCCGAAGGCCCGGCGCAGTGAACGCGGAACTCGCCATTACCGTGCGCCAGGTCAGCTTCGCTTATAACCGGAGCGAAGTGATACTCGCCGGCGCGGATCTGAATGTCCCGGCCGGCGCGTTTATGGCCGTGCTCGGCCCCAACGGCGGCGGCAAAACCACGCTGCTGAAGCTGCTGTTGGGCGTTCTCGCGCCCTTGAGCGGCGAAATACTCATTTTTGGGCAACCGCCCGCCCAGGCCTGCCACCGGATCGGTTATGTGCCCCAGCATTGCGACGCCAATTTCAGCCTGCCGGTGTCCGTGCTGGAAGCCGCGCTCATGGGCCGCCTGAACCGGACCCCCCGCCTGCTCGGCCGCCATTGGTCCAAGAATAAAGAACAAAGCGAAGCCGCCCGCCACGCCCTGGACCAGGTGGGCCTTGCCGGCCTGGAAGCGCGCCCTGTGTCCGACCTGTCCGGCGGCCAGAAGCAGCGCCTGCTCATTGCCAGGGCTTTGAGCGGCGCGCCCGACATCTTGCTCCTGGATGAGCCCACGGCCAATATCGACCCTCAGGGCAAGTTCTGTTTTTATGAATTCCTGGCCGAACTGGCCGGCCCCAAAACCGTGCTCATGGTCAGCCATGATCTGTCCCTGGCCGCCGAGCCCTTGAGTTCCATCGCCATAGTCAACAACGGCGCCATCGCCGCCGCGCCGGGCAACCAGCTCACTCCCGAGCTTTTAAACGCCCTGTATGGCCAACATTCCCATGACTGCGCCTTCAACCGCTATTTGGACGCGGTCACCAACCTCGGCGCCCCGGAAGGAAAGCAACTCGGCTCCAGCCCCTCCGCCGCGCGGCCCTTTGCCGGAGAGCGCCCATGAATTCCGCCATGACCTTGGATCTGTTCACCCATATCCTGGGCATGAAGTTCATGCACTATGCCATCCTGGCTTCAGTGCTGGCCGCCATAGCCTGCGGCGTGGTGGGCACGCTTACTTCAGTCAACCGCCTGGTCTTTCTTTCCGGCGGGGTAGCCCATGCGGCTTACGGCGGCATCGGCCTGGCCTTTTTCTTCAGCCTGCCTGTACTGCCCACCACTTTGGCCTTTACCCTGGCCGCGGCTTTAATCATGTCCCACCTGGCCTTGCGTGCAAAGGCCACCCCGGGCATGGGCCCGGACACGGCCATCGGCGTGCTCTGGGCTGTGGGCATGGCTTTCGGCATCCTGCTCATCGACCTTTCACCCGGCTACAAGGGTGAACTCATGAGCTATTTGTTCGGCAGCATCCTGGCCGTAACCCGGGCTGACCTGCTGCTCATGGCCGGGCTGGACGGCCTGATTCTCCTGGCCACCTGCCTCGCCTATCAAAGCTTGCTGGCCCTGTCCTTTGATCGCGACTTCGCCATAAGCCGCGGCCTGCCCGTCAATTTGCTGCAAGCCCTGCTGGTGGCCATGTCGGCCGTTACCGTGGTCATGCTCATTCGGGTGGTGGGCATGCTCCTGGTTATGGCCCTGTTCACCATTCCCCCGGCCATGGCCCTGCGCCGGGCCCGCACCCTGGCGGGCATGATGTGCCGGGCCGCCGTCTACAGCATGGCCTTCACCATTATCGGACTTTTGCTGGCCACCTGGTTTGACCTGCACTCCGGGTCCGCCATCATTCTCACGGCCTGCGCGGCCTTTGCGGTTGGTCCAGGCGTTGCATGGCTGCGGCGCGCTGTGGAACAATCCTAGCCCTGCCAACCCTGAATTTTTTTCCCATTACCCCGGCATGGTTCTTGCTTAACTCCTGCTGAACGCCGTGCCCGGCGCGCCGCCCATTAAGCAATCCGCTAAAAGGCCGATATGGTTAATATGCGCCGCGTCCTATGCCGGGCGGCCGTCAATATGCTTTTACCAGGAGTTCTGCTCATGTCGCGTTCTATATTCATCCTTGCCCTTCTGCCGATTCTTTTGCTGTCGGCCGGATGCGGCAGCGCCAAACCGCAGTTTGATGACCCGGCTGTAAACCGCCCCTTGCCGCAGGATCCACCCGAGGGAGCGGAAGGTTATTCCCACCTGTCCACCGCGCCCGGCGCGCCGCTGGAGCTTGAAGAGCACGGCGAGGTCACCGTGGACGGGCAAACCGTGCCCCTGCGCCGCGCCGTCAAGCAGGACATGGGCCTCATGGTGCCCGACGGCGAAGGCGGCATGATCTGGATTCCGGCGGACAAAGAACGGGTTGAGGCGGACCCCAATTATATTGAAGCCCGCGAGCTCAAACTCAAGATCAAAGAGCTGTGCGAGCAGCTCATTTCCAATATCAACCAGGCCGGGCTCTATGGCAAAGTGGCCCTGCCCACTTCTTTCGTCAACCAGGACGATTTTGAGCAATCCTCATCTTTCGGCCGCTATGTGGCGGAACAAATGTTCTATGAATTCAACCAGCGCGGCTTTCCCATTCGGGAATACCGCATCGGCGAAGATATTGTCATGCGCGAAGGCGAGGGCGATTTTTACCTGACCAGGCAGGACGGCGCTTTCCCCATACCCAAGGATTGCAGCGTGGTGATCGCCGGCACCTATTACCAGGATAAATACAGCCTGTTCGTCAATGCCCGCCTGCTCCGCCCGGAGGACGGCATGGTGCTGCGCACCGCGCAACTGGTCATGCCCATGTCCGGCGTGGCCCAGCGCATGCTCGCCCGCACGGGCCGCCGCCTGGAAGCCGGTTCTCTGGGCATCCGTTCCGTGGCCGAGACCAGGCCAGGCACGGACAAACCCATGTCGGCCATTGATATGGGCTATGACGTGCACTAACACGGCTCACTTTACACTTGTGGAGAAAAGATAATGACCCCTTTAAAGTTCCTCCTGCCCCTCGGCTGTATGGCCTTGTCCGCCGTCCTCTTCGCGGGCTGCTCCCTGTTCAGCTCTTCCCCGGACAAGAGCGCCGCGGCCGTGAACTATTCGGACCAGTCGCTGTATAACTACAAGCAAGGCCAATATTATGCTTCAGCCGGGCGTTTCGAGCTGGCCAGGGAATATTACCTGCTGGCTCTGGCCGCCACCACGGACGCGGACATGCAGGAAGCCATCAGCCGCGATTTGGAAGCCGCTGACGCCGCCATTCAAATCCAGCGCTGACAAAAGGTGACAACATGAAAAACCTGATTCGCATCTGTAAATATTCCGGCGCCGTGGCCCTGCTTTGCGCGGCCCTGCTCCTGCCTTTGGCCGCCCAAGGCAAAACCATACCCGAGCTTGCGGCGGAAATGGGCGCCGAGCTTGACACTCAGCTTTCCCAGCTCACCAGCCGGGTGACCATGATTGTGACCACCCCGGTCAACCTGCGCAATTTAAATGAAAGCAGCGGCCTGGGGCTGCAGCTGTCCGAAGAGCTGGCCCACTACTTTGTGTCCATGGGCTACCGGGTTCAGGAAATCCGCAAAGGTTCCGGCCTCTTTTTCGACGAGCTCAACGGCGAAATGCTGCTGACCCGCAACCCGGAATACCTGGCCAATACCGACGTGAGCAGCGCCGTGGTCATGGTGGGCACCTATGTGCGCACCAACCGCTCCGTGCGTGTGAACATCAGGCTCCTGCACACCCCCACCAACGAGGTGCTGGCCATGAGTTCCGGCACCATCCCGCTCTCTTCCGAAGTGCGCTCTCTGCTCTTAAGCCCCACGGAACTGGCGGATATGGGCACTGTGCCTTCCATCGGCACCAGGCTCAACCCCAATGGCATGCAAAACACCGCCTACAATGTCGAACCCGGCCTGCCCCCCGCCTCTGAAACAACGGCAGCCGAGGGCCAGACCGGGGACGAAACCCCCAAAACCAAGGGCGACAGCACTATCGACACCTTCCTGAGCAGCTTTAACCAAAGCCCCCCCGGGCCTTAGAGCATTTTAACTTTGAAATGTTACACCATATGCAGCATTTAAAAGACAAAAACACAGCCTTTTATCATACACGTTCAGGCCGAAGCGGCCTGAACTAAAGACACGCTGCGCTGCTCGCTTGCGGGCGTCCGCCGGCGCATCCGCCAGAGCATTTTTCCTTAATATATAATTTAAATGTTAAAATGCTC
>JAVBRZ010000005.1:0-3221 GCA_031547425.1 Desulfovibrionaceae bacterium
GTTCAGCCTTAACGGGCAATCAAAAAACCTGATCGCCACCATGGACCCCATCCATGACCAGTCGGGTCTGCTGATCGGCGCCATGATAGTGGCTTATGACGACACCCAGCACCAGCTCATGGACAAAACGCTGCAGCGCCGGGACAACCTGTTGCAGGCCGCCAGTCTGGCCGCCCAGCGCCTCCTGGCCGAAACCGGGGATTTTGACGGCAACGTCAACAGCGTCCTGGGCGTCCTGGGCGAAGCCACCGGCGTTGACCGCGTTTATGTCTGGCGCATTCATGAAAGCCCGGAGGCCAAGTACGACCCCCGCCCGCACGCCTCCCAGATTTATGAGTGGTCCGCGGACGGAGAACCACGCCAGGGCCGGATCCCGCGCCTCAATATCCCCTTTGCCGAAGCCGCGCCGGGCTGGCTGGAAACCTTTCAGGCCGGCGGCTGCGTCAACAAGCTGACTAAAGACCTGCCCGCGTCCGAACGCACGCGGATGATCCCGCAGGGCGTCGTCTCCGTCCTTTGCGCGCCCGTTATCTTCCACGGCGAGTTGTGGGGCTTTATCGGCTTTGACGATTGCCACACCGAATACATCTGGAGCGAATCCGAGGAAAACATCCTGCGCGCCGTGGGCGCCCTCATCGGCACAGCCGTGCACAACCGCCGCGTCAATGAAGCCCTGCGCGAGTCCGAAGACCGCTTCCGCATGGTGGCCGAAGCCACGGGCGAAATCATCTGGTCCGTGGCCCCTGACTGGAGCATTGACTACGTCTCCGACCGGGTCACGCCTGTGCTCGGTTACGAACCCGCCGAGCTCATCGGCCGCAAGATTCCCGCTTTACAGGTGCCCCCGGTCTCACCCAGGCCCACGCCCTCGCCGCAAAACCCCATTGTGGTCAGGGAACGGGCCGTGTTCTGCAAGGACGGCTCCGTCAAATGGCTGCGCACCTCCTTTAAATTCGTTTTTGACGAAACCGGAACCATGCGCAAAGGCTTTGCCACCAGCCTGGACATCACCAACATGCGCGCCGCCGAGGAAGAAGTGCGCCAGGCGAAGGAAGCCCTGGAAAACGCCAACCGGCAGTTGGGCACAGCCGCGGATGACGCCCGCAAAGCCAACCGGGTCAAAGATCAGTTCCTGGCCAACATCAGCCACGAAATCCGCACGCCCTTAAACGCCATTACCGGCGTGAGCGGCCTGATGATGCGCATGGATCTGACCCCGCGCCAGCGCGAGTTTATGGAAAAAATCGACTTCGCCGGCCGCTCCCTGCTGCACATCGTCAACGACATCCTTGATTTCAACGCCATGGAAGCCGGAGATCTGGATATCAGCCTCGCGCCTTTCAACCTGCGGGCCGTTTTGAGCGGCGTGGCCGACAGATTCACGCCCCAGGCCGAAGAAAAAGGCCTGGCCCTGGCCGTTGAAGTCGCGCCGGAAATCAAAGATTATTACCTGGGCGACGCCACCCGCCTTGAACAGGTGCTCGGCAACCTCATCGACAACGCCATAAAATTCACCACCTCGGGCGGGGTGGTCATCAGAGCCGGCCTGGAAAGCCCCGCCGATATCCTGAGCGGCCTGCATTTTTCCGTCAAAGATACCGGGATAGGCTTAAGCGCCGAGCAACAAACCAAAGCCTTCACCGTTTTCAACCAGGCCGACGCCTCGAGCACGCGGCGCCATGGCGGCATGGGCATGGGCCTGGCTCTCTGCCAAAAGCTCACCGCGCTCATGGGCGGCAGAATCTGGTGCGAATCCGAACCCGGCCGGGGTTCCGCCTTCCACTTCACGGCCCGCTTCCTGCCCGCTGGCCAGGAAAAAGCACACAGCGAAATTCCGCAAAGCTACAAGGCCCTGCGCGTGCTCCTGGCTTCCCCCACTGAGGCGGAACGCCTGGAAGTGCGCGACCTGCTGCGCTCTCTGGGCTGCGAGCATATTGACGAGGCAAACGGCGCGGACGAAACCCTGCGCAAAATATGCCCCGGTTATCCCGACGGACCGCACAAATGCGCTTACGATCTGCTGATCATCGGCTCCGAACTGTCCGACGTGCGGGTAATCGAGCATATGCGCCTGCACTGCGGCCGCGCCAACAGCCACGTAAGCCTCGACGCCTGCGATGTGGAGGTGCTGCTCATTGCCGAGGAATACGAGCGCGCCACCTGGAGCGACGCCCAGGGCGGCGCTTTCCGCCAAATCCTGTACCGCCCTGTCAGCCGCGACAACCTCGCCCGGGCCATCAGCAATATTTACGGGCAGGAACTCGCCGCGAGCGCTCAGGCCGAGAAACCGTGCTGCAAGGAACAGGCTCTGGTTGCGGGATTCGCGGGCAGCCGCATCCTGGTGGTGGAAGACAACGAAATCAATCAACTGGTGGCCGAAGAAATGCTTACCCAGGCGGGCATGAAAGTGACCGTGGCCGTTAACGGCAAAGAAGCCCTGCGCCTCCTGGACTCCCAGCCCTTTGACCTGGTGCTCATGGACATCCAGATGCCGGAAATGGACGGGCTTACCGCCACCGCCAAGTTACGCGAAGAGGACCGCTTCAGCAATCTGCCCATCATCGCCATGACCGCCCACGCCACGGACAACGACGCCCAAAAGAGCCTGGCTGCGGGCATGAACGCCCACCTGACCAAGCCCATCAACAGTTCGGAGCTGTTCCTGACCCTGGCTCGCTGGCTGGATAAAAACCGGGCGGGAGAAGCGGCCTGAACGCGGCAGGGAAAGAAAATTACGACAAAAGCCCACAGGGGGATACGCTTAAAGCAAGGAAGACAAAATTACATCGCGGCCCGGCGCACAGACCCCAGGTGGTGATTTATATGCTACTCCTCAATCTTATATCTCGAAGCATTATTGTGCAGCTATACGAAGCCCCGCCGCGCTTCGCCCGCTCACGCAAAGTCAGACGGGTGCTGATCGTGCCCACCGCGCCCGGAAAACGCCGGCATATTCACCGCAAATAGCGCATTTTAGAGCATTTTAACATTTAAATTATATATTAAGGAAAAATGCTCTAAAATGCGCCGGCGGACGCCTGCAAGCGAGCAGCGTAGCGTGTCTTTAGAAGTCATTTCATAATTCTCCTTGGCTGCAAAAGCGAGCTTTGCGCCATTAGCCGCGTTAACAGGCCAAAAGCCTCCTCACCGTAGGGTTGGCTACGCTTTCGTCGTCTTTTGTCCTGCTGCCTTGCCACTGTCACAAATCTCGTTTTTTCGCT
>JAVBRZ010000123.1:0-17052 GCA_031547425.1 Desulfovibrionaceae bacterium
TCTTGTTCCCTTTTTTTATAATTTAAAATAAAATACCCACTATTTTTGGGGTCCTTTTTTTTGGTGTCAAAACTCCTCCCCGGCCCGGGGGCCTTGGGCCCCCCCCGGCTCCTGCAAGAGCGCGGCGGGGTAGTTGTTGCGCGCCATGTTTAAACTCAAAAGGGTTCAGTTATGCAAAATCGTTTCGGCACCACTTCGGACATGGTCATTCAAGCCATTGAAGAACATGGCGCCGCATATTGTCTGGCGATTGACGAAAAAGGCCTGTATCTGACCACCCGGGACCGCCTGGACAAGTTCTGGGCCGACCCCAACCGCTACACCGCGGCGCGCCTGACCGTGCCGGCGCGTCTGGCCGCTTTGGGGCTTGACCCGGCGGCGCTTGTCAGCGCCAACCAGCACTTGATAAAAAAGGACAGCGGGGAACAAGCCAGAAAGGTCAACCCGCTCAAGGCTTCCAAGCGGGCGATGAAGGCCGGTTAAGCCGGTTTTCGGACAGCGGAATTCAATACGGCACGCGCCGGCTTTTTGGGCCGGCGCGTGCAAGTTTGCCGTTAACGAAAAATCAGCCGCGCTACACCGTGATGTTCACAGAAGCGACAACTTTGGCCGCCGGCTTATTGCCGCTCGCGGGCGAAGGGGAAGCGGCTTCGGGGGCTGCGGCCGCTGAAGGCGCAGCCGCCTCGGCCGGGGTCGGCGAGGGCGGCGGCGCGGCCAAAACGGCGTTTGCCGAGCCCATGTCCACAGGCGCGCCGGATCCGGCCGGCAGGTCCACAGGGTTGCCTTTGGCATCTTTGGGCGCGAGCAAGGCTTCTTCGGTCCGCTCTTTTTCCTCCTGACGTTCCCGGCGCAGTTTTTCCGCAGCGTCTTCCATCAGCTCCCGCGCGGTTTTTTCCTTGAGGCGCCGCGTGTACCAATTCTCGCTATGCCCGCCTTCCGAAGCAAAATAAGTGCCGCTGACATTGACTCCGCCAAATTCATCCAGCAGGGCCGTGACCGAGCTTTGCCTGGCTTCACCCATCTCTCTTGAGGCCTTGAGCCCTTGCAGGGTGGCGGTCACATAACGGGAGTCTTCTTTATCTTTGCGCACGAAGTTGCGGTCCAGGGGATTGGAATTTTGCCCTGCCGCGATGCTGTGCCGTTCCGCCGCGATCTCCGCGACCAGCGAATCCCTGGCGCTTAAAAGATCCGCGCCCGCATCGGGAATAATTTCGTCGTCCTTTTTTTTGCGCAGAAACTGTTCAATATCCAGCCCGGCCAGGATGCTCCGCAAATTGTCGCTAATGCCCACGCTGCTCATGCTTGGCCTCCGTCTATGTGTTGTCGTATATTTAACGTATCGGCATCTTTAATCTTTTGTTTAGGGAGCTTTGCCGGTTCAGGAGAGCGGTTTAAAAAATAGATGCGCACTGCGGCGGAAAAGGGTATAAACAACTCAATTGCGCGCCTGAACCACAGGCCCTTGCCTTGTGGCCCGGCTGGAAGCCCGCAAGAAAAAATATTGCCCCAAGATGCAAAGGACCGGCCCGCGCCATGCTCAGCCGAAAAGTAAGCCTGACCTGTTTTCTGCGTTCCTACCTTCTGGGCGCGGCTTTTACGCCGCAGGGCATGCAGAGCCTGGGCATCACCCATGCCCTGGAGCCGGGCCTGGCCGAGCTTTATCCCGATCCTGAGGATCTGTTGCGCGCCAGGCGGCGTTATATCCGCCATTTCAACACCCATCCCATGGCCGCGCCGTTTTTGCTGGGCCTGTTCCTGCATCTGGAGCAGCTCATCGCCCGGGGCATGCTTTCGGAAGAAGCTCTGCACAACGTAAAGGACACGGCCGGGTACACCCTTTCCGCCATTGGCGATTCCGTGTTCAGCGGTACGCTGATGCCTTTCTGGGCACTGGTTTCGGCCTGCTTTATGCTTTCGGGCCTGCCCTGGGTCGCGGCGGCCTTTACTGTCTGTTTATTCGCCGGGGTGCAAGCCTTTCGCCTGGCTTCTTTTTATTTTGCCCTGCAACACGGCTTAACCGCCCTTGAACGCTTGCACGGTTTTGACATCATCAACTGGGGCGAGCGCCTGAAATACTGCAACGCCCTGCTTCTGGCCCTGCTTTTGGGCCTTACGGCTGATTTAAGCCACAATATCCTTGTCTGGGCCGCCTTCTGCGTGGCCTTGCCGGCCATGGGGTATTTCCTGGTGCTAAAAACCAATATGCCCAGAGCTCTGCCCTTTTGCGCCATTGTGCTTATCTATTGGCTGCTGGTTTAAAGTTTGAGGCTGCTGGACACTTTTCAGCAATTGCTTTCTTTTTTGTAAATTTGAGATTATAATATCCGCCATTGTGGACGATTTTTTTAAAAGGGGAGGCTCTTACGCCATGGCTGATGAAACCGCGCAAGACGTGGTCCGCGCTCCCGGCCCCTTGGGTTTGCACGCCAGGCCGGCGGCTAAAATTTCCCAGGCCGCCCAGGCCTTTGCTTCGGCCATTGTTATGAGCAGCGAGGCCGGGAGCGTGGACGCCAAAAGCATTCTGGACATCTTGTCCCTGTCCGCTGGGCCGGGCACCTGCATCACCATCCGCGCCACCGGGCCTGATGCCGCGGTTGCGGTACGCTCCCTGGTCGAAATCATTAACGCGGGAAGCTGATTTAAGTGGCCACGCGCATTCTTCACGGCATTCCAGTGTCCGCGGGCATCGCCATTGGCAAGGCCTTTTTTCTGCACGCCCGGCGCGGGCTCGCCCCTGTGCGTAAAACCATTCTTCCCGAACAGGTTGCCGAAGAGGTCGAAAAATTCAAGACCGCCCTGGCCAATGTGGTGGCGGAACTCAAAAACGCCCACGGCGGCATGCCGGAAAAGATGAGAGACCAGGCGGCCATTGTGGCCGCCCACGTCATGATTGCCCAGGATCCCAAGCTCAGCGCGGGCGTGATCAGGCGCATCAGCGATTTGCACATGAGCACCGAATGGGCCCTGGATGAAACCCTGGCCGAAATCTCCGAACTTTTCAGCAAAATCGAAGACCCCTACATCCGGGAATCCATCCAGGAAGTTTACCTGGTGGCCGACCGCGTCCTGGAGCAGATCTCCGGCTACCAGCGCCGCCAGGTCCGCCTGCCCGCCCAGACGGCCCTCCTGGCCCACGACCTTTCACCGGCCGACACCCTGGAGCTCTCGCCCGAACAGATGCTCTGCCTGGTCACCGAGGAAGGCGGCAAAACTTCGCACACCGGCATCCTGGCCCGGGGCCTGGGTTTGCCCTGCGTGGTCGGGGTCATGTCCCTGGAAGCCAGCGTGCCCGATGGCGCGACCATTATTGTGGACGGGCTCAAAGGCGCGGTGCTGGTCAATCCCGATGCGGCCGAACTGGAAGAATACGCCGCCCTGGCCGCGCAGTTCAACGCCTATCGCGAGCGCATCCGAGCGGCCTGCGGCTTGCCCGCCAAAACTGTGGACGGCTATGAAATTAAAGTCCAGGCCAACATCGCCTGGCAGGAAGACATCCCTGATGTGGGCAGAAACGGCGGTGAAGGCGTGGGCCTTTACCGCACGGAATTCGCTTTTCTGAACCGCCCGGCTCCGCCCGACGAGGAGGAGCTGTATCAGGAATACGCGCGGGCCATGAAATCCGTGCCCGGTGAAATAGTGTTCCGCACTTTGGACGTGGGCGCGGATAAAATCCTGCCGGACTTGAGCTACCAGGTGGAAGTCAACCCGGCCCTGGGCCTGCGCGGCATCCGCTATTGCCTGACCAACCCGGACTTGTTCAAGCCACAATTGCGGGCCATGCTGCGGGCCGGCGCCGGCGGCCGCGCCTCCATCATGTTTCCCATGCTCTCCGACCCTCTGGAATTCAAACGCGCCATCCGCGTTTTGCAGGAGGCCCGTCGCGAACTCAGAGCCCTGGGGCAGGATTATGCCGAAGACGTGCCCGTGGGCGTGATGATCGAATTGCCGGCCGCGGCGATCATGGCCGGAGTCCTGGCCGAAGAGGCCGATTTTTTCAGCATCGGCACCAATGACCTGGTCCAGTACATCCTGGCTGTGGACCGCAACAACCATCAGGTGGCCCACCTGTATCAGCCTCTGCACCCGGCCGTGCTCACCGCTATCAAACAGATCGTGGAGGCCGGCCACAAGGCGGGCATCCCGGTGGGCGTGTGTGGGGAAATGGCCGCTGACCCTTACTGCCTGCCCGTGCTCCTGGGGCTGGCGGTGGATAGTCTTTCGGTCAACCCCATTGCCGTGCCTGGCATCAAGGACATTGTCCGCCGCTTGAAGCGCCGGGATTGCCTGACCCTGGTGGAGGAAGCTCTCAACTGCCGCACCGCCGGCCATGTTAACCGCCTGGTGCGCCGCTTCATGCGCGCCAGGGCGCACGACGATCTGGCCTTTCATACCTCCCTGCTGGACATTGAAGAGCAGGCCGGGTAAAAGGCTCCGTTCCGGGCGCCGTTCCCGCGGCGGCCCGAGCAGGATAGCAGTATGAGCAAAAAAACGCCGGGCGCCGGCAGCCTGATCGCCCCCAATAAAAAAGCCCGCCACCTTTACGAGATTCTGGACACTCTGGAGGCGGGACTTGTGCTTACGGGCACGGAAGTGAAAAGCCTGCGCGCCGGGCAGGTTTCTTTTCGCGACAGCTACGTGACCTTCAAAAATGGCGAAGCCTGGCTGGTGGGCCTGTATATCGCTCCCTACCAAAACGCCGGCTATGCCCGCCACGATCCCGACGCTGACCGCAAGCTTCTGCTCCACGCCTGGGAAATCAATTCCCTGGCCGCCAAAGTGGAGCAAAAGGGGCTGAGCGTCGTGCCCCTCAAACTCTATTTCTCCAAAGGCCGCGTTAAAGTGGAAATCGCCCTGGCGCGCGGCAAAAAACTCTACGACCAGCGCGAAACTCTCAAGCGCGACGCTGAAAAGCGCGACGCCGCCCGCGAACTGGCCAGGTTCAAGTAAGCGAATCAGGAAAGGCGCGCCGCGCTGCTCGCTTGCGGGCGTCTGCCGGCGCATCCGCCAGAGCATTTTTCCTTAATATATAATTTAAATGTTAAAATGCTCTAAAATAGCTCATCAGCCAATTGGGGTTCAGGAAGGGAGGAGGTTTGGAGGAGGGGAACCTCAAGGGGCTCGGCTCCTTGGGGTTCCCCTCCTCCAAAAGGCCGCTTTAGCCGGAAAATGCCTTAATCCGCCAGGGCGCTTAAATCATAAGTGTGGGTTTCGGTGATTTCAGCACGGACCATTTGGCCGGGCGCGACCTTGGGCCCGCTGATGTAAGTGACGCCATCCACCTCCGGGGCCTGGAACCAGGCGCGGCCCACATGCAGGCCCGGCCATTCCGGGCTTACTTTTTCCACCAGAATGTCCAGGTGGCGGCCAAGATAGGCCTCCAGCAGCTCTGCGCTGATTTCAGCCTGCAGGGCCATGACCTGGCGGCGCCGTTCCTCGCGCGTCTCTTCGGGGATTTGGCCGGGCAGGGCCGCCGCCGGGGTGCCCTCTTCAGCCTGGTAGGCGAACACGCCCAGGTGCTGGAAGCGCGCGGCCTGCACAAAGTCCAGCAGATGCTCGAACTGGGCTTCGCTTTCGCCCGGGTAGCCGACAATGAGGCTGGTGCGCAGGGCGGCTTCGGGAAAAAGCTCGCGGACGCGGTCCAGCACCAGGCCCGGGTTTTGGGCAAAGGGACGGCCCATGCGGGCCAGGACCTCGGGGTGGGAGTGTTGCAGGGGCACGTCAAAGTAAGGCACGAAAGTCGGGGGCAGTTCGCGCAGGAAGGACAGAAACTTAGGGGTCAGCCCGGCCGGGTAGAGATACATCAGCCGCAGGCGGTTGAGGCCGGGCAGCTCGGCCAGGCCCGTGAGCAGGGCTCGCAGGGTTTTATCGCCGCCGGCCTCGTCCCGGCCGTAGCCGGTAACGTCCTGGCCCACCAGGATGATCTCGCGCACGTCCTGGGCAATGAGTTCCCGCGCTTCATTGAGGAGCGCGGGCACGGGGAAGCTGCGCAGGGGCCCTCTGATCAGCGGAATGGTGCAAAAGGCGCAGGCATGGTTGCAGCCGTCGCTGATTTTTAGGTAAGCATGGCCGGGCCCGGTGGATAAAAGCCTGCCCGGCGCGGGCGCAAAGCCCAGGCGGTCGCCGATGAGCGCGGGCCAGCGCGGCAGGTCGGCCACATCGAGCCAGAGGTCCACTTCGGGAATTTCTTTGTCCAGACCCTGCGGCAAATAGCGTCCCACCAGGCACCCGGCCACGGCCAGCAGAGGGCGCCGGCCGGCCGGCAAAGCTTGGATGCTTTCCGCCGCATCCAGAATCACGCCGATGGACTCCTGCACCGCGGGCAAAATAAAGCCGCAGGTATTGATGAATATCAAATCGGCCCCGGCAATGTTGCCGGCATGTTCAATCTTGCCCAGCGAGCCGAGCAGGTGCTCGCTGTCCACCAGATTTTTGGGGCAGCCCAAGCTTATGGAATAAACTCGTAACATAAAAACAGGTTCTTTTGATAAGTTTTCGGAAAGTTACCGGGCGATGACCGCCAGGAAAACCAGGGGGTCCGGGCCGGGATTGGCCATGCCATGGCTTTGTCCTTGCCGGGTCAGGGTCATATCTCCGGCGGACAGTCTGTGCACCATGCCGTGCTCATCAGTGTAGTCACCCTGCCCGGACAGAATTACGTAAATTTCCTCATTGCTGTCATGGGTGTGCACGCCGATGGAGTGCCCCGGCATAAGGGCCATTTCCGCGGCCATGCTGAAGCTCTCACCCGCCGCGGCCCCGTCCGGGCCGAGATGGTATTTGGCAAGCAACTCGCCTTGGCCGCCCCAGGATTTGGGACGGACAGCCTCTCTGCGTTGCTCCGCTTTGCTGATCATAAAAATTCTCCATTTTTTTAAAGGATATTTTCAGTGTTAAAACAATAATTTGACAGAGGCGGCCGGCCGCGTCAAGATGGTCCGCATATTGTCCTTGGGGACAATCATAATTATAGAGCAATTTAACCTTTAAAAAAATATAAATTGGCAAAGATTTTGAAATAAATAATGAGGGGCTATGCAAGATAAACACGCCATTGTGCTGGCCACGCGCAACCAGGGTAAGGTGGCGGAGTTGCGGGGGCTCCTGGCCGGATTCGGGGAAACGCTTTTGGATATGTCCGCCTTTCCCGGCGTGCCGGATGTGGAGGAGACCGAGCCCACCCTGGAGGGCAATGCCCGGCGCAAGGCGCGTCTTATTTGTTCAGCCACAGGGCGCATCGCCATTGCCGATGATTCCGGCCTGGAAGTGGATTATCTGCGCGGCGAGCCGGGCGTGTATTCCGCCCGCTACAGCGGCGGGCCGGGTTTGCCGGCTACGGACGCCGGCAATATGGCCAAGGTTTTGCACAAGCTTGCGGGCGTGCCCCGGGAACAGCGCGCCTGCCGCTTTCACACCGTGCTGGCCGTGTGCGCCCCCGACGGGCGGCAGGCTGTTTTCCACGGCGTGTGGGAGGGCTGTATAGCCGAAGAGCCCAGGGGCGAGCAGGGCTTTGGCTATGATCCCATTTTTTTTGATCCTGAGTTGGGGCGGCATGCGGCGGAACTCTCCCGCGAGGAAAAAAATCAAGTCAGCCACCGGGGCAAGGCCCTGCGCGCGCTGCTCGCGGCCTGGCCTGATTTTAAAGCCGGTTTGCGCTAAGCGCCGGTCGAATTTGTAAATTTATCACGCAGGGAGAAACAAGCCATGAGCATCAGATCGCAATTGCCGGCAGGGCGGGAGCCGCTCTTCCTCATGGACGGCACGGCGTTTCTGTACCGCTGTTTTTATGGCAACCCGGGCATGAAGCGGGCGGATGGCTTTCCCACCGGCGCCATTTTCGCCCTGGGGCGTATTCTCCTGCGCATTTTAAGGCAGGAACGGCCGCAGGCCTTTGTCTTCGCCCTGGACGGCAAAGGCCCCACTTTTCGCCATGAGCTTTACGCTCCCTATAAAGCGCAACGTACGGCCACGCCCGAGCCGCTTGTCCAGCAAATCGCGCCCGTGACCGAGCTGGTGCGGGCTTTGGGCATTCCTCTGGTGGTTTCCAATGGTTGTGAAGCTGATGACTGCATTGCCGGCCTGGCCCACCGTTTTAAGGACAGCCGGCCGGTGGTGATTATTGGTTCGGACAAGGATTTCAAGCAATGCCTGGCCCCGGGCGTGGTTTTGTGGGACCCGGCGAGCAAAGGCGAAAAAATGCTCACCCTGGAGTCTTTCCAGACCGAAACCGGCCTTACCCCGGCGCAGTGGCCTGATTTTCAGGCCGTGATCGGCGATTCCAGCGACAATATCCCCGGCGTGCCCGGCGTGGGCCCCAAGACCGCGGAAAAGATTTTTGCGGACTTCCCCACCCTGGAGGCCATCCGCGACGGCCTGGATGAGCTGCCGGAAAAAGTGCGCGCCAAGTTCAGCGAACACCTGGGCGACATTTTTCTGTTTCGCCGCCTGACCACCCTGGACGTCGGCGCTTGCGCGGAGCTCAACTTGACGGATATCAGCCTGCAGCCGCCCGCAACTGAAACCGTGGCCGCCATTCTGCGCGAGTATGATTTACGTTCCCTGCTGCGGGAATTTATGGACTTTTACGGCGCGATTCCGGGTAAAGCCGAGATCGCCGCAAACAAAACAACGGCTGCGGCCGCGCGGGCTTCGGACTTGCCTTTGTTTAGCGGCCAGCCCGCCCCTGTTGCGCCGCCCCCGTCCTCGGGCGGGCCGTCCAGACAGGGCAGTTTGCTGGACCTGGGAGCGCCCGGCCTGACCGGCGGCGAGGCGGCGCGGGACTGCGCGGTTAAGGATCTGCCCGCTTGTCACGGCGCGGCTGTGGCTTTGCTGCCCGAGCAAGGCGGCTGGCTGGTGGCTTTGCAAGACCGGGAATATCGCGTGTCCGCCGGGGCGGACCCCGCCGCGACGGCCGCCGCGCTGGCCGAATATTGCCGGGCGGCCGGGCGGGTGGTTACCCCGGACGTCAAAGCTCTGCTCAATGACGAACGCAATCTGGCCACGGCCTGGAGCGAGTTGCCCCTCAAGTTGTGGTTTGACCTGGGCTTGGCCGCTTATTTGCTTGATCCTGAAGAGCGCGACTACTCCTGGGATAAACTGGCCCGCCATGCCCGCGTCGAGTTGGGGCTGGCTCAGGAACCCGTCTCCGGGGAAGGCGACCGGCCGGCTGCCGCGCCGAATCCGGCCGGGCTGGGCCCCGGCCTTCTGGCGTTGGCCCTGGCGGATATGCAAACAGGCCGCCTGCACGGGGCCGGGTTGGACGCTTTGATGTATGAACTGGAAATTCCGCTTATCCCTGTGCTGGCCGCCATGGAGCGCCGGGGGCTGCTTCTGGATATCCAGGCGTTTAACGCTTTTTTGCGGGAAGTGGAGCGGAACCTGACGGATCTGACCCGCAAAGTTTACGATCTGGCCGGCGGGGAGTTCAATATCCGCTCCGCGCAGCAGTTGGGCGAGGTGCTGTTCAGCCGGTTGCATTTGCCCAAGGCGGGCAAGACCAGGGGCGGCGCTTTGTCCACCTCCCAGGAGGCCCTGGAAAAGCTGGCCGGCCGGCACGAGATCGTGGACACCATTTTGGATTACCGCAAGCTGGAAAAGCTGCGCTCCACCTACCTTGCCCCGTTCCCCAAGCTGGTCGACGCCGGGGGACGCATCCACACCTCGTTTAACCAGATGGCCACGGCCACGGGCAGGCTGTCCTCCAGCCGGCCCAACTTGCAGAATATCCCGGTGCGCGGCGAAGAAGGCCAACGCATGCGTGCCTGTTTTACGGCCGGGGAAGGCTATGCCCTGGTTTCCGCCGACTATTCCCAGATAGAATTGCGCGTTCTGGCCCATTTGTCGCAAGATCCCATGCTTCTGGCCGCGTTCCGGGCCGGGGAAGATATTCACGCCCGCACGGCCGGGCTGCTTTACGACAAAAGTCCGCAAGAGGTTACGCCCGAGGAGCGGCGTAACGCCAAAACCATAAATTTTGGCCTTATTTACGGCATGGGCGCGCAGAAGCTGGGCCGGGAGTTGCGTATCCCGCTAAAAGAGGCGCAGGATTTCATAGCCCGCTATTTTGAAAAATTTGAAACGCTCAAGGCCTTTTATGAAGGAATTGTGGAGCTGGCCCGCGAGCAGGGCTACGTAACCACCATGACCGGCCGAAGAAGACTGATTTCCGACATTGCCTCCAACAACGCCCAACTGGCTTCCCAGGCCCGGCGCCAGGCCATCAACACCGTTTTGCAAGGCAGCGCGGCGGACATTATCAAGCTGGCCATGCTCAAGGCCCATGCCTCTGAGGAATTGAAAGATTTAAAGGCTGAGTTGATTTTGCAGATTCACGACGAACTGGTGTTGGAAGCGCCGCTGGCCACCGCCAAACAGGCCGGGTTGTGCCTGGCCGCCCTGATGGCCGAGGCCACACCCGGCGGCGTGCCGCTTCTGGCGCCTTTGACCGTGGATTGGGGAGTGGGGCGCAATTGGGGCGAAGCACATTGATTTTGCAAAGATTGTTAAAGTTCCTAGGAATTTCAGCTTGTTTTTGTTAGAAAACGCCATCTGCCGTCTGGGGACGGCTTTGGCTGAACAGCGGCCCGCATGCGGGGCCAGCGGACAAGGTAGGCTCATGAAAAATTTGGTTTTAAAAAAGAATGAAGAGCGCCGCATTCGGGCGGGGCATTTATGGGTGTTCAGCAATGAAATCGACACCAAGCGTACGCCGCTCAAGGAATTTGCGCCGGGTGAGCCCGCGGTGCTTCTAGACGCGGCGGGCCGGGCGCTGGGCACGGTCTATGTGAACCCCAATTCGCTGATCGCCGCGCGCATTGTCAGCCGCCGGGCGGCCGAGCCTTTAAGCGCCGGCCTTATTGAACGCAGGTTGCGGGCGGCCCTGGCCTGGCGCGAGCAAATGTACGATCTGCCCTACTATCGCCTGGTCCACGCCGAGGGCGACGCTTTGCCCGGCCTGATCCTTGACCGCTATAACGGCGTGTTTGTGGCCCAGGTGGGCACAGCGGGCATGGAGGCGCAGAAGCCGGCCCTGCTGGAGGTGATCGGCGAGTTGTTCAAGCCTGCGGTGCTTTTATTTCGCAATGATCTGCCCGGGCGGGAGTTGGAAGGCCTGCCCCTTGCGCCGGACCGGGCTGTGGAAGTGGCGGTGGGACCGGAACCCGGCGGTTTGTCGGCGGAGCTTGAAATTCTGGAGCAGGGCCTTGCCTTTGCCGCGCCCTTAAGCCGGGGGCAGAAAACCGGCTGGTTTTACGACCAGCGCGACAACCGGGCCAGGACGGCGGCCCTGGCCGCATCTTACGGCAAGGGCATCAGCGTGCTGGACGCTTTTTCCTATGTGGGAGGCTTTGGTTGCGCCGCGGCCGCGGCTGCGGGCGCCAAAGAGGTGACTTTTCTGGATGCTTCGGAAGAGGCCTTGCGCCTTGCGGAGCATAATGCCCGCCGTAATTTGCCGCATACAGAGGCGCGGACCGTGGGCGGCGACGCCATAAGCGCCCTGGCGGGCCTGCGCGAGGCCGGTCGGAGCTTTGATCTGGTCTGCCTGGATCCCCCCGCGTTTATCAAAAGGAAGAAAGACGAAACCGCCGGGCTTGGCGCCTACCAACGCTGCAACGAGCTGGCTTTGGACCTGGTGGCCGACGGCGGATTGCTGGTCACCAGTTCATGCTCGCAGCACCTTGAGGTGGAGGTTTTTCGGCAGATCTTGGCCAGGGCCGCGGCAAGGCGCCGTAAAACAGTGCGGATCGTGGATTTCGGCGAACAGGGAGCTGACCACCCTGTGCCTGTGGCCATGCCGGAGTTGGGGTACTTAAAAACATTCTTCCTGCGTATCGGCGCGACCTAATTTTTTTAGGCGTCTTATATTGCCGGATTGATCTTGATGCGTATGGGACGACAACGCGAGTTCTCATGTCAAGTTATGAATTTTATTGATAAAATATTGCTAAAAATATTTATAAAGGTTATATTTGAATTTGTGGATAGGCGAATGCTTTGTTCATTTTTTCACGGACCTTTTCCGACTCTTACATAAACGATATAGGGATCTGCGTCCGTGAATACTCAAAATATTTTGGCCGTTACTCAGGCGCGTAAGAAAAATGTTTACAGCAAGCGGCCAAAAGGACGGCGTCTGTCTGGGACGGACTGCCGCTGTTTAGTTATTGGGTGAGCGCTACGGCGATCATCTTTTAAAACCGCCGGGAGAGTGGGGTGCTCTTAAGGTAATTAGGAGGTAAAATGGGTAATTATGGATGAGGACAAAAAAAATATGGTCGGCTCCGACATTGCGGGAGAAGATGGCGCTGTGGCTAATGCTGAAGAGCGGGGCGAACAGCCCATGCCGATGGTGACTTTTTCCGCCTTTGTGCTGTCCATTGCTTCCTCCGCCCTGGTGCATCTGGGGGAAGTGCCGGACCCCGAGTCTGGTGAAGTCAAACGGAATTTGGTTGTCGCCAAGCATAACATTGATATCCTGAGCATGCTCAAAGATAAAAGCGCCGGCAATCTTGATGCTGATGAAATGCGACTTATCGACAGCGTGCTTTATGAATTACGTTTAAAGTACGTTATGGCCGACAAATAGTTTTGCGCCATTTGAAGGAGAATTTTATGAAGAGAGTCAAAGTGGGCCTGGTAGGCATGACCGGGTATACAGGCATGGAATTGTTGCGGCTTTTGAGCACACATTCCCAGCTGATCGTGACCAAAGTCACTTCGCGCAGCGAAGCCGGCAAAAGGGTTGCGGAAATACATCCGTTTTTGCTGAATACGCCCTTGGGCGATCTGATTATTTCTCAGCCCGATGTCAAAGATCTGGCCGAGTCTTGTGAACTGGTTTTTCTGGCGGTGCCGCACGGCACGGCCATGAACATGGCCGCGGAGCTCATTGCCGCGGGATTGAAAGTGGTTGACCTTTCCGCTGACTTCAGAATTAAGGATGTGGGCGTCTATGAGCAGTGGTACGGGGTGAGCCATGCCGCTACGGAGCTTTTAGAGGAAGCTGTGTACGGCATCCCGGAAGTGTATGGCCGCATGATCAAAAAAGCCCGCCTGGTGGCCAACCCCGGCTGTTATCCCACTTCCGCCATCCTCGGGCTATACCCGGCTTTGAAAAACCGCCTGATTAAGCCGCACGGTCTGATTATTGACTCCAAATCGGGCGCCTCCGGCGCGGGACGCGGCGCCAAAGTGGGCTCCCTGTTCTGTGAGGTGGCGGATAATTTCAAGGCCTACAACCTGGGCAAGCATCGCCATACCCCGGAAATCGAACAGGAACTGTCCAACTTCTCCAGCAAGAAGGATTTGAAAGTTTCGTTCAGCACCCATCTTTTGCCCATAAACCGCGGCATCCTGAGCACCATGTACGCCACCCTGCGCGACGGCATTGCTGTGGAGCGCATTTTTGGGGTATATGAAACCGCGTATGAGCGCTTCCCTTGGTTGCGGCTCATGCCCAGGGGCGAGCTGCCCGACGTGCGCAATGTGCGCGGCACCATGTTCTGCGATGTGGGCCTGGTGGTTGACCAGCGCACCGGCAGGCTCATTGTGGTTTCGGCCATCGACAACCTGTGCCGGGGCGCCTCGGGCCAGGCTATCGCCAATGCCAACCTCATGTGCGGGTTGCGCATGGATGCGGGCATGGCCATGCTGCCTTTGGTGCCGTAAGTTTTTGCTTGGTATGCACAAAAAAACCCGCCGCTTGGCGGGTTTTTTTGTGTGTAAAAGTGAGGGCGGCCTATAGGGCGCGGATCATTCCGGGGGCACGTTGAGGCCGTCGTGGATGGCCGCGCGCAAGGCGGCGCTTTCTTTGCAATTGACGATCCGCAGCGCGTTCTGGCCGGACAGATCCACGTTGCGCGGCGGCGTCGGCCGGCCTCGTGGGTCAGTGAGCAAAGAGACCAGCGGGCGCAGGGGGTTTTCCGGGTTGGCCCGGATGACCACCCCGCTTTGGCCGGTGTTCAATTCTACAGCGCTGCCCAAAGGGTAAACCCCCACGCCCTGGATAAAGCGCTCCACGAACGAGGGGTCAAAGTCCTGGCCGCGCATGCCGTAGATGACGGACAGGGCTTTGTGCGGCGCCAGGGCCTTGCGGTGCGGCCTGTCGCTGGTTAAGGCGTCGTAAGAGTCGGCCAGGGCCAGAATGCGGCCCACCACGGAAATTTTGT
Source organism: Desulfovibrionaceae bacterium (assembly GCA_031547425.1). GTDB lineage: Bacteria > Desulfobacterota > Desulfovibrionia > Desulfovibrionales > Desulfovibrionaceae > JAVBRZ01. The sequence continues at coordinate 14,163 of JAVBRZ010000123.1, forward strand.
CCCCGGCCAGGCCAAAAGGATAGCCGTTGCCGTTAAAGCGCTCATGATGCTCCAGAGCGCCTTCCAACACTTCGGGGTAGATATCGGCTTGCCGCGACAGGAAATCATGCCCGGTCACGGGATGACGGCGCACCAGGGCCAGGTCGTCGGGCGAGAGCTTGCCCCGGTTTTTGAGCACGCTGTCGGGAATTTCGGCCATGCCCAGGTCGTGCAGCAGCCCGGCCTGGCCGATGCGCTTCAGGGTAATGGGGTGCAGGCCCAGGAAGCGGCCGAAATACATGGCTAAAACCGCCACATTGACCGCGTGGCTGAACAGGTGCCGGCTGGAGGCGCGCAACTTGCTCAAGGTAATCAGCGCCGCGCTGTTGCGGGAGAGGCTGTACATCATGCCCGCAACCACGGGCTCCACCCGGTCCATGTCCACGGGTTTTTGCCAGGCGCAACGATCCAGGGCGGCCTGGGCAAAGCCCAGAGCCTGGCCATACAGGGCGCTGGCGCCGCGCATTTCATCTTCCAGGGACACTGTGGGCTTGAGGGCGCTTAAGTCCACGTGCCCGTCGGCTATATTATTCAAATCATTGTCCGGGATGGCCGCTTTGGAGCGCGCCGGGTCCACGAAGACTTCCAGAAAGCCCTCGGCCCGGACGGCGTCCGCCGCTTTGAGGCTGGGAACGAGTCCTTCGCGGGCGTAGAGGTAAGGGTTGTCCAGCCAGGAAAACCCCAGATCCACCACGTACATGCCCTCATCCAGATACTGGGTGGAGATTTTTCTGCAGCCTTCAGGTATGTCGGACATTTGTGCTTATTCCTCGGCGGCTTCGGCCTTGGGACATTTCAACTTTGCAAGGTTGCGCCGCTTGTAGCGGTTTGGAGCGCTTCACGCTTGAAATAATATATTTGATAAACGCGCTGGCGGGATGCGCCGAAGCACGATACCGCCCGCAAGAAAGGCGCGGGCGACAATTTTGCGGGACGGCAAAATTGCATACCGCCAGGACATTTTAACTTTTTCAAAGTTAAAATGTCCTAAAAGCGTTTATCGGTAACGCGCTTGGACTTGCCCATGGAGCGGGGCAGAGAGCCGGGCCCAACCAGGTGCACTTTGGGGCTGACAAAGACCCGGTGTTGCATCATCTTTGCGATGTGCGCGGCCAGGGCTTCGTCATTGTCCTCGCGCGCGTCGGGGTGGCGCTCGATGCTCAGGAGCATGGCGTCGCGCCCGTCTTCGCCCCTGGACAGCTCTATGTGGTATTCGCCGCCGGCCTCGGGCACTCCGGCCAGCACGTCGGTAATCTGGCCCGGATAGATGTTTACGCCCCGGAAGATGATCATGTCATCGGAACGGCCCAAAATTTTATCGTGGCGAGGCATGGCCAGGCCGCAGGGGCAGCCACCGGGAATCAGGCGGGTAAGGTCGCCGGTGCGGTAGCGCAAAAGCGGCGCGCCCTCCTTGCACAGGGACGTGACCACCATTTCCCCGGTTTCTCCTTCCGGCACGGGTTGCAGGGTTTCCGGGTCCAGGATTTCGATGATGAACAGATCCGCCCAAAAGTGCAGGCCGGTATGGGCCGGGCAGTCAATGGCCGTGCCCGGGCCGTACATTTCGGTCATGCCGCCGATGTCAAAGCTGTCTTCCAGGCCCAGCTTGCGCTCAAAGGAGCGGCGCATTTTAACGCTATGCGGCTCGGCTCCGAAAATGATTTTTTTGAGTTTGATTTTGTCCAAAAGATCATAGCGCTCCACTTCCTCGGACAGGAGCAGGGCCATGGACGCGGTGGAGCCCATGACTGTGGTGCCGAAGTCCTGCAAGAACTGAAGATGCATCTCGATATTGCCCGCGCCGATGGGAATGGCCATGCTGCCCAGGAGCTCGCAGCCAAGTTGAAAGCCCACGCCCGCGGTCCACAGGCCGTAACCCACGGCGATCTGCATGCGGTCTTCCGGGGTCACCCCGGCCAGCTCAAAGCAGCGGGCCATCATGTAGCTGAAGGTATCCACGTCCTTGCGGGTATAGGCCAGCACTTTGCGTTTGCCTGTGGTGCCCGAGGAAGCGTGCACACAGACAATTTTATTCTGGGGCACGGACAGAAGCGGCAGCGGGTAGCCTTCTTTCAGGTCATTGGCCGTGGTTACCGGCAGGCCGGCCAGATCGGCCAGGGAGGCGATGTCCCGGCTGTCGCGCAGGCCGGCCGCCTTGAGGCGTTCTTGATAGAACGGCGAGCCGTGCAGCACATGGCCCACTGTCCAGCGCAAACCTTCCAGTTGTTTTTGGGCAATGGTCTCCAGGGCATAGTCAGGTAAAAAACGGCGCGCGTTCATGGCATCCTCTCAATTAAAGCTGGTTTTTCAATCCGTTGTCGCGGCGGTTGCGGGCCGGGGGCGGATATATGTTGCCCTTGCGGGGCAAATTGTTTTACATAGACCCTGTGTTAACGTTACTTCGGCTTTAAGGCCGCTCGGGCAAAAATTCACATAACGTAAATTTGCGCCCCTTACAACCTTACAGGGTGGAAGGGGCAATTCTGATTTTGCGGAGGTTAATCGTGCGCGTACTCATTATCGGCAGCGGCGGGCGTGAACACGCCCTGGCCTGGAAACTGTCGCAAAGCCCTCAGGTTACGGAAATCTTCATCGCCCCCGGCAACGGCGGCAGCGGAGATTACGGCCGCAACACGCCCATCAGGGACAGCGATTTGCCGGGTCTGGTGGCTTTTGCCCGGGAACAGAAAATCGACCTGGTTGTGCCCGGCCCCGAGCTGCCTCTGGTGCTCGGCGTCACTGACGCCATGCAGGCGGCGGGCATCGCCTGTTTCGGCCCTTCGGCCTATGCCGCCCAGTTAGAAGGCAGCAAGGCCTTTGCCAAAGATTTTATGCGGGCGGCGGGCATTCG
>JAVBRZ010000195.1:0-6504 GCA_031547425.1 Desulfovibrionaceae bacterium
TTTTTTAATAATGACGTGATTTTTACCAGCGCGCCGCCGCATCTGGCCCGTGCGGCGCAACGTTTGCGCCGTCTGGAAATGATTCAGGGGCCTGTGGGCGTATATGCCCCGGCTGTGGAGCGCAACCCTTACCATGCGCAAATGGTTCGCAATCCGGCCGCGCAGTGGCGCCGGGTAGCCTATGTGGACGGCATTGCCCCGCTTTTGAGCCTGGCGGCGGTGGCTGACGTGGGCGGGCTGGATGCGGGCGGCAATATCTACGGCTACGGCCTGGATATCTGGCTGTCCCTGCGTATGGCCAAGGCCGGTTGGCCCGTGCTGGTGGATCATCAGGTGGCGCTTAAACATCATTATCATTCCACGGCCAAGCGGCTGGAAGGTTTTCTGGCGGCGGCGGCGGAAGCTGAAAATGCCTTTTTGACGGAGCGGCTGGGTGTGGGCTATAAAGAACAAATCAAGACCCTGCAACAAGACTACCGGGATGAATACAAAATATGAGCCGCGCCGGATCCGATAATTTACGCCCCAGCCTGCCGGGGTTGTCCGCAAATAAAAATGACTATTCGCCGCCGGCGGGCGTTCCCATTTCTTTAGCCGCCCCCGCCCCCCCTCATCTGGATGAGCGCCAGCTCCAACTCCAACCTCTGCCCGTGGAGAGTCTGGCTGATCTGGACCGGACCGCCGCAGCGGCGCGGGCCTCCGACTTGCGCGCCGTGCTGGAATATCACAGCTACTGTTATTACGTGCTGGACGAGCCGCGCATCAGCGACGCGGAATATGATATATTTTTCCGTGAGCTGCAGGCCCTGGAGGCCGCCCGGCCTGAGCTGGCCACGCCGGATTCTCCCACCCGCAAAGTGGGCGGTCAGATTCTGGACAGCCTCATTGCCCGCAAGCACAGCTTGCGCATGTACAGCTTGGATAACATTTTTTCCCAGGAAGACTGGCTGGACTTTCTGGACAAAATCGCCCGCCTTTCGCCGGTGGCCGCTGCGGGAGCATTTTGGGCGGACCCCAAAATGGACGGGCTGGCCCTGGAAGTTATTTATGAAGATGGCTTGTTCAGCCTGGCCTTGACGCGTGGCGACGGCGAAACCGGCGAAGACGTGACCCACAACCTGCGCACGGTGCGCAATTTGCCCTTGCGCCTGCGCCCTTTGCCCGGCCGGCCCTTGCCGCTGCGCCTGGAAGTGCGCGGCGAAGTGATGATCAATCGCGTTGATTTTGAGCGCCTAAATGCCCAACGCCTGCGGGCCGGGGAAAAAGTTTTCGCCAATCCGCGCAATGCCGCGGCCGGCTCGGTGCGCCAGCTTGATTCCGGGGTGGCCGCCTCCCGGCCTTTGCGTTTTTATGCCTATGGCCTGGGCGAGGTGGTCTGGCCGGAAGGGCAAGCCGGCTGGATGACCTATGCTCAAATAATGAACGACCTTCAAGTTATGGGGTTCACCGTGCCGCCGCAAGGCCGGCTGTGCCTGGACAGTGATGCCGTGTCGGCGGCTTACGGACGTTTGGCTGAAATGCGCCGGGATTTGCCTTTTGAAATTGACGGCATGGTTATTAAAGTAAACCGCTTTGACCATGAACGCGTTCTGGGTTTCACAGCCCGCGCCCCACGCTGGGCCGTGGCCTGGAAGTTTGTGGCCGCCCAGGCGATGACCCGGCTTAAAAACATTATAGTTCAAGTGGGGCGCACCGGCGTGTTTACCCCGGTGGCCGAGCTTGAGCCTGTGGAAGTGGGCGGGGTCACGGTGAGTCGGGCCACTTTGCATAATGAGGATGAAATTAAAGCCAAAGATCTGCGTGTGGGCGACATGGTGGTGGTGCAGCGCGCCGGGGATGTTATTCCTGAAGTGGTGCGTCCCATGGTTGAGGAGCGCCTCCCTGATGCGCCGCCGCTTCCTTTTGAGTTTCCGCATATCTGCCCGGTGTGCGGCAGCGAAGGTTTGCGCTTGCCCGATGAAGCGGCCTGGCGCTGCGTCAACCGTTCCTGCCCGGCCGTGGCTCAACTGGCCCTCGTTCACTTTGTATCCAGGGCCGGTTTGGATATTTTGGGCGTGGGGCGGCGCTGGATTGAAGAATTATTTGCGGCGGGCGTGATTCATACGGCGGCTGATTTATTCACTTTGCGCGCCGAGGACCTGCTCAGGTTCGCAGGTATGGGTGAAATTTCATCCGCTAAATTTGTTGCCGCCTTGGACAAAGCCAGAACCGAGGCTACTCTGGCCAGGTTTATCTGCGCCCTGGGCATTCGCCTGGTGGGCGAGCAGACCGCCAGGGTGCTGGCCGCGCATTATCCGGATCTGGATGCCCTGGGCGCGGCCGCCAGCGATGAATTGACGGCCTTGCCGGACATCGGGCCGGAAGTGTCCAGATCCATCACGGCCTTTTTCGCCACTCCGGCCAACCAGGCCCTGCTGTGCCGCTTTAAGGAACTGGGCTTGTGGCCGCGAGCGGAAAACACGGCGGGCAGTGCTCTTGCGGACTTGCCTTGGTCCGGAAAACAGTTCATATTCACAGGCGGCCTCAGCGCCTATACCCGCGATGAAGCGCAAGCCCTGGTGGAAGCGCGGGGCGGGCGGGCCATGCAGGCCGTTTCGGCCAAAACGGATGTGGTGGTGGCCGGCGAAAAAGCCGGCAGCAAGCTGGACAGGGCCCGCAAGCTGGGGCTGGCCATCTGGGATGAAGCGGAATTTACGCGCCAACTGGCCCTGGCTGATGCGCGGATGAAAACAGGAACAACCATTCAGGAGTGAAGCAGACATGACCTCGGTGATTATTTTCGGCGCGGCCGGCCGTATGGGCAACACGTTGTGCAATCTGGCCGCGAGCACGGATAAATACAACCTGGCCGGAGTGGCGGATACCACTTTTGCCGCGCGAAAACCCGCCTGGGACTGTCCGGCCGGGGCCACGCTGGAAGAGGTCATTCCGCAAGCCAGGGCGCAACGCCCGGTGATTATCGATTTTTCCGCGCCCGAAGCCAGTGTTCGCAATGCCGAGATTGCGGCCGCGCATGACCTTCCCCTGGTTATCGGCACTACCGGCCTTTCCGAAGAGCACAAGAACAGTCTGGCCCGTTGCGCCGCCACTACGCCCCTGTTCTGGTCGCCCAACATGAGCCTGGGCGTCAATGCGCTTTTGCGCGTGTTGCCTGATCTGGTGCGCCTGTTGGGCGAGGATTACGATCTGGAAATTATGGAAATCCACCACAACCGCAAAAAGGATTCGCCCAGCGGCACCGCTTTGCGCCTAGCCGAATGTTTGGCTGAGGCCAGAACTTGGAATTTGGCGGATACGGCTTGTTATCACCGTGAAGGCATTATCGGCGAGCGGCCCAAGCGGGAAATCGGCTTGCAGGCTTTACGCGGCGGTGATGTCGTGGGCGTGCATACCGTGTATTGCTTCGGGCCCGGCGAGCGCATTGAAATCAACCACCAGGCCCATTCCCGTGAGAATTTCGCGCAAGGCGCCCTGCGGGCCGCGTCCTGGTTGAGCGGCCAAAAACCGGGAGTCTTGTATTCCATGACTGACATGCTCAAATAAGGAGCGTTACATGGACATAAAATTTTTCAAAACGCTGTGGGGTTTTGAGGGCGATCTTTCTCTGGCCGCGGCTCAGGCGGTGGCGGCCGGTTTTCACGGCCTGGAAGGGCAGGCCGCTGTCGTGCTTGGGCGCGGGGGCGCGGCCGGCGCGGACTATTTCCTTGAGCAACTGGCCGCGCATAATTTGGAGTATATCGCCGAAATCTGCGCTTGCGGCAGCTATGTGCCCGAGCGTAGGGCCACTCCGGCGGAGCATCTGGCGGAGATCAAGAGCAAGATGCTGGCCGCCGCGCCGCTTAAACCGCGCTTTTTTACCGTTTTGGCCGGTTGCGACGCTTGGCCTGTGGATGTGCAAACGGATTTTTTTCGCCGCGCTGTGGATCTGGCCGCCGAGCTTGGCGTGATCTGCAGTTTTGAAACCCACCGCAGCCGGTCCTTTTTCAATCCCTGGGTTACGGCCCAAGTGGCCGCGCAGGCTCCGGGTCTGTTGCTGACCCTGGACATCAGCCATTGGGTGGTGGTTTGCGAGCGCCTTCTGGACACGGATTGGGACGAGATTTTCCCGCTGTTCGCCCGGGTGCACCACATTCACAGCCGGGTGGGCTATCCGCAGGGGCCGCAGGTCTCGCACCCGGCCGCCCCGGAATATGCCGATTGTCTTGCCTTTCACCAACGTTGCTGGGAGGCGGTCTGGGCGGAGCAACTGCGCCGGGGCTGCTCCGTAACCACCATGACTCCGGAATTCGGCCCGGATGGATACCTGCACACCTTGCCGTTCACCGATATGCCGGTGGCCGATCTCTGGCGAATAAACCAATGGATGGCTGAAACGGAAAAGAGCCGCTTCCGGCAATTCATATCCGGAACCGGAACCTGAGCGTGTCGCCCTCACCAGGTTCAGCCCCGTATAAAATTATGAATATCGCTCTGTTACAAGCCTCCTTTCCTTTTACCGATCCTCGGCGCAATGCCGCCCATCTGTTAGACCTGGCGCTCAGGACGGGAGAGCAGGGCGCAACTTTGTGCCTTGCCCCGGAACTGTCCATCAGCGGCGTTTTACCCCGCGATTTGCTGCTCAATCATCATTTTGCCCATGAATGCCGCATGGCCGTGCAGTGGCTGGCCGACGAACTCGGCACGGGCGGGCCGGCCGTGCTGCTGGGCAGCCCCATGCCCGGCAACGCATCAGGAGAGCAAACAGAGGCCCCACGCGATTTTTCCGGGGAAGGCGGCCGTGATGCGCTGTTTAATTGCGCGGTGTTCATCGACCAGGGCCGGGCGCGCATTTTGGCTGCCCAGAAGCATTTGCCGCCCCTGAGCTGCCATGATTATGCCCGCTATTTTGCTTCGGGCGGCGGCAGCGGTATTTTTATGCTGGACGATATCTGTTTCGCCGTGATCATGGGGCAGGACGTTTTGGCGCAAGCCCGGCATTGGAGCGGCGGGTCCGGCGGCGGTGTGGGGGAAAGCGTTTGTTTGCCTGATGTTCCGCTCCGGGCGGAAACGCTCAAGCCTTTCTACAAGTCCTGGGAAGGAATGGCTGAGGCCACAGAGGAGCCGAAACCCGGCGTTTTGCTTTGCCTTGGCGCGTTGCCGTTTTTTGGGCAGGGCGGCTATCTGTGCACGCGCGCTTTGGCCGAAATCGCCGGCAGAACAGAAATGTCCGTCGTGTTTGTCAATGCCGCTTCGGCGGCAGGCGGCACGGTCTTTGGCGGAGGCAGCGCCCTGCTTTGTCGCACCGGCGTTATTCAGGCCAGGGCCGGACGCTTTGTTGAAGATGTTCTCTGGCTTAAGGTTGAAAGAGAAAAAGGCCTGGCGCCCTTGCCGGGCATGTCCGCCGAGACCGGGCGCATAGCCGTGCGCTCTTTGTATGACGTTGCGGAACCCGCGTTCAAATCCAAAGAAAAGACCACTTTTAACGCCCTGCAATGGGGGCTGAAACGCTTTTTTGCGGCCAATGGGTTTAATCGGGTATTCCTGGGGTTATCCGGCGGGCTTGATTCGGCCTTATGCGCGGTCATCGCGGCCACGGCCCTGGGACCTGAAGCCGTGTGCGGCGTGCTTATGCCTTCGCCGCACACCAGCCGGGAGAGCACAGATTGGGCGCTGCTGCTGGCCAAGAACCTGGGCATCGCCACCCGCACCATTCCCATCGGACCGCTCATGAACTCCTTTGACAAAGCGCTGGCCGAACCTTTTGCCGACCTCCCCAAAGGTGTTGCGGAGGAAAATCTGCAAGCGCGCATCCGGGGCACACTGCTGATGGCCCTGGCCAACAAGCTGGGGGGTATGGTCATTTGTCCGGGCAACAAGTCCGAACTGGCCGTGGGCTACTCCACTCTGTACGGCGACAGTGTGGGCGCTCTGGCTTTGATCGGCGATGTTTATAAAACCGAGGTTTGTGCTTTGGCCGAGTGGTTTATCCAGCATGCGGGCAGGGACGGAATCCCGGCGGGCATTATTGAGCGGCCGCCCACGGCTGAATTGTGCCCGGGGCAGAAGGACACGGATACGCTGCCGCCATACCCGTTGCTGGATGCCGTTCTGCGGCAGTATATCGAGGAAGGGCGCACGGCTGAGGAAATCCGGGTCAAGGACGCGGACGCGCGGCTTGTCGCCAAGGTGATCAAGATGGTGCGTTGCGCGGAATTTAAACGACGCCAGGCTCCGCCGGTGGTGGAAGTGGGGGCGCGGCCGTTCGGTTCTGAATGGCGCATGCCTCTGGGCGCGGAGTAGGCGGCGGGAAGAAAGCCACACTGCGCTCATCGCACTTTGCTTCGTATCCGCCAGAGCAAATCATCAAAGTTAATTTGATTTGGATGTTTTTATATTGAAATAATTGATTAAAATATTTTTCATATAATTTTATACCAGCAACAATACCAACTATTTTCGGGGATGATGCCGGACTTTTTGAGACCACTTTGTCCTTTCTTTTGCCTGGGCAGAGTAGCTGTTCAT
>JAVBRZ010000172.1:0-4822 GCA_031547425.1 Desulfovibrionaceae bacterium
GGCTTTCGCGGCGAGTTGCACAATGACATTGAACAGTGCAGCTTCTGCAAGGCCTGCGCCTTAAAATGCCCCTCCCAGTGCATCAAGGTCTATTCCAAGGAAGGCATCTGGGAACTGGACGTCATGGCCTGCGTATACTGCAGCATTTGCGTGGAAACCTGCCCGGTCAAGTGCCTGAGTATGAAAGCCGCGTTTCGCAAACCGTTTATCGGACGCCAGACCCAGACCCTGCACGGCACGCCCAAGGCCAAAAAAGTGGCCAAGAGCGATGATGCGGCCGCCGAACAAAGCGACAGCGCGCCTGAGTAGACACCCCATTGGCGGGAAAAGGCATTGCCCTGCCCTCTCCCGTTTCCCTTTCAGCGCAAGGGGAGCCCGACTGGGCTCCCCTTGCTTGTTTTAAACACCCGGGCGAATTTCCCGCGCCCCTTGGCCGGGTTATTGAAAAATCCCTCTTTGTCAAAGCGCAAAAATGGATTATAGATACAGATTGAAAACAACAGCGCGGCATAACCCATGAAGTATCTGGCCATTGATTACGGAAGAAAACGAACGGGCATCGCGGTGAGTGACGCCGGCGGCGCCATGGCTTTTGCACGGACCACCCTTGATTCCGCTCCCCAACATGTTTTTTGGGACAGGCTCCTGGCCGTCATTGCCGCGGAAAACCCGGCGGCTCTGGTCCTGGGGCTGCCTCTCAACCTGAATGGCCGGGAAACCGACAGCAGCGCCAAGGTCCGCGCCTTTGCCAAAGAACTACGGGCGCGCATGCCCCTGCCCATTTTTCTGGTCAATGAAGCCCTCACCTCTTTCGCGGCCGAGGAAGACCTCAAAGCGGCCGGGCTTTCCGCCAAAAAACGGGCCGCCCGCCTTGACCAACAGGCGGCGGCCCATATTTTACAAACATTTTTAAGCACCCCGCTCCAGCAACGGGAAAAATATGAGCCATAAAAAAAGGCGTCCCACAAACAACGCCACCCCGGACCAAGCAAAGCCGCACAACGGCGCAGCCGCTCCGGAACCGAAACCAACGGCTTCTCCGGCTTCCGCATCGGAAAGCGCGCCCGTAAACACCCCCCCCTCCGAGCCGGAGCGCGCGCCGGAAAGCCTCCCTGCGCCGGAGCCGCAAGCCGCGCCCAAAACCGCCGCAACATCCGAGGCCGGGCCGGAAGACTCCTCACCCGGCGCCGCCGCGCAGGACGCGGAGCGCACCCCGCCATCCGGGGCCACGGCCGGGCCTGATTTCGGGGGCGGCGCGGCGGAAAGGTCCGCGCCCGCCGCCCCGGGTAATGCCCCGGCCGGCAATGGTCCGGTTCCTGCGGAGCAGAGCGTGAAAGCGCCCGAAACAACCGCGCCGGCCGATCCGGCCCAGTCCGGAACAAAAATGGAGAAGGCCGGGGCGGAGAAAAAAGGCTTTGACCCGGAGCGCTTTGCCAGCAATTTCAGCCCGCCGCCCAAACCTCGCAACTTGCGGCGCAAACTGCTCTTCACGCTGCTCGCGCTGATGCTGCTCCTGCTGGTCGCGGCCGGGTATGCGGCTTTTACGGCCGATCGCTTTCTGAACACCCCGGCCGGGGAGACCGAAGCCACGCTGGAGGTGGAAATCCTGCGCGGGGATACCTTCGGCAAAGTGGCCAACCGCCTGGAGAAAGCGGGCATCATCACCAACGCCCTCTTTTTCCGGCTTTACGCCATGTGGGAAAAGCGCACCGCCTCCATCCAGGCCGGGGTGTTTGAGTTTTCCACCGCGTGGACCCCCAGGGAAGTCTTGCGCCACCTTGTTTTCGGCCAGCCTGTGCTTTATCGCCTGACTGTCCGCGAGGGCCTGCCCTGGTGGGAGGTGGCCAAACTCGTGGAAGAAAACGGTTTCGCCAAGGCCGAGGATTTTAAGGAAGTCATCCACGATGCGGAGTTCCTGGCCAAGCACTCCATCCCCTTTGCCAGTGCCGAGGGTTTTTTGTTTCCGGATACTTATCTGCTGCGCAGGCCCAAGGAAATGAACAAAGAAGCGGCCCTGGCCCTGGCCGACCGCCTGGTGGGCACCTTTGAAAAAAAAACCAGGGAGCTGTTTGCCGAGGCAAATGTGGCCGCTGACACGGACAAACTCAAACAAATCATCATTCTGGCCTCCATGGTGGAAAAAGAAACCAGCATCGCGGCGGAACGCCCCCTGGTGGCCGGAGTTTTCGCCAACCGCCTCCGCCTGGGCATGCTCATGCAGTGCGACCCCACGATTATTTACGGCCTGGGCGAAAGCTTTAACGGCAACCTCCGCAAGCGCGATCTGGACGACGACAACAATCCCTACAACACTTACCGCCATGCGGGCCTGCCGCCCGGGCCCATCTGTTCGCCCGGCCTGTCAGCCATAGCCGCGGCCGTGCGGCCCGCCGAGCACGACTACCTTTACTTTGTGGCCACCAAGGCGGGCGGGGAGCACGTGTTTAACGCCACCTTGAGTGGGCACAACAAAGCGGTTAACAAATACCAGCGCGGGCGCGGAAATTGACGCGCCAATCCGCCCGCGCCCGGTTCGCCTTTAAGTTTATGACCGCCACAGGCTTGTTTTTAGTTGTAATTTCCGGTAGCTGACTGTAAAAATTCATCCGGGAAAAATAAATCGCTTTCAGACTGACTTTTTGTTTTTTAAGCGTGCAAGAGAGGAAATCCATGTCCGCCAAAGTGAAAAAGACCATTGCCGAGATCAATGAACGCATTAAAGCCGGCCGCGCTGTGGTGGTCACAGCCGAGGAAATGACCGAAGCCGTGCGCAGCATGGGCAAAGCCAAGGCCGCTCGCGAAATAGATGTGGTCACCACCGGCACGTTTTCACCCATGTGCTCTTCGGGCCTGTTGTTCAACATCGGCCAGCCCGAGCCTCCGGTCATGCGCGCGGCCAACATCTGGCTGAACAACGTCAAGGCTTACGGCGGCATAGCCGCGGCCGACGGCTACCTCGGCGCCACTGAAGCGAGCGAAGACGACCCCCTGAACAAGGTGTACCCGGGCCAGTTCAAATACGGGGGCGGGCACGTCATTGAGGACCTGGTCAGCGGCCGCACCGTGCGCCTGCGCGCCACCAGTTACGGCACAGACTGCTACCCGCGCAAAACAGCGGAGCGGGACATCACCTTGTCCCAGCTGCCTTTCGCCCAATTGTTCAACCCGCGCAACTGCTACCAAAATTACAACGTGGCCGTGAACCAGGGCGACCGCACCATCTACACCTACATGGGGCCGCTCAAGCCCAAGCTGCGCAACGCCAACTTCGCCACCGCCGGCCGGCTCTCGCCCCTGTTCAATGACCCTTATTTCCGAACCATCGGTCTGGGCACCCGCATTTTCCTGGGCGGCGGCCAGGGCTGGGTGCTGGGCGCGGGCACGCAACACAACCCCGCCCCCAAACGCACCGAGCGCGGCCTGCCCTTGACGGCCTCCGGCACCCTCATGGTGCGCGGCGACCTGAAACATATGAACCCCAGGTATTTGCGGGGCTTGAGTTTTCTGGGATACGGCTGTACTATCGCCGTAGGTGTAGGCATTCCCATTCCCATTCTGGATGAGGACATGGCTTTCTTCTGCGGGGTGGACAACAGCGACATCCTCATGCCCGTACGCGATTACGACCATGACTACCCCAATGCCAATCCGCGCATCATCAGGCACGTCAGCTATGAAGAGCTGTTGTCCGGAGAAATAGAAGTTCTGGGCAACCGCGTGGAATGCGTGCCCCTGACCAGTTATCTGTTGTCTTTGGAGATAGCGGAAAAATTGAAATCATGGATCTTGAACGGAGAATTTCTGCTTACTGAAGCCCAGGAGCAAATTCCCGCGGAGTAATGCGCAATTATGTCCCCCATCGCCCCCAATAAGGACACCTGCCAAGCCGGCCTTTACGGCCTGCAACAGATTCTGCAGATCCTGCCTTCTTGTGTGGTGGCCTTTTCCGGGGGTCTGGACAGCCGTTTTCTGCTGTACATGCTGACCAAGCAGGGGAAAGACGTGCTGGCCGTGCATGTGGTTGGCCCGCATATGCGGCAAAAAGAGAGCCGGGAAGCCCTCAAGTGGCTTAGCGAGCGCAACCTCCCCTTCTCCACCGTGCCCTTTGACCCCTTAAACATCCCGGAAGTGGCGGCCAACGGGCGCAGGCGCTGCTATCACTGCAAACTGCATATGTTTACGGCCATCAAAGCCCTGGCGGCCGGCCGGCTGGTTCTGGACGGCAGCAACGCTTCCGATGCCAGGGAATACCGGCCGGGCAGCCAGGCCCTGGAAGAGCTGGGCGTGCTCTCGCCCCTGGCCGAAGCGGGCCTCAGCAAGCCCATGATCCAGGTGCTGGCTGCGGAGCAGGGACTGGACCGGTCCAATCAGTCCAACCGCCCCTGCCTGTTTACCCGCTTCCCCTATGACTTTACGTCCACGCCGGACCTGCTGTCCCGCGTCGCGGCGGCGGAAGACGCGGTGGAAGAACTGGGCTTTAAAGATTTTCGCCTGCGCTGGATCGGCGGACAGGCCGTTTTGCATGTGGCCGTGCGGGAAGGCGATCTTTTAGACGTAAAGCGGGCCGCTGTGCTGGGTATTTTAAGCAGGCACGGCTTTGAAAATGCCGCCCTGGAAGTCAGAGTCAATGTCAGCGGTTTTTACGATTACCCGGAGGACTCCTGATTTGCCGGCGCATAAAACAGAAAATCGCTCCATATGACTAGAAGTCATTTCATAATTCTCCTTGGCTGCAAAAGCGAGCTTTGCGCCATTAGCCGCGTTAACAGGCCAAAAGCCTCCTCACCGTAGGGTTGGCTACGCTTTCGTCGTCTTTTGTCCT
>JAVBRZ010000072.1:0-3552 GCA_031547425.1 Desulfovibrionaceae bacterium
ACCCTGGAAACCTTCCTGGCTAGCAAGCCTGAAGACCAAGAAGCCGTGCCTCTCAATCTTTTGGTCAAGGCCGACGTGCAGGGATCCCTGGAAGCCATTACCGAAGCTCTGAACAAGCAGAGTACGGACAAGGTGCGCATCAGCGTGATTCACGGCGGGGCCGGGGCTATCACCGAGTCCGACGTCATGCTGGCTTCGGCCTCGGACGCCATCATTATTGGTTTTAACGTGCGTCCCACAGCCAAGGTCAGGAATTTCGCCGAACAGGAAAAAGTGGATATCCGCTTTTACGACATCATTTACAAGCTGGTGGATGACATCCGCAGCGCCATGGCCGGCCTGCTGGCTCCGGTGGTTCGCGAGGAATATCTGGGTCAGGCCGAAGTGCGCCAGGTCTTTTCCGTGCCCAAGGTGGGCGTGGTGGCCGGTTCCTTTGTGGTGGACGGCAAGATTACCCGCAATGCCGGCATTCGTATCTTGCGCGACGGCGTGGTCATTCATACCGGCAAGATCTCTTCGCTCAAGCGCTTCAAGGATGACGCCAAAGAAGTGCTCAAAGGCTATGAATGCGGCGTGGGCATTGAGAACTTCAACGACATCAAGGAAGGCGACGTTTTCGAGGCCTTTGAAAATGTGGAAGAAGCGGCTACGTTGTAGATTGAACGGGGGAAAGGGAAAGACCACTTTTTTAAACAGGGCCTTTTCCCTCCTTCCGAACCCCCTTCCCCTTTTCCCTGAAACTTTTAATCTGGTTTGCTGGAGCGGGGCGGCGGGACTGTTGAAAGTAACGGTAAATTTGTGGTCATCGGCATTTTAACTGTTGAGTATGTGCTGCACGGCAATGATTCCCTCAAGGGCAAGCGCCGGGTGGCCAACAGCTTGAAGCAGAAGGTGCGCAACACCTTTAATGTGGCCATTGCCGAAATGGGTACCGAGGATTCTTTGTCGCGTCTGCGCCTGGTGGTGGTGTCCTTGAGCAATTCCGAGCGCCATTTGACCAGCCGCCTGACCAAGTGCCTGGCGCATATGGAAGCGGTTTGCGATGAAGAAATGGTTTTCAGCGATATTGAATTTGTGGGCGTGGAATAAGGTGCGGGCATGAGCGTATCGGATCTGGCAGCCTGGTTGCGGGCGCAGGATGACGTGCTGGTGGTTTCGCACACCCATCCTGACGGCGACGCCGTGGGCTCCACCCTGGCCGCGGCCCAGGTGCTTAAAGCTTTGGGCAAACGCGTGGTCATGTATAATGCCACGGGCCTGCCCGAGGCCTATGACTGGCTGGAGTTGCCCGCGCCTTTTGTTACGCGCCTGGCGCAACTTGATGACTTGGGATTTAAGCCCGCCGCCTGTTTGGCTTTGGATTGCGGGGATCTCGCCCGGACCGGGGAAGAGCTGAGCAAGGCCTGGCTGGCCGGGGCGTTTGCGGCCACGGCGTCCATTGACCACCACCGGGACAACCCGCTGTTTGCGGCTGTGAACTGGGTGGAGGTCCGGGCCAGCGCCACCGCGCAGCTGGTGGGCGAATTGGCCGAGTTTTTGGGCCTGAGCCTGGACGGATCCCTGGGCGAAGCGGTTTATTTGGGCATTGCCACGGACACGGGCAATTTTCAATATGACAATACCAGCGCGGAAATATTGGATATGGCCGCGAGCATTGTCCGGCATGGTCTGCGGGTGGGTGAGTTCAACGACCGCTTGAACAACCAGTGGACTTTGGGCAGAATGAGAGCCTGGGTGGAACTTTTGAGCTTTATGGGAACCGCTTTTGACGGCAGTCTGGTTTATGTGGCGGCCGAGCAGGAGTTTTTTGAACGGCACAACCTGCCGAGCACGGACTATAGCGAATTTTCCTCTTTGCTGCGCCGTATCAGAGGCGCGCGTATCGGTTTGTTCATTCGCGCCGCAGGGCCGGGCAGGAGCAAGGCCAGCTTGCGCTCCAGCGGGGTTGTGGATGTGTGCAAGGCCGCGCAGGCCCTGGGCGGCGGCGGGCACCGCAATGCCGCCGGCGTGGAAATGGCGGCGTCTCCCCGCGAAGCCCTTGCCCTGCTGCTGCCTTATCTGGAACAAGCCCTGCGCGAAGCGGACGCGGTTGGGGACGGTTGAGCGTATGCGGGAAAATGTGCCGCAGTTGGACGGGGTGCTGGTGCTGAACAAGCCCTCCGGGCCAAGTTCCAACCAGTGCTTGAATAAGCTTAAGCGGGCCACCGGCCAGAAAAAAATCGGACATGCCGGGACATTGGACCCTTTGGCCCAAGGTGTGTTATTGGTTTTGTTCGGCCAGGCCACCAAGCTGAGCAATTATCTTATGGCCCAAAAAACCTACCGCGGGGTGCTGCGCCTGGGCGAGACCACAGACACCTGGGACAGCCAGGGGCGGGTCCTGGAGGAAAGGCCCTGGCGGGATATTTCTCCAGACGCGCTCAAAAGCGCTGTTCTGGATTGGAAAAATTTGCAAGAACAGGAAGTGCCGCCGTATTCCGCCGCCAAGCATGAGGGGCAGCCGCTGTACAAGCTGTCCCGGCAGGGGCGGGAAACGCCTGTTAAAATAAAGCGCATTGAAATTTTCAGCGTGGAGCTTATCTCTATGGATATGCCGCACGCGACCTTTCGGGTCACTTGCAGTTCCGGCACCTACATACGGTCCCTGGCCCACAGCTTGGGGATGCGACTTGGGTGCGGAGCCGTGCTCACGGAACTGACCCGGGAGTATAGCCACCCGTTCACTCTGGACGAGGCGGTGACGCTGGAGGAGGCTGCCCAAAGCCCGGAGCGTCTGGCGCAACTGCTGGCGCCCCTGGACAAAGCCCTGCCGCATTGGCCGCGGGTTTTGCTGGGCGAAGCCGAGGAGGCCGCCGTGCACAACGGCATGCCTCTGGCGGTTGCGGAAAGTAATGCGGCTGACGGCCCTTTTATAGAAGGCCGCCAGGCCCTGCTGCTTTCCGTTGCCGGAGCGCCGCTGGCTTTGGCCGAATGCCGGCTCAAAGACCAACGCCTTGTCTGGACTGTGTTGCGGGGGTTATGGAACTAACCCTAACTGTTTTTTTAAGGAGTATAGCTGTGGTAATGGACGTTGAACAAAAAAAGAGCGTCATGCAGGAACATGCGCGGCATGAAGGAGACACGGGCTCCGCGGAAGTGCAAATCGCCCTTCTGACCACGCGCATCCTTTCCCTTACGGACCATTTCAAGGCTCACGCCAAGGATTTTCACTCGCGCACCGGACTTTTGCGCATGGTGGGCCAGCGGCGCAACCTGCTGAACTATCTCAAGAAAAAAGATATTCAGCGTTATCGGGCCATTGTTGAAAAACTGGGTCTGCGTAAATAGTTAAGGGACCTCGCGCAGGCCCTGGGATTTCCCGGGCCTGCGCAATTGCTTTCGGCAAATATCGTTTTTAAACCTGTAACTTGAGACATACCGAGAAGGGGGAACCGGGAGCAGGGCGCTTTTTGTTTTGAGTGGCTTTCCGGAGGAAGGGACCTCCTTACCTCCTGAACCCCGATTGTTGGGGGGGATGGAGTAAGCGCGCAAACGACTTTAACACCTGTTATT
>JAVBRZ010000121.1:0-24065 GCA_031547425.1 Desulfovibrionaceae bacterium
AACTTTGAAATGTTACACCATATGCAGCATTTAAAAGACAAAAAACATAGCCTTTTATCATACACGTTCAGGCCGAAGCGGCCTGAACTAAAGACACGCTGCGCTGCTCGCTTGCGGGCGTCTGCCGGCGCATCCGCCAGAGCATTTTTCCTTAATGTATAATTTAAATGTTAAAATGCTCTAGAAACTCGAGCACAACCTCTTCCGGAGTGGCCCAGGAGGTCACCAGGCGAATGGCGGCTTGTTCCGCGTCCACCTGCTGCCAGACGTAGAAGTCCCAGTTCTTTTCCAGCTTTCTGATCAGAGCGTTGGGCAGGATGGGGAAAATCTGGTTGGAGGGCGATTCGGCCAAAAAGCCGTGCCCGGCCCGACGCAAGGCGCCGGCCATCAACTGGGCCATTTGGTTGGCGTGGCGGGCCAGATCGAAAAAGAGATTGTCCCGGAACAGTTCTTCAAACTGCACGCCAAGCACGCGGCCCTTGGCCAGCAACCCGCCCTTTTGTTTGATATGGTAGCGGAAATCCGCCTTGAGCGCGTCATTGCACAGAACCACAGCCTCGCCGAGCATGGCCCCGTTTTTGGTGCCGCCGATATAAAAAGCGTCGGTCAGGCGGCACATGTCCGCAAGGCTTACCTCGTTGCCCTCGGCCGTGAGCGCCGCGCCCAACCGGGCGCCGTCCACATACAGCAGCAGATCTTTTTCACGGCACAAAGCGCTTAAGGCTTCCAGCTCACGCAGTGTGTAAATGGATCCCACCTCTGTGGAGTTGGAGATTTTGAGCAGGCGTGGTTTGACCATATGTTCGTCATGGTGCAGCTCCAGCGCGGCCAGGATGTCTTCAGGCCGCGGCTTGCCGCTGTGCGCGGGCACAGTGACGACTTTATGCCCCGTGGCTTCAATGGCTCCGGCCTCGTGCACGCAGATATGGGCGGTTTCCGCGGCCAGCACGGCTTCATGGGGCCGCAAAAAAGCCGAAATAGCCGTCAGATTGCTCTGGGTGCCGCCGCACAAAAAGTGGATGTCCGCGTTGGCCGCGCCGGCGCCCAGGCGTTTTTTGATGCTTTGCCGCGCGGCCTCACAGTGCCTGTCGCAGCCGTAGCCTTCGTCCTGTTCAAGATTTGAATCCAACAAGGCCTGCAAAATGCAGGGATGGGCGGTTTCCGTATAGTCGTTTTTAAAGCTGTACATACGAGATGGCTGCTCCTGATGGTTTTGGATAATCAAGGGACGCGAAACATGGGTCGCGGATCGATTTGAAATTCAACCTTTGCGCTGCCTCTTATCCATGCTTGCGCGTTATGTATGCTTTTCGTATGAATGAGGATACCCCAAAAAAGAAAAAACGTCCTCGTGATTTTAGCGGGTTTGCCCCGCGGATTGCCGGTGAAGCCATTGGCGATATTGAATCGGCAGGAAACGAAGACAACAGCGGCAACAAGAATCCCGCCGCCGTCGCCGCCTCCTCTCACGCAACCGTCAAGCCACAACAAGAAAGGGCCTGCGCCAACGCCGCAAGCCCTTTTTGCTTCGCGGGCCCTGAATTTCAGCCCGCCGGCGCTTCCGCTAGAAGGTCAGCCTGCCGCCGATCATTTCGTACAAGGCGAAGATGGCCAGGCAGGTGACCACTATCACGCAGGCCAGCTCCCTTTTATTGACCAGCAGAGGCAGCTTGTCCTGCTTGCGGCCGTAGAAGAAGAGGATTACCGCCGGTGCGTAAAGAATCATGGAGATAAGCAGATACTTGGGCCCGGCCGCATACAGCAGCCAGATGCCGTAAGCCGAACTGACCAGAGTGATGACCAGGAACTTCACGTCCCATTTGCCGTCCTTTTGGGCCGTGCGCACGGCGAACAGCGAGGACAGCGTGTAGGGGATCAGGGTCATGGCCGTGGCCAGCAGGATGATTTCATTGTACCCGGCATCGAACAGCCAGGCGGAGATGAGCATCAGGCTGACGATAATATTGCTCCACAGCAAGGCGGTGGAAGGCACGCCCTTGGAGTTCACGTTCCTGAACAGTTGCGGGCCGGTGCCGTGCTCGCCGCGGCTGGTGTTAAAGATGATTTCAGCCGCCAGCATGGTCCAGGCCAAAAAGGCCCCACCCACGGAGATAATGATGCCCAGGCTGATGATATTGGCGGCCCAGGGACCGAGAGCGATAGTCATCACCCCGCGCATGGAGGGGTTGTCCATCTGGGAAAGCTGGTCCTGAGGCACGATACCCAAAGCCAGCAGGGACACCAGCATGTACATGATGATGGTGACCACAAACCCCATGGTGGTGGCCCGGCCCACAGTAACCATATCCTTGGCGCGGTAGGCGTAAATGGATGCGCTTTCAATGCCGATGAACACCCAGACCGTATACAGCATGCTGTTTTTAACCTGATCCATGAGGATGGCGCGGCCTTCCGGGCTGGAGAGCACGCCGCTCAGGAAGGTGTCCGGCGCACGGGCCGCCACATCGGCCAGGCCCTCCGGACCCCAGAAGCCGCCGCTGAAAATGGGCGCCTGGAACAAAGCCAGGACCACGACAATGAAAAACACCACCGGCACCACTTTGGCTATGGTCACGATGGTGTTGACAAAGGCGGCCAGGGTGATGCCCCGCAAAACCAGGGCGTGCACCAGCCAGACGCCAACAAGCGAGGCGACTATGGCCGCGGGCGTGGTGCCGTCTCCGAAAAAGCTGAAGACGGAAAACCCGCCGAGGCCGGCAAAAAACATGACCATGTATCCGGCGTTGCCGGCCATGGCCGAGATCCACATGCCCCAGGCGGTGTTGAAGCCCACATAATCGCCAAAGCCTTCGCGGGCGTAGCCGTAGGGACCGGTGTTGATGTCGGGCCGGCGCAGAGCCAGCTGTTGGAAGACTTTGGCCAGGCACAACATCCCGATAAAAGTGATTACCCAGGCCAAAATAATGGCCAGAGCGCCTGAACTCTCGGCCATATTCTGGGGCAAGTTAAACACGCCGCTGCCGATCATGGAACCTATGACCAGCGCGGTTAAAGGAAATAGAGACAAGTTGTCTGTTTTGGGCGCTGTCATGACACTACCCCCGGTAAGAATGTTTCTTGAAGCAGTAGTCAGAGTAGCAGCAAAGATAATAATTTTTGAAGGACCGGCACAGCACGGCCGGCCTCAATCAATAATGGCTTTGCTATACCTATCTATTAAACAGATAGGTCTTCTTAACGAAAAAACCACCCCTCCCAAGGCTTTTATCGTAAATTCACTTTGAACGGCCGCAAGCGAAATAAGGCGAACAGCCAAAGTTTCCTGAAAAAAATTTCAAACTACCGCGGGCTGTTTTTATTTCTTGTGGTCATTATTTTACACAACGAGCACAGATAAATTCATAAAAATATTCAACCATATTGCCTGTAGAAGAATCAATAAATTGCCTCCCAGATATGGAGCTTCTTTCCCGCGCAAGCTGACCAACAATGGCTTTGAAAAATGCGCGAGCCGCAAGCGCCACATCCGGGTCCGTCCGGCGTAAGAGGCCAATATCGCTTATATTGAGGATGGCGCGGTCAAGGTTCGTATTCTCGACAGTCAAGGCGGCGCTTGCTGCGCCTGTTTACGCATTCGCCCGAGCGGATTAACTTTTTCAAAGTTAATCCGCTCGGGCGCTTTGGGGAAATCTGAAAATTAATCCGCTCTATAGCTTTTAACGCTTGAGAAAGGCGCTTAGCAGCGGAAACAAGTTCCGCCTAGATGTAGAGCATTTTAACTTTGAAATGTTACACCATATGCAGCATTTAAAAGACAAAAAACACAGCCTTTTATCATACACGTTCAGGCCGAAGCGGCCTGAACTAAAGACACGCCGCGCTGCTCGCTTGCGGGCGTCTGCCGGCGCATCCGCCAGAGCATTTATCAAATATTTTATTCCAAGTGTGAAATGCCCTAAAAAAACAAGCCGCCCAGATATGCCGGGCGGCCTATATGTTTTTATGACTCTGTACGACATGGTCCGTTAAGGCTGGTCTATTTTATTCCAGGCGCTGTCCGGATTAAAGCTGGTGATTTTAGGCGCCAGGCGAGCCGTGTCCTTGCCCAGGTTCTTTTCATACACCACGCCGTCCTGGTTGACTATAAAGCTCATGACCCCGGATACGCCGTAGTTGTCGGGATAAGCCAGCAACGCGAAACCGCCGAACATCAAATCGTCGGCGATGTAGTTAAAAGCGCCCTGCGCGCCGTGTTCGCCCTGGCTGGTAAGCACGCGATAGCGATAGCCGTGATAAGCCCTGTCTTCGCCCTGCTGCACGGGAGAGTAACCGTCGTCAGCCGCAGCGGCCACCAGAACGCCCAGGGGGCTTTCCGGCTCGCCCGGTTTATTTTCCCAGTACAGGCCGTCATGTTTGCCGGGGCTGCTGGCTATTTTCCGGGCAAAATGGGGCACGGGGGATTTTTCCGGATTAAGCCGGTAATACTCGTATTGAGCGTCCACATAGGCGCGGCATACTTCTATGGCCGCCAGTTCATTGCGCCCGATGCGCCGGTTGAGCAATTCCTCCACGCCCGCCTTGCTGTCAAAAGACCAGCGCTTGCCGCTCTGGTCAGCAACAATGGGGATGGGGAACGGCCAGTTGTCCTTGCCTATTTCCAGGAACCGCCGCTCGGGCTTGCCGGCCGCTTCGTCAGCCGTGTAAGAGACCAGACCATGTTTGGCCTCATAAGCTTTGACGAAGTTGGCGCGTTCAATGCTGTCCGCTGTTTCATCGCCGGAGAAGACCAGGCTGCCGGCTTCCGTCCCCAGAATGTTGAGCAGTTCCTCTTTATCATTGGCCTTGGCCGCGGCAATAAGAGCTTTGACGGCCTCTTGCGGCGAACCGTAAGTGCGGGCGCTTTCCGCCAGGGCCGTACCGGTTCCGGCAACAACCATTATTGTCAGCAACAAGGCGCAAAGCGCGCCCCGGCACATCCGCTCAAGGCCTCCGCCTGTACTGTGTTCAAGGTATACGCTCTGCATATTAGTGCCTCCTCAGTCCCTCAAAATGACCGCCGCCACCGCCCAGGCGGGCGCCGCCCTCACGCAGGCCGCCGCCAAGATGAGCGCCGCCGCCAAAACCGCCGCTGTGGGAGGCGTTAAAACCGCCGCCCTGAGGATGATTGCGCATAATCTGGCGGCTTTCCGCGCCGCGCATTCTGTCGGCATGGGCAAAGTCGCCGCGGTTCATATCCTGGAAAGCGCCCCGGTTGTGTCCGCCGCCGTCACGCTGGGGATGCCCGGCCAGGCCCACGCCGTTGCCGCGATGCCCGGAACCGCCATCACGGATACCGCTGCCGCGCACAGACTCGCCGTCATGCCCCCGGAAATCGCGGTTGACTTCAGCCCGCGCCCGCTCCCGCGCCGCGGCATGGTCGCCGCCCTTAAACTGCCTGGCCACCTGGTCATTGCGGTAAGGCACGCCCCGGCGATGATTGGGGTTGTGCTGCCAGACGTTCCCGTCACGAGTGTAAGGACTGTTACGGTCAAAATGATAGTAATGATCGACGTCGATATTGATGTCGTCGTGATACCAGTCCATGTCGCCCCACAAAGCATAGCCGGCGGCCACGCCCAGGCCGAAGGAAATAACGCTGCCGGCCACATAGTCCGGAGGATACCAGTAATAGGGCGGGTAGGCCGGGTAGGGCCAAGGGCCGTAAACCACTGTGGGGTTATATACCGGCACGTAAACCGTGTCCGGCTCAGTGGGTTGAATAACGATGACCTGGGAGGATCCGGAGCCTTGGGTCTTAACAGTCTGCTGCTTGCCCGAACTCAGGTTGCCGCTGGCCTGGGCCTTGGTCCTGAGGCGCTGCACTGCGGCCATGACATCCTTTTGCTGGGCCAGAAAAGCATCGCCCAGTTGTTCAGTCCAGTCCAGCTTATCATCCATCATCTGCAGCACCTGGGGAAAAGTGGCCAACGATTTTACGCTGGGGTCCCAAGATTGTTGCCGCAGCGCCGCATCCAGGGCATCGCCTTTAAGATTGGGGTTGGCCTTGACCCAGCGCGCCGCTTCCACCACTTCCAGAGGATAGGTGGCGGCCATCAGCGCCTGAGCCAGGAGAGAATCAGGATATAGCGCAATGGGCGCGACAAGTTGCTCCAGTTGCGCGGAGTCAAGCTTGGCGCTGCTGTCCTGCGCAAGGGCAAGCTTCGGCGCCGCCATGAAAAAAATCAAGGTCGCGGCCGCCATAAGCCATGGTAATTGTTTCATGTCAGGCTCCTTTTGAAAAAGCTTATAATGCCTTCAGGCCGTGCGTGTACTTTCAAATATAAATATCCATTGATAAAAGACAATGCCGCGCGCGTACAAATAAACGCTTCCCCGCCCGCTCCGCGCCAGCGCGGGGCGCAGCGCGGTCCGCAAAGCGCGGTTTGCTTTCCCGCCTGAAAATTATATATCTGGAGAGAGTCCATGCGGCTGCAAAGGCGTAACTTATGATGTCCGGAAAAAGTTTTTTTGAACAGGTCTACGCCCTGGTGTCCCTGATTCCGGCCGGCAAGATCATGACTTACGGCCAGATAGCCGGCGCACTGGGCGGCCTTTACTCGGCCAGGCTGGTGGGGTTTGCCATGAGCTCCGCGCCTCCCGAGGCCGGCCTGCCCTGCCATCGGGTGGTCAACCGCTTGGGCGAAATGGCCCCTGGTTTTATTTTCGGCGGGGAGGAACGCCAGCGCGGGTTGCTTGCCGCCGAGGGCGCGCCTTTTTTGCCCGACGGCCGGGTGGATGTGCCCCGGGCCCGTTTTGAGCCAAACGCGAAGCTGCTGGCTAAAATTGCGAATTAAAAAATAAACGCGCACGGAGTGTTGAATATGCCTGAACTTGTACTGGTCAGCGATTTTGACGGAACCATGGCCGCCAATGATTTCTATGATCTGGCCGTGCGGGAGTTGCTCACGCCTGAAGACATCAAACCCTGGGAAGACTTTAAGGCCGGCAGAATCACCCACTTTGCGGCCATGCGGCAAATTTTTTCCCATATCCGCGCGCCTGTGGCCAAAGTCCTGGCTGTGCTGGAGGACATGGGGCTCGACCCCGATCTGGCCGAGTCCGTGGAGGCGTTGCGCGGCAGGGGCTGGGAGATTGTGGTCGCCTCGGCCGGCAGTCTCTGGTACATTGATATTCTGCTTAAAAAAGCCGGGGTGGATCTCGAAGTGCACAGCAACCCGGGCACTTATGCCGAGGGCGGCCCCTTGCGCCTGGAGCTGCCGGAGCATGACCCGTTTCTCAGCCGCAAAACCGGCATAGACAAAGCCGCCATTGTGCGCCACCACCTGGACAGGGGCGCCACGGTGGCCTTTGCGGGCGACGGTTATACCGATTTGCCCCCCGCCCTGCTGGCCCCTCCCCGCCTGCGTTTTGCCCGCGCCGAATTGGCCCGCCAATTGTCCGAAAGGGGCGAATCCTTCCAGCCCTTTACAGTCTGGTCCGATGTGGCCCGCAGTCTGCTGGATTACCGGAGCGAGACATGAGAGCCATTACCCAGATCCGCGTGCCCAGCCTGGTGCGCATCAAACCCGGCGCCCTGGCGCGCCTCGGCATTTATCTGGCCCGTGAAAATTACCGCCGGGTTCTGGCGCTGACCAGCCCGTTGCCTGAAACTGTGGCCGGCATCTGGCGCGCAGCCCTTGCCTCGGAAGGCATAGAAATCGCGAAATGGGAAAGCGTGGATGACAACAGCTTTGAAAACGCGGTGCGCCTTTTCAATGAACTGCCCCCAAAAACAGACTGCGTGGTGGGCATAGGCGGGGGCAAAGCCCTGGATACGGCCAAGTATATCGCTTTTCTGGCCCGTCTGCCCTATCTGGCCGCACCCACGTCTTTGTCCAACGACGGCTTTTGCAGCCCGCAATCCAGTTTGACCATGCACGGCAAGCGCCGCTCTCTGCCCGCCGGCCTGCCGGACGGGGTGGTCATTGACGTGGAGGTCTGCCTTAAAGCGCCCAAGGCCCTGTGGCTGTCCGGCGTAGGCGATCTGGTATCCAAGCTCACGGCGGTGACGGACTGGAAGCTGGCTTTCCATAATCGCGGCGAGCCAGTCAACGACCTGGCCGCGCTGCTGTCCGACGCTTCGGTCCTGCAATTTCTGGGCGCTCCGGACTTCAACGCCAGAGGCCTGGGACTTTTAGGCACCGCGCTGATGCTCAACGGTATTGCCATGGAAATTTGCGGCTCCTCCCGGCCGGCCAGCGGCGGGGAACATCTGATTTCCCACGCCCTGGACGCTGTTTCCGCCCGTCCCCGCCTGCATGGCCTGCAGGTGGGCATGGCCTCCTATCTGGTCAGCCGCCTGCAGGGCGGCGAAGATACAGGCGCCATCAACCGGGTGTTTCAGGAAACCGGCTTTTGGGATGAGCTGAAAAAAGACCCCTTTTCCAGGGCGGAATGGCTGGAAGCCGCACGCCTCGCCCCGAGCATGAAGGATGATTTTTTTACGGTCCTGTCTTTGCGCGACTGCTTGCCGGAAATCGAGGCCATGCTGGCTGAAGATCCGCTCCTGTGGGGCTGCTTCATCTGACCCGGCCCGGGCGCAAGGCGCGTTGCGCTCTCCGCCTGCGGGCCTCCGCTTCTGCATCCGCCAAAGCAGCTTAACTTTTTCACAGTTAAGCTGCTTAAACCAAAAAGCGCAATACCAGATACGGAATGATCAACAGCATCCAGACGGCTATTTTGTACAGGCCCATGCCCGCGTAGTGCATAGCGTCAAAGACCTCGGGCGACAATTTGAACCAACGGCCGTGCAGCTTGCACATCCAGGGTCGGGCAAAGATGAACAAACCGGCCCAAAGCAGCAACAAGGCCATGTTCAGCACAGCGGCCCAGCCTAAGGCGGCGCGAATAAGTTCCAAAGTCATGGCTCCTTCTCTCCTGCTGAAAATTAATTTCACGCAACAACCCTTGTTGCGGCCCGACGCCCGGAACTCGCCGTCACATAAGCTTGGCGCCGTCAGGCACGGGACGCTCGGGCACGGCAATGACCACTGCCCCGGCGGCATCGGCAAACCCGGTGAGCAAAAATTCCGACCTGAACGGGCCCACCTGTTTGGCCGGGAAGTTTACCACCCCGATAATCTGGCGGCCAACCAAGTCTTCGGGCTGATACAGCTCGGTAATCCGCACGCTGGTCTTTTTTTCGCCGATTTCCGGGCCGAAATCCGCCCAAACTTTATAAGCGGGCTTGCGGGCCTCGGGAAACCTTTCCACCTTAAGCACGGTGCCCACCCGCAACTCCACGCGTGCGAACTCATCCCAGGTAATCGTGTCCATGCTTTGCGCTCCTTCCTGAAATAGATAATAATGCCTGCCGGAAGCTTTGTCTCAAATAAGAACCCAAACCCCAGAGGAACAGCATCGTGGCATACCAATCCTTCCCCTGGCAAGCCGGAGATTCCAGCTCCTTTGAAAAGCTGGTCGCCCTGTATTTGCCGGTGCTTAAAGGCAAAACCGTATTGGATGTGGGCTGCAACGCGGGTTTTTTCTGCGGTTGGGCCGCTTTTCAGGGCGCGGCCAAAGTGCGGGGCATTGACGCCAACCCGGCGTTTATTGATCAGGCGCGGCTGTGGTTCGAGGAATGTTCGTTCGCGTGCATGAGCTGGGAGGAGCTGGGGCCTGAAAAATACGACCTGATCCTGTGCCTGTCGGCCATTCATTACGCCAAAGATCAGCAACAATTGCTGAATATGCTCATGAGCCGCCTTAACCCCGGCGGCCTGCTGGTTCTGGAACTGGGCCTGGCGCCGGGGAACGCCGACGAATTCGTGCCCGTCAAGCGCTCCATCGACACTCGCTTGTTCCCGACCAAAACCAAACTGCACAACTTGCTTGCGCCGTATGCCTTCAAATATATCGGCCCCAGCGTGGACCAAGTCGGCGATCCGCTGCCCCGGCAGGTGTATCACGTATACAATGCCTTGCCCCTGGCTGTTTTGTTCATGGACGGGCACTATGCCGGAAAAACGCGCGCAGCCGCGGCCATGATTCGGCCCGACCTGCCGCGCCTGTCCGGGGACGGCATTTACCGGCGCATTGTCGAAAAAAAACTGGACGCGCCGGCTGAACTGGCCGCCCTGGTGCAAGCGATGCCGGGCACGGAACACATCGACAGTGCCGCTGTGACCCAAAACATTTGCAAAGCCGGCCTTTTGCCGCAACTGGCGGGCTTGTATGCGCGCCTGGCCAACGGCAAAGACTTTGTTTTGGATGCGTATATTCCGCAACCCCAGCAGGAAGCTCTGGCCGCGGCTCTGTCCGAAGCCGGCTTCTTTGTGGCTCAAGTTTCCCTGCCCGGCGCGCCGCAACAGGCCTGGACGCGGCAGCGGCCGCCCTTTGCGCGATATGCCGCCTATATGGACAGCCTGGCGGAACGCAGCCGCATTGACGAAGAAGCCTACCTCGCCGCCAACCCGGACGTGGCTAGGGCTGTGGCCGAAGGTGCGCTGCCTTCCGGGCGGTTTCATTACTGGTTTTTCGGAAAACGCGAAAAGAGAAAGCTCAAACCGTGAGCTCCGCGCCACTGGAGGCAACGGAGAAAGCAAGTTGGCCCGCCGCGCTGCTCGCTTGCGGCGCCAGAGCATTTCAAGTGTGAAATGCGCTAACGTCCAAAAATATCCGGGGAGGCTGGGGGCTGGAGAGAGGGAACCACAAGGGCTAATTTTCCTTATGGTTCCCCCTCTCCGGTATGTTTATCCGGCAACCAAGGCCTGGGTGAGTTGGGCGATTTCCAGTTCTTCGTCGGTGGGCACCACGTAGATGGCTGTGGGGCTGTCCGGCGCGCTGATCAGGCGCGTACCCTGGCCGGGCGCGGCGTTGGCGGCCTCATCCAGCTTGAAGCCCAGATGCTCGAGACCCTTGCAGGCGGCGGCCCGGGTAAGGTGGTCGTTTTCGCCTATGCCGGCGGTGAACACCAGGGCGTCCACGCGGCCGAGCACGGCGTAATAGCCTCCCAAGTATTTCTGGATGCGATAAATGAACATGTCAAAGGCAAGCGTGGCCATTTCATCACCTTTGGCGCGGGCTTCATGCACGTCGCGCATGTCGTTGCGGCCGCAAATGCCGAGAAGACCACTTTGTTTGTTCATGATGGAGTCCAGTTTCTCCGGGGGAATATTGCGCTGCTTGGCCACATAGGTGACCGCACTGGGGTCGATGTCGCCGCAGCGCGAACCCATCATGATGCCGGCCAGGGGCGTGAGGCCCATGCTGGTGTCAAAGCATTGCCCGTTTTTCACGGCCGTGATGGATGCTCCGTTGCCCAGGTGGCAGGTGATCAGGTTCAACTCTATGAGATCGCGGCGCATGGCCCTGGCCACGCCTTTGGCCACGTAGCGGTGCGAGGTGCCGTGAAAACCATAGCGCCGCACCGCGAGGTCAGTGTAATATTCATAAGGCAGGGGGTAGAGGTAGACGTGGCGGGGCATGGTCTGGTGAAATTCGGTGTCGAACACGGCCACGGACGGCACCCCGGGGAAAACCTCCAGGGCGGTTTCCATGCCCTGGGCATGGCCGGGATTGTGCAACGGCGCCAAAGCCGACAGCTCCCTGATCTCCTCAATGATTTTGGGGGTGACCAGGCAGGCTTCCTTGAAACGGTCGCCGCCCTGCACCACGCGGTGCCCGATGGCGTTTACGGCCACCTGCCCGCTCTGGCCGGCGGGCCTGGTTTCCTCCAAAAGCTCAACCATCAGTTTAAACCCGGCCTTGTGGTCGGGAAAGGCTTGCGTGCGGACGATTTCCCGCGCCTGCTTCGAGCCGGGCATAATTTTGTGCACGGCGCGGCCTTCCGTGGGCTCGCCAATGCGTTCAACAAGCCCCGAACAGATGGTGGCTTTGGTGTCCATGTGGATAAGTCTGTATTTAATGGAAGAACTGCCTGAATTGATGATCAAAATATTCACGCTGCAACCTCGGTATATTTGATAACTTAATGGAAAGCTTCCGCAGACTTTGCGCTGGACGTCAGCGCTCAAACCCCTGCCGCTATTATTTTTTCCTGTTGTCTTTCCCCGCTTTTTCCTGAGCTTGGATGGCGGTGATGGCCACTGTGTTGACAATATCCGGCACCGTGCAGCCCCGCGACAAGTCGTTGACCGGTTTGCGCAGGCCCTGCAGTACAGGGCCGATGGCCACGGCGTTAGCCGCGCGCTGCACCGCCTTGTAAGTATTGTTGCCGGTGTTCAGGTCCGGGAAGATGAACACCGTGGCCCGGCCAGCCACCTTGCTGTTCGGAGCTTTGGTGTGGGCCGTGGTCGGGTCGATGGCCGCGTCATATTGCAAAGGACCTTCCACCAGCAGTTCCGGGGCTTTGGCCTGGGCCAGGCGCGTGGCCTCCACCACCACGTCCACATCTTCGCCCTTGCCCGACACCCCGGTGGAATAGGAAAGCATGGCCACGCGGGGATCAATGCCGAAAATACGCGCGGTATTGGCGGAAGAAATGGCGATGTCCGCCAGCTCTTCGGCCGAAGGGTTGGTGTTTACCGCGCAGTCGCCAAAGACCAGAACGCGGTCCTGCAGGCACATCAGAAACACGGACGAGACAATGGCCGTGCCCGGCTCGGTTTTAATAAACTGCAGGGCCGGGCGGATGGTTTCGGCCGTGGTGTGGATGGAGCCGGACACCAGACCGTCGGCCAGGCCCTTGTACACCATCATGGTGCCGAAAAAATTGCCGTCCGACATTTCGTCCCTGGCCTGCTCCAGAGTCATGCCCTTGTTTTTGCGCAGCTCATAATACGTTTGCACGTAGTCTTCAAATTCCGAAAACCGCTCGGGGTCGATTATTTCCGCTCCGGCGAGGTCCAGGCCAAGGCTTTTGCTTTTGGACAAAATCTTGTCCGGCGAGCCCAGCAGGGTCAAATCCACCACATCCCGGCGCAACAAAATGTCCGTAGCCGAGAGAATGCGGTCTTCCATGCCTTCGGGCAGCACAATGCGCATTTTATTGCGTTGGGCCATTTCAATGAGTTTGAACTCGAACATCTTGGGGCTGATTTTATCGGACTGGCGGCTGGTGAAACGACGGGTCAGCTCTTCGCCGTCCACATTGCGCTCAAACAGCCCCAGGGCCGTGGCCACTTTGCGCTCGTCATCAGGCTCGATGCGGCCGCGCAAATCATTTACCGCCTTAACTGTATGGAAAGTGGAGCCCGGAACGGCCAAAATGGGGATGGGAATGCCCACCCAGCCCTGGATGAGCTCCATAACGCGCTGGTCGGGCTTAAGGCCGCCGGTAAGCACTATGGCTGAAACGTCCGGATATTTGGAAGACAGGCGCGAGGCCAGGGTAGCCAGAATAATGTCCGAACGGTCGCCGGGGGTAATGACCATGGCCCCCGGGGACAAGTATTTGAGAAAATGTTCCACCTGCATGGCCGCGATGAGAAATTCCTCCACGAGCGCGTCCATGCGTTCAGCGCCGTAAATAACCTCCGCGCCCAGGCTGATGCGCACGTCCTCCACTGTGGGCCGCCCCAGGCCCGGTTCTTCAGGCACCACGTACACGGCCGGAGAAGCGCCGTCTTTGTCAGCTTTAAATGAGGAAAGTATCTTGCGTCGTTCGCCTTCAGTAACCTGGGCGCGGTTGACGATCACCGCCACCACGTCCAGCCCCTTGGCCCGCATCAGGTCCAGGGTCAGGTTGGCTGAATGGATGATTTCCTGAGCGCTTTTGTCCTGCCCGCTGGAGACGATGAGCACGGGCTCGTCCAGGGTGGCCGCGATATCGCTGTTCAACTCAAATTCAAAAGCCGAATCCTTGCCCAGAAAATCCGAACCTTCGCAGAGCACGAAGCTGTGATTCTCTTCCAGGGCTTTGTATTTTTTAATGATGGTGTCGATCAGCTGGGCCCGCTTGCCGGCATTGAGCAGCTCCCTGGCCTCGTCCAGGGTCACTCCGTAAGCGTCCTCATAGGGCGTATCCAGCTCAAAGCGTTTGAGAATCAGATGCAGATCGTGGTCATCCTGCTCATTGATAATGGGCCGGAAAAAAGCCACGTTGCCCAATTTGCGCTGCAAGGTATGCATAACGCCGAGCACAATGGCCGATTTGCCGGTTCTGCCTTCATCCGCGCTGACGTAAAGGGTTTTGGACATGCCTGGGTCTCCTTGAAAGCGGTAAAAAAGCAAGCTATGCGGTAAAAAAAATCTCTGTCTGGTATTTAACATAATCCCAATCAAAAGCTGTGGGAAGTAAAAACACCGCGGTTTAAGCCTCTATTTTGCAAAGAGGCAAAGCGCGTTCAAAAAACATTCAAGCAGCGTAAAATAAAGGCGAGAGCCGCGCAACTGCAAGCGCGACTCTCGCCCTTGTGGCATATTTAGGCCAGCCGACCTTTAAAGCGCCGGCGCTTCAAATTTCCCGCATCCGAATTAAGCCACCAGGCTTCCTTCACCCAAACCGAAATTGCCGGTATCCACCGCGGAGACCACCGTTCCGGCTCCGTCAACCCGCGTGCCTTCAATCTTGACCGTGCCCGGATAGGCGGCATCGGCCACCGTGAACTTGTCCGCGCCAGAGTCGGCGTAGTTGCGGTTGCCCAGGTTCAGGGCGCCGCCCAGCTTGTTCACATGGATGCTGGTGGAGTAAATGGATTCGCCGATATTGATGCCGGCGGTTTCTCCCATATCGCCCACGATAATGGCGTTCTGGCCCTTTTGATCAGAAATGTCGCCGCCGTCCATTTTGTTGATCTCAATGCGGCCGCCGGATCCGGCTGTGATCGTGCCGGAGTTTTTTCCGTCCTCGCCCACGGACCCTTTAAGCGTGCCTACGCCAAGGTAGGCGCCGGTCATGCCGGAAGCATCAATGGCGCTGTCTTCCACTGTGGCGGCATTGATGTTGTTGGCCCCGGTCCCGAAAAGCCTGGCGCCGCTTTTGAGGTGGCCGAGATAGACGTTGGTGTGGCCGCTTAAGGCGATATTGGAATTGCTTACGGTGTTGCCCGTGGCTGAACCCTGCCCGGCCTGAGCGGGGTCTTCTCCCGCGGCCAGCGTATTGCGCAAAGTGTTCAGGCCGGCGCCCAGGTCAATGGCCGCGTTCTCAATATTGCCGAAAATATCCACCCGGTCGTTGCTGGCGCCCAAAATGACGCTGCCGCCGCGCATGCTTTGCGCCGTGATGGCGTTGTCACCCGCAGCTGTGCCGTGAATTTTGCTGTTCTTGAGCACCGCATCCGCGCCGCCCACGGTATTGTCGCCGCCGTTGAGCGCAATCTCGGAGTCTTCCACCAGGCCGGAAACCAGCAGTTGGTTGACTTTGCCCTGCGCGCCCAGGCTCACGGAGCCGCCTACCAGGTCCTTGCCCTGAATGGTGTTGGAGCCGACGCCGAAGAAGCTGAATTTGCGCAGAGAGGTGGTGGCCGTGCCTATGCTGTTTACGCCGCCGCCCAAGGTGACTTTGGCGGCAATGGATTCGGTCAGGCCGATGCTGTTGTTGCCGTCGCCCAGGGCGATGGAGCCGCCTTCGTATCTGGCGCCGCGAATGCTGTAGTCGGCATGGCCGCCTGTAATTTTGACATTGGAGTAGTTGGCGCTGTCCGCTCCGACCACGGCCTTGCCGTCGCCCAGGTTAAGGGTGCTGTCGGCCAGGCTTTCAGTCACGTTCAGTTTGTTGTCGGCGCCGGAAAGGTCCACAGTGCTGCCAGTCATTTTATTCAACTGCAGATCAAGCCTGGCTTCTTCTTCGCCATACGCGGCGCTGGTTATTTGCGAGGAAGCCAGGTTTCTGGCGTCAATTTTAAGCTCGCCGCCGGACTTGATGGTGGAGGAGGCGATGTTCAGGTTGTTGTCTTCCCCCTCGCCGTGGCTGATGATGTTGCTGCCCGCGCCCAGGGTCAGGGTGCTGCCTTCAATGGTCCTGCCGATGTTCAGCCGGTTGTTTTCTCCGGCCAGACCGGCGCTCAGCTTGGAGAGGCTTTCGCTGGTCAGGGTCAGGTCGGCCTCGGACTTGAGCTGGCCGGACATGGCGCCCGATACGGCGATGCTGTCCGCGCCGCCGCCCAGATAGATCTCGGCTTTAGGATTGCCGTTGATGTTCAGGGTGTCCGAGCCTTCGCCGCTTAAATCAAACTGCCCGCTGCTGACGTTGCCGCTGTTCAGCGTCAGGCCGCCTTTTTCCAAACGGGTGATGGCCGACTGGGCAATAGTGCCGGCGGTGATGGTGTTGGCGCCATGACCAAGCTCCACATAGCTTTTGTTCATGGCCCCGCTCATGGTCAGATCCAGCAGGGCCGGATTGTCGGCGTCAGAGGCGTCCATTTTGATGGTGGATGAGGTCAGATTCCTGATGTCCAGGGTCAGGTTGCCCGTGCCGGAATTGATCTTGCTGTTGCTGATGTCCGGGCGCGCCTTGTCCTCGCTGGAGCCGATGCGGGTGTCGCCCGCGCCCAAGTCAACCTTGGAGTTCACAAGGGAGGTGAGGATATCCAGGCGGATATCCCTGGTGCTGGCGCTGAAATCAAAATGAGCGTTTTTGGCTGTGGTCACGGTGTATGCGCCCGCGCCCAGGCCGGTGACTGCGGCGCCGTCCACAGTGGTTGCCGTGAAAGCGTCGTTGTCGCCCAGGCCCGTGTCCACGCGGGTGTTGCCCTTTAAAGTGCCGATGGTCACGACGTCATCGCCGGCGCCCAGGGTGATGGAGCCGTTGCCTTTGGCGGTGCTTGCAAAAGTAAGAATATTAACGGCGTTGGCCCCGTTTCCGCCGGCGTTGATCAGGGTGTCGGTCACGCTGCTCCTGGCTGCGGCGGCAATAAAGCTGTTGTCGCCTTCGCCGAGTTCAAAGTGCGAGTTGAGCACCGAACCGCCGATATTGATGCTGTCATTGCCGCTTGAGCCGCTGTAAACGAGCCTGCTCACCGCGCCGGAAACATTGAGCGTCTGATCGTTGGCTGTGGAAGCCATGGCCAGTTCCAGGCCCTTGGCGCCGTTGCCGGCAATGGAAGCGAAATTGACCGTGTTGGCGCCCTCGCCCAGGGTGATGGCATTGCCGGCTGTGCCGGCTTTATAGGCCCCGGCGGTAATGATGCTGGCGCCCGCGCCCGAAGCCGCGATGTTGGTGTTGCCCACCGCTTGCAACACGCCTTTGGCGTTTTGCGCCGTAAGGCTGTTGTCGCCTTCGCCCAGGTCAATATTGGAGTTGTTTAACGCGCCCAGGATGGTCAGCGCGTCGTCGCCTTTGGAACCCGTATAGGTGAGGTAGTTGACCGAAGAGCCGAGGGTCACGCTCTGATCCAGTTCGGAAGCGCTGAGGTCAATGCGCAGGCCCGCCGTGCCTTTGCCGGAAACAGCGCCCAGGCTGATGCTGTTGGCGCCCGCGCCCAGCTCAATGCTGTTGCCCGTGGCGCTGTAAACATAAGTGCCCAGGGCCAGGCTGGCGGCGCCGTCGCCCGAAGCCGTGATGTTGGTGTTGCTGACTGTTTGGGCCACGCCTTTGGCGTTCCTGGCCGTAAGGCTGTTGTCTCCCGCGCCAAGATCGATGCTGGAGTTGTTCACCGCGCCCATAACCGTGAGCGCGTCATCGCCCTGGGAGCCCATATAGTTCAGGTAATTGGCCGCGCCGCCAATGGTCACGCTCTGGCTCAGTTGGGAAGCGCCGAGATCCAGCCGCAACCCGGCAATGCCTTTGCCGGCGACCGCGCCCATATTGACGGTATTGGCGCCCGCGCCCAGCTCAATGCTGTTGCCTGTGGCGCTGTAAACATAATTGCCCAGGACCAGGCTGGTGGCGCCGTTGCCCGAAGCCGTGATGTTGGTGTTGCTGACCGCCTGCGCCACGCCCTTGGCGTTTTGCGCCGTGAAGCTGTTGTCTCCCGCGCCAAGATCAATATCGGAATTATTCACCCCGCCCAGGATGCGCAGGTCGTCGTTGCCGCCGGAGCCGGCGTAATTGAACTTGTTTACCGCGCCGTTGATCTGCACGGTCTGGTCTTTATGACTGCCCGCGCCGCCCATGCTCAGGGTAAGGGAATCCGCGCCGCCGGCCTTGAACGTGCTTGCGCCTTCGCCGGTGTCTATTTTCGCGTTCTTGACCGTTTTGGCCACTTCTATGCTGTTGCCGTCGTTGCCGGCCAGATTGATTTCAGACAATCCCTCCAGCAGATTGCGGCCCGCAATGGAGCCGGCCAGAATTGACGTGGCCCCGGCCCCGCCCGCTTTGGAGGTGATCTTAACCGCGGTCAGGGTTTGCCCGGCGGCATTCAACAGGTTGTTGCCCTTGCTCAGGTCGAACCGGGAATCGGCCGTGGCCCCAGTTATCTTGATGGCGTCCGCTTCGGCCGCGCTGGAATCAATATGCGTGAAATTCGTGGCGCCTATTTTATAGGTGTTGACGCCCTGGCTGGTGATGCTGGACTGGTCGGTGGCCTTCCCGGTTATCTTGTCGGCCACCAGGGAGTTGGCCCCGCTGCCGAAATTGATCCGGGACGAAGAGAGCAGACCCACATCCACAGCGGCCATGGCCGCGTGCACGGTAATCGCGGATCGGCTGCTAATGGTTCTGGCCACTATGGCCGAAGCCAGGGAATCGGGGTCGTCGGTGATGCTCACCCCGGCCAGGGTATAACCGGCGGCGTCCACAAAATTTGTTCCGGAACCGAGCCTGATGTCGCCGCCGGTCATGTTGCCGTACAACTTCACATAGCTGTTGCCGCCGCTCACATCGATAATGGTATTGGTGGTTAGGGCCAGGCTGTACACGGACTCATTGCCGCCGCCGCCTTCCAGCTTCACGGCGGTGGCTGCGAAGTTGAATATTTTGTCGTCCCCCTGGCCGGCGTTAACCAATGCGTCGGCCTGGCGGTTGATGATGATGTCGTTGCCGTTGCCGGTGTTGGCCGCCTCGCCCCGGTTGTTGATAAACAGGCCGATGGACAGATCAGCGGCGGTAAAGCTCCCGTTTTGGATGGCGGCGGGATCGGGGGCGCCGTCTTTCATTTGCCGGGTGCCGTCCTTGTTCAGGGTCAGCCGCTGCCCGGTGCTCAAGTTATAAACGTCAACAAGGCCATTGCTGCCGTTTTTGATGACGATATCGTCCTTGAGTGTATTGGCGAAGCCTTTAAGATTCAGGGTATTGCCGTTCCAGGCGACAGCGCCGCTGCTGTTGCTGAAACTGATATAGGTGAGGGCCCCGCTGCCGTCGTTCAGGGTGGTGGTCACGCTGGAGGCGCTCATCTTGTCGTTATGCGCGATTTGGGCGTTTAACGCTGAAAGCGCCTCGCTGGAAAAACTGGCTGTTTCGCCGCTGCCCCGCGAACCGTCGTTGACCCGGGCGGCCGCCCGCAACCTTGAATTGATGGTGGATGAAGGCGCGGTATACTCTTTGTCATAAATTGCGGTTACTTCCATAATATGACCCTGTCCCTTCAAGCTTGCGGCGCAGCCCTTGCCGCCGGCCCGCATCTCGTTTTTTGCGTGTGGCTGACCCTGCAAATTTTGCCGGGATACATCTGCCAAAGCTGCATGTGCAGCTTTGGTGCCAGAGTGGAAAGGGGGAAATTTTGGCCGCCTGTAAGGAAAAACTGTTCCCGGATGTTTATGCTCGCGGGAAAGGCGAAAGAAAAGGGGGGCGCGGCCGCCCCCCTTTCCATGATGATGCCAGCGAATTAGCCCAGCCCTTGCGGGCTTTCCCGCAGGGCGCTAAAATCTCAGCCCGATCATGAACCGGCCGGAAACGCCTTCGCGGGTTCCCTCAAAGCCTTTGAGGCTGAGATCAAAAGTTAGGCCGTTAGGGTTTTGATAGGCCAGGCCCACCTCGCCAAACACGCTGCCGCCCCGCAAGGCGGATGCCGTGAACGTCAGCTCGCGCACCTCAGCCTCGGTTTCGCCGTCAAATTCATATTCATAAGCGGCGCCAACATAAGGTTCAACCCCCGGGGCCACCTCGTAAGCGGCGCGGACCCCGGCCCGCGCGCGTTGGGAGTCGCTGTCTTTGAAACTGATCTTTTCCCCGTGAATGGTGGTGTCGTCGCCTTGCTGCCGGACCCACAAATACTTGCCGTAGGTATTCACGTGGGAACGGTCGCTCAGCTGCCACAGCCAGCCAAGGCCGGCATGCGCGCCGTAATAATTCTGGGTAAGCTCATAATCCGCTCCCCGGTCCAGAGCCGCGAGCAAATAGTCTGAGGCAAAGTCGGTATGCACCCTGCCGGCCCGCAGGGAAGCCTCGGCATAGGGGCCATATGGAAGTCCCACAAAACCCAAAATGCCGGCGCCGTAATAGTGGATGTCGCCGTCCGCCGCGACGCGGCCGAAGCGCCCCTCGTCATGGTCCGCATCATAACCGCCGCCGCCGAACTCGAAAAACGCCCCCACCGTCGCGTTAACCTCCTCCACAGGCAGGCTGAAATTCACCCCGGCCAGCGCGGAAAGCCCCTTGATGTCCACGGACGAATCCGAGGTATAGTGATATGAGGAACCTGTGGTGATGGCGTACACCGTGGGCCGGCCCTTTCTCTCTTCCCGCCGCAGCAGCGTTTCCTCTTCCATGTCGGCGATGATGTCGACATACTGGCCCAGAAAGGCATGGGCCGCCGCCGGGCCGTGAGGCAGGATGTGAGAATCCGGGTTCTTGTCCTGCTTGCGCAAACTGGCCACCAGGCCGTTGCTGCCGGTATACACGTCAAAGTCATAGAGCAAAGCCACCCCTTTGGGCACCTGCGTGGCGTGGGTCGTGGCCGGAGCGCCGTCGGCCTTGCTGATGAGAATGATCTCGTCGCCCGGCTGCAGCAGGGGCGCGCCGCCGTCCATGCCGCGCAAGGTTACGGTGGTGTTGTCCACATTCGTGGGCGAAGGCCCGTTCACGCTGATCAGAACCTCGTTGTTGCCCATGCTGGGCAGCAGGAAGCTGTAGTTCTCAAAGCTGTGGATGCCGGCGACCTCCCCCCTGAAACGTATGATATCCAAAGTGTTGCCGCTAAACGCATCGCCGCCGGAATTGCTCATGCCTCCGAAAAGAGTGGCCGCCGCCAGGTCCGGCGCGCCGGAAAGCGTGAGCGTATTGTCTGTGGCTGAACCTATTTGGGCGAAGCCGCCGTAAACTCCGCCGCCAACAGTGCCGCCGCTGATACTCAAAGTGTTGCCGCTTATGCTGGCGGAGCCCGGGCCGGTCCCGGCATAGCGGCCGCCGTAAGCCCCGTTTACTATTCTGCCGCCGGAAATATCCACGCTGTTGCCGGAAATGACCGTGTCTCCGGAAAAAGGCCGATACCCGCCAACGATGCCGCCCATAATCGTGCCGCCGGTGATGCTCGCAGCGTTGCCGCTGACAACGGCGGGAGCATTGATATTCACGCCGTCAAGCGGAGCCGAGCCCCCAATCAGATCGCCCCCCACTCTCCCTCCGGACATAACGGCGCTGTTCCCGGAAGCGGCGGAAGTTCCCGTCCCTGCCCCGGCAACGGCATTCCCGTTGACCAGGCCGCCGAGAATGGTCACGACATTGTCCAGGGCAAAACCCCCATCGCTCGAACCGCCGCGCAGACTACCGGCAACAGCGTTGCCGCTGATGGTTACAGTGTTGTTGCTGGCGCCGCGAGCCCCGCGCCCCCCGACAACGCTGCCGGAAACAGTTCCGCCTGTGAGATTCACGCTGTTGTCCGCCGTGCCGCCGGAGCGGTCATTACCGCCGTAAACGGCGCCGCCTACAGCGCCGCCGCTGATGTTCACGGCGTTATTCGTGACCTCGGTCTGCCCCGGCCCGCCGAAGTGCCTGCCGCCGTAAACGATGCCGTCAATCTGACCGCCGGAAATATTGACGGTGTTGCCGGAAATGATGCCCGCGACGCCTACGAGGTTATCGCCGCCGATGACGTCACTCATGAGCGTGCCGCCGCTAACGGTGACCATGTTGCCGGTAATGTCCACAGGCGCGTTGATGGAGAAGCCGATGTAGGGGTTGCTGCCGCCCACGACATCGCCGACAACGCTGCCGCCGGAAACCAGCACTCTGTTGTCGGAAACTTGGCCGGTCCCTTGTCCGCCCATGAGGTAAAGCCCCACATCGCCGTCCCTTAATTCCACACTGTTATTGTTGGCTGCCCCATTGTCGCTTCGGCCGCCCACAGCCCCGCCGTTGACCTCGCCGCCGAGAATGCGCACCGTGTTGCCTGAGGCGCTGCCGGCGTTGGCCTGGCCGCCATACACAGCTTGTTGCGCCACGGCGGCGCCGCTGATGGTCACGCTGTTGCCTTCCGCCGTAGCGCCGGCTGTCGCGCCGTCGCCGCGCCCCCCGGCGATATTGTCGAAAATGTCGCCGCCGCTGATGTTCACGATATTGCCCGCGACCGGTCCGCCGGCGCTGCGGCCGCCGTAGACTTCGCCGCCCACCGTGCCGCCGGAGATATGCACTTCATTGGCGCTGGCCGCGGAGCCGCTGATTGTCCGCCCGCCAAATACGTTGCCGGCGACACTGCCGCCGAGAAGCCGCACCGTGTTATTGAAAGCGGACCCCCTGGTGGCGCCGCCGCCCGTCAATTCCCCGCTTGTTCTTGTGAGGTTTCCGTTGTCCATGATTATGGTGTTGAAGGAGACCTCCCCGACGCCGTCGCTCTGCCCGCCCCGGGCCACGTTTGTGATATTGCCGCCATGAATGATGGCGGTGTTGCCGGTGACGTTGCCGTCGATGGACCGACCGCCCAATATGGCGGTAGTGGCGCCGCCGTTAACGGTGGCGGTGTTTCCGGTAACGTTGCCGCTCGAGGATTGCCCGCCGAGGATCTCGGCGATGTTGCCGTTGTTGATGACGGCGATATTGTTGGTGGCGTCGCCGGAGCCGTTGAGCGTCCGCCCGCCGACAACCAAATCATTGACCGTGCCTCCCTCGATAATGACGGTATTGCCGCTGGCATTGCCGTTGCCGCCGACCGTCCGCCCGCCGATGACAAAACCGTTGATCGCGCCGCCGAGAAGGCGCGCAGTGTTATTTAAAGAGGACCCGCTGGTGGCGACCCCGCCCGTCAATTCTCCGGTTGAGCTTGAGATGATCCCGCCGTCCATAACCACAGTGTTGAGGGAAACCACTGCGTTGCCGTCGCCCTGCCCGCCGCGCACAACGCTCGCAATAGTCCCCCCGTGCACTGTGATGCTGTTGCCGATGACGCCGCCGCTGGAGCGCCCCCCAATAATGGCGTTGGTGACCGTGCCGTTGTTGAAGATAACGCTGTTGCCGCTTACTTCCCCGGTGTTGCTCCTGCCGCCGTAAATCTGGGCGATGCTGGGCGCGCCGGGGACGGCCACGGTGACGGTAACGGCATTGCCGCTTATGGGGGCGTTGCTGTTGGCCACGCCGCCGTCCACATCCCCGGTGATGTTGGCGCCGCCGCTGTTAACAGTAACTGTGTTATCGACCAGGCTGGAGCCGGGGAAAAGAGAGTTGGCCACGTTAAACGGATTAGTGCCCAAAGAGGCGCCGGGATAGGTGATGCTGATGCC
This sequence comes from Desulfovibrionaceae bacterium, assembly GCA_031547425.1. GTDB lineage: Bacteria > Desulfobacterota > Desulfovibrionia > Desulfovibrionales > Desulfovibrionaceae > JAVBRZ01. Next base: position 23,431 of record JAVBRZ010000121.1, read on the forward strand.
CTCGGCCTTGAAGGGGAGCAGCACGATGGCCAATGCCGCACTGAAAAAGCGAATTGTGTTTAAAATTTTACCATTCACAGCCATCCCCCCGTCTATTTTATTCCAGGCGTACCGAGTATAGTTTTTCAGCCATAAAACCCATCCGCCAATTAAAAAATTCAACGATGCGATACAATCAAACTCAAAATTAATGGCTCGCTTACATCTATATCTTACACTAATTTACCATATAAAGACTAAGATAATATTGTCAATAATCGGCCATATATACTAGCATCTACCCACAATTAAGCCCGGCTGCAAAAACAGCCTTTTGGGGGCGGGAGGCGCCAACAAAGCAAGCTTCTTCTCGCCGCGGCCGGTACGCTTTTATAGAACTTTTCCCGATGACCCGCGCCCGGATTTTCGTTTTCAGATTAATTATAAAGGTTTTCGCTAAAAAGAAAAAATTGCGGGGAATCATCGATGGTTTTTTAGAGCATTTTAATATTTAAATGGGTCATGACTAGCAGAGAGGATTTTCTCTTAGCAGTCTGAGGACGATTTTGTATATGTCCTCACCCCTGTTGTTAAACCTAAATTCGCATTCCTTCAAATGAAAGTAGAAGGAGTGTTTATGGATTCCACGGAATCGT
>JAVBRZ010000142.1:0-8014 GCA_031547425.1 Desulfovibrionaceae bacterium
ACGATTCCGTGGAATCCATAAACACTCCTTCTACTTTCATTTGAAGGAATGCGAATTTAGGTTTAACAACAGGGGTGAGGACATATACAAAATCGTCCTCAGACTGCTAAGAGAAAATCCTCTCTGCTAGTCATGACCCATAATTTAAATGTTAAAATGCTCTAAAATGTATGTCGTTGCTCAGCGCTTTACCCAGTCCGCCAGGCGCGTTTCCAGCTCTTGCCCGCTGAAGGCGGAGGTTTCGTACATGCCGGCTTGTTTGCGCTGGCGGGCGGCTTCGGCCAGGATTATGGCCGCGGCCACTGAAACGTTGAAGCTCTGGATCATGCCATACATGGGGATATACAGTTCGCCGTCCACAATGCGCAGCACTTCTTCACTCACGCCGCTGTGTTCGTTGCCCATGATTACAGCCGTGGGCCGGGTGAAGTCATAGGCGTCCAGGGCTTTGGCCCGGGGCGAGCAGGAGGTGCTCAAAATCTGCATGTTTTGGCTGCGCAGGGCCGTCGCCAGATCGTCCAGGCTGCGGTGGCGGACGGTGTCCACCCATTTGCGGGCCGAACCGGATGAGCGCCGGGACAGGGACGGAAAAGCCGTGTCCGTGTAATAAAGATGCACTTCGGGCACGCCAAAGGCGTCGCAGGAGCGGTAAATGGCCGAAACATTGTGCGGGTCGTGGATGTTGGACAGCACCAGCGTCAGCCCTTTCTGACGTTTGGCCAGCACTTCCTCAAGCCTGGCCAGGCGCTCCGGGGTGATCTCTTTTTCCGGAGCTTCGCAAGGCAAATCGTCTTCGTAGTTCACGTGCATATTGATATGTTCCATGGATTTTTTCATTTACAACACCGCTTGTCTCCATCCCACCCCATAAAGGTTAAGGAGGTGAGGAGGTCTGGAGGAGGGGAACCGTAAGGATCTCGCCCTTATGGTTTTCCTCCTCCAGGCGGCGCTCCGCTTCTGTTGCGGTCCGCCCTGGGGTGCGCCCGGTCATATGTTTCCGTCAGCTTGCGCAAGTTTAAATGCGTATAGCGCTGGGTGGTGGAGATGCGGGCATGCCCCAGCAGTTCTTGCACCTCGCGCAGGTCCGCCCCGGCTTCCAGGAGATGCGTGGCGAAGGAATGCCGCAGGCCATGCGGCGAGACCGGCTGGGCGAGTCCCGCCCTGGCGCAAAGCTCAGCAATAATACGCTGGGCCTGGCGACGGTCAAGGCGGCCGCCCCGTGCGCCTAAAAATAGGGCTTGCCCAGCGCCGGCATCCCCTGTTTCGGTTGTGCCTCTTCGACTTTGAGCGGCCACAGAGCCGCGCAGCCCAAGCCAGACAGCCAGGGCGCCCGCCGCCGCGTCAGTGAGCATGGCCAGACGTTCCTTGCCGCCTTTGCCCACGACCCGGACATGCGCCCGCCCCGGTTGCACATCAGCGATATTCAGGCTTAAGGCTTCGGAAATACGCAGCCCAGAACCATACACAAGCTCGGCCAGGGCCAGGTCGCGAGCCAGCAAGGCCGGGTCGGTGGGAGTTTTTGGGGGGATATTATTTTTTTCCCGCAGCAGCGCCTGGGCCTGGTCCACATTTAAAAAATTCGGGTGCCGCTGTTCGGTTTTGGGGTTGGCAATGCCCTGGGTGGGCAGCGCGCTGATGTCGCCGCGGCGCAGCAGGAAACGAAAAAAAACGCGCAGGGACGACAGCTTTCGCCCCATGGAGGTTTTGCTCGCGCTTTGGCGGTGCAAAGTCATAAGCCAGCGCTGCACGTGGCGCCGGGTGATCAGCTCCGGTTGCGCCAGATCCGCGCCCTGGCCGGCCAGATCTTGCGCAAATTCCACAATGTCGCGGGAATAGGCTTCCACTGTGGCTTTGGCATAGCCTTTTTCCACAGCCAGAAAAGTGATGAAAGCAAAAAGGGATGGCGCGTCTTCCTGATGGGGCAGGTGGGCAAAGTCCCAGTCCGGGGGCGGGGCTTGGCGCCTGAGGTCAATTTTTACGCCGGTCGAGCACATAGACGCTTCCTGGCTTGCTTTTGGCGTACTTTTTCAAGGCGGAAGCCCTTTCCGAAGCCTCACCGTAATGTTGCAGGCTGCCGTTGATGTTAAAGACCACGGCCACGGAGACGCTCATGAGCGGGAAGGAGCAGATGCGTCCCTGGCGGTCGGTGGAGACGATCTTTCCGGCCGCGCGGTCCTCTTCGTCATAAAAGCCGGGCATGACCGCGTCAAAGGTGCGCAACGCCCGGCGGCAGCACTCTTCAATCTGGTCGTCGGGCAGGACAAAGACAAAGTCATCGCCGCCCACATGCCCGGTAAAGGAGGGGATGCAATTCATTTCCCTTACCGTGCTGGCGATCAGTCTGCCTGTCAGCATCAGGATTTCATCGCCCCGCGCGAAACCGTATTTGTCGTTAAACGACTTGAAATTATCCAGGTCGGCATACGCCAGGCCAAAATTCGCACCGTCCTCAATAAGCTTTTGAATATAGCGGATAATGGCCGTGTTGCCGGGCAGGTGAGTTAAGGGATTGGTGTCCACATTACGCGAGGCGCGGCCCAGGGCCACCTCCAGGCGGGCGCGCAGGCGCTCGGGGTTGGCGCTGGGGAAAAAAAGCAAATCATCCACTTCAACTTTTGACCATTCCAGAGCGTGCTTGTGCGCGTCTTCGTCATGCAGGCAGAGAACCACACTGACCGGACGATAGACATTTTCGCCCTTGATGAGCTGCACTACGGGCAAACCGCTCATGCCCGGCAGCTTGATGTCCACCAGGATAATGTCCGGAGGATTGAGCAGCAGGCTTTCCATGACCGAACTGACGTCGGCCGTGATTATCCAATCAATGATGCCGCCCTGGGGGAATACGGCCAGGATCTCGTCAACGAGCGTGTCATCGTGGGACAGCAGGTAGCCTTTGAGCGGCAGGTCGGTTTTATCGTGGCGTGAATACATGGTTTTGTTGTTATATTCAGGAAAATGTTTAGAAATAGGCCTTTGGAAAACACCTCAGCCTGGCCGGCTGCTGGCGTGCCGCAAACACGCGGTTGTGCCGCTAAACCTGCATTTCTCCGATTTTTTCCGTGACTCCGTCCATAATGGTCATGAGCATGGCGTGGTTGATGCCCAAAGTCTTAAGTGTTTGCGGGAAGAGATAAGGAATTTGCTTGGCGCCGTTGTCCATGCCGTAGAGGTGTGCAAAAAAGTTGCCGATATGGACCACCTGGGCGATTTCAGGGTACAAATCCGCGCGCAACGGCGTGTGGTGCATGGAAATGCCTTCGCGCAGCGACCTGGGGAAGCGCCAGTGGTCGGCCAGCCATGCATTGACGCGGTCGTGGGCAAAGCCCAGGACCTCTGTTTCCGCTTCGCGGGTATTCAGATTCTTTTCCTGCTCCAGGCGTTTGATTTCCGCCTCGATTTCGGGCAATTGCACGGCAATGACCACTTTGCCGATGTCGTGCAGCAGCCCGGCCACGGCATATTCGCCAGGATCCTTGAATTTGAGCACTCTGGCGATTTCGGCCGAGGCCAGGGAGCAGGCCATGCTGTGGTTCCAGAGCTCGCGCATGGTTTCCGTGGCATCGGCAAACACGGACGTGGAAATAATCACGCCCTTGACCACATTGAACCCCAGAAGCACCAGGGCGTGCTGTACCGAGGAGATGCGGCCCGGAAATCCGTAAATGGGCGAGTTGACCATTTTCAGAACTTTGGCGGATAAAACCTGATCCATGCCTATGGTGTTCGCGATTTGCTCAATGGAAACGTTGGGGTCATCCATGAGCGCGGTAATTTCATACATAACCGAGGGCAGAGTGGGCAGGTTTTGTACCGCCAGCACTTTACCCTTATATTGGGTGGCCAGATCTTCAGTCATGTCAGCCCCGTCCTTGTCCGGCAAGGTCGGCTTCGCGAGCCCTCTGTTCTTCCAGTTTACGCTGGAAATACTGCTTGGCCAACAGGCGCATGCCGCTCATAAATTTGTCGTCGTCATATCTTTTGAATTTATCGTCGAGGCCCGCGAGCAATTTTTTTAAATCCAAAGATTCTTCCATGCCGGGCACCGGGCCGAGCACGCTGATCATCGTCACACTGGAAGTTTTGAAGCGGTCAATATATTCCTGAGTAAGGACCACGCCTTCGCCGGCTATGGCTATGCTGGACTGCCCCCGCATCACCGGTTTGGACAGGACCATGCCCGGCTTGGCTATTGCAATGGGAATATTTGGCATATTATTGGATTCCTGAGCTTGTTTTTAAAAGTCTTACGCGAAGCCGGCGGCAAACGTCACAGGTTTCATGTCTTCTCAGTTTGCAGGAACGTCCCGCCTTGTCAAGCTGATTGCCATTATACACGAAAGACTAATTTTTTAAAGTGTAGACCATGCCCGGCAACCGGGCCACCAGCCCTTCCACCTCCAGCAGGAGCAGGGCGCTGCTGACGGCCTGCACCGGCACCTTAAGGCCGGAGCATAAAATATCCACCTGGGTGGCGCCCTTGTCTTCCAACGCGCGCAAAATTTGTCCCTCCAGGCTGTCGGCCCGCATGGCCCTGGGAATTTTCCCGCCGCTTTCCGTTGGATAGGGCAAGGGCTCTTCCGCCAATTGGGGCATAAGTTCCGAAAGAATATCCTCCACATCGAACACCGGCTTGGCGCCCTGGCGGATCAAATCCTGGCAGCCGGCGGCTTTTGAGGCCGCAAAGCGCCCGGGCACGGCAAAAACTTCGCGCCCATATTCCAGGGCCAGGCGGGCGGTGATCAGGCTGCCGCTGCGCGCCGCCGCTTCAACCACCAGCACGCCCAGGCTGAGCCCGCTGATGATGCGGTTGCGGATGGGAAAATGCCGGGCTTCCGGTCGGGTCCCTGGCGTATGCTCGGTAAGCACCAGGCCTTGCGCGGCGATGTCGCGTTGCAGTTTCGCGTGCTCCGCAGGATAAACCACATCAAGGCCCGTGCCCAGCACGGCGATGGTCGAGCCGGGGCCTCCCTCCAGGGCGGCCGTGTGCGCGGTTTTGTCAATGCCGCGAGCCAGGCCGGAAACAATGGTCACTCCGGCCGCCGCCAAACGGCGGCTAACCGAGGCGCAGGCGCTGAGACCATCCGGGGACGCGGCCCGCGCGCCCACCACAGCCACTTTGGGGTTGCCTAAAAGGGTGACGTCGCCCTGGTAATAAAGAAATAGAGGCGGATTGGGTATGGTTTTGAGCAGCGGAGGATAGTAAGGGTCGTCCCACAACAGGATATTATGCACATGCTGGCGCAAGGCCCGCCATTCCGCCATGGCCTCGTTGCGCCAGGTTTCAGCGCGAAACGCGCGCGCCAAGTCGTTTCTGACGCCGAAGTCCCGCCAGTCGTCCAGGTTTTTCACCGCTTGGGCTGCGGAACCAAAAGCCGCCAGCAAGCGCTGCCAGGAACGATTGCCCAGGCCCGGCGTGTGCTTGAGCGCCAACGCCGACCAGTATTCATAGCGCTGCGCCTCGCTCATGACCGTGAGCAGAGAGGCATGTTCAGAAGGCTGCCCTGCCAGGGCTTGCTCAGAATCAGGCGTGCGCATATCCGGCAACCGCTTTATAATTTCGCCAGCTTCTGCCTGGCCAGGCCCGCGGCCCTGCTGGCCGGAAAGTCTTCAAGGAGCGCTTCATAGTGGAAGCGGGCGTTGTCCTTGTCTTTGAGCTGTTCATAGCTCATGCCCAACTTGAGCAGGGCATCGGCCGCCTTGGCATGTTTGGGGAAACGCGCCACCACGTCTTTGAAGCTTAAAATGGCCTGATCCCACTGGCTCTGCGAATAATGGGACTCGCCGATCCAATACAGGGCATTGGGCGCATAGATGCTGCCAGGGTAGGTTTGCATAAACGCGGCCATGGCCTTGCGGCTTTCGGCGTTTTTTCCGGATTCATACAAGGCCAGAGCGCTTTCATAGGCCCCTTTTTCGGTTTTGGGCGCTGGCTTGGGCGCGGGGGCCGGCGTTGGAGCCGGAGCCGGAGCCGGTGCAATTTGCTGTTGGGCGGTTGCTTGGGTTGCGGTTTCAGGCTTGTTTTGGGCCCGAAGCGGGGCCGGTTGCGCCTGGGTCTCTACTTTGGGCGGGCCATCTAGTTGCGGCAGTGGAGGTTGCCCGGCCTTTGCCAGAGGTTTGTCGGCTTTGGCGCTGAACGGCGAGGCCGCATCCTGCGGCTGACTCTCTCCAGAAGCCGCTTGGGTAGCGGTCTCTTGTGGCGGAGTGCTTTGTTTGGCTGTGAACGGCGAAATGGTTGCCGTGGGAGGAGTTTCCTGCTTGCCCGCAAACGGCGCCGGGGCGGTGGCCTCCTGCTTGGGGGCGAGGGGGGTGGGCGCCGGGGCGGGGGGCGTGGTCCTGGGCGTGGGGCCTTTGCTTTCCGGCTCGCTCCGCCCGGCGGCGGCACCGCCGGCGGTGGCCGGCGGCGTGGCCGTGGGCGGGGAGGTGACCTCTTTTTGGCCGGGCACGGAGGAAACCACAAAATCGCTGTGCGGACGTTGCGCGTCTTCCGGCTGGCCGGGCAGGGGCGGCAGGCTTTCCGTGCCCAGGGCCGGCTCCATAATGCCCTTGGCCCGGACCGCCTGTTCCAGGGCGGCCACGCGAGCGCTCAGTTCGGAGTATGAGGCTACCTTGTTTTCCAAATTCTGCAGACGGGCTTCCGTACCCCCCGGTGACTGAGGCGCCGCGCACCCCGCCAGGCAGATGCCGCTGAGTCCGAATACAACCAAGCTGAACGTGAGGCGCCGCTTCATGAATTCTCCCGGAAAAGAGGTTAGTTGTTTTCCGCACAGGACTTTTTAGCGCTGCGCCTGACTATTGCACCGGTCCTTTGGATGTGGCCATGGTATAAATTTCATGCGGGTCAAGGATGAGGATGACCCCGCCGTCGCCCAGGATGGTGGCCCCGGAAATGCCGGGCACGTCGCCCAGGTATTCGCCGAGGGGTTTGATGACTATGTCCTGGCGTTCCAGGAGGCTGTCCACCACGAGCCCTAAGCGGCGGTCATTGTCGTGAATGACCACTACGGGCAGCATTTCCTGGTTTTCCATATTGGAGGGCAGACCAAGGAGCCCCGCCAGATCCATGATGCCCAGGACTTCGCCGCGCAGGGTCACGGCCTTGCGCCCCTTGACGTCGGTGAGGCGGCTGGCTTCCAGTTTAACGGTTTCGGAAACCGCGTCCAGCGGAATGGCGTACAGTTCGCCGGACAGGTTGATCATCAGGGCATCAATGATGGCCAGGGTCAGAGGCAGGGACAGGGTGAAGCGGGTGCCCTTGCCCACTTCCGTGGAAATGCTCACCGAGCCTTTAAGATTTTTAATATTGGTGCGGACCACGTCCAGGCCCACGCCGCGGCCGGAACTGTCGGTGACTTTTTCCGCGCCGGAGAAGCCGGGCGCGAAAATCAGCTCAATGGCCTCGCGGTCATCCAGGGCCTTGGCTTCTTCCATCGACATCATGCCTTTTTTTACAGCTACCCCGCGCATGACTTCCGGGTCAATGCCTTTGCCGTCGTCTTCCACTTCAATGGCCACCGAGTTGCCGCGATGGTAGGCGCGCAAGAAAACGTTGCCCTTAGCCGGTTTGCCGGCCGCAAGCCGGACTTCTTCCGGCTCACTGCCGTGGTCCATTGAGTTGCGCATGAGGTGGACCAGCGGGTCGCCGATGACTTCCACCACGCTTTTATCCAGCTCGGTTTCTTCGCCTTCCATAACTAATTCCACATCCTTGCCGCTTTTGCGCGACAGGTCACGCACCAGGCGGGGGAAGCGGGAGAACACCGTGGACACCGGCACCATGCGCACTTTCATGATGGTGTCTTGCAAATCATCGGAAATGCGGGCCATGGCATAGGTGGTTTCCGACAAAACCTGGGCCACTTCGGACAAATCGACATTGGTGCTGTCTTCAAGCTGCCTGGCCAGCAGGGTGTAGCGGTTGCGGTTGATGATCAGCTCGCCGATGAGATTCATGAGGTGGTCCAATTTTTCGTGATCCACGCGAATGGTGGAGGAAGTCTTGGCCCCTTCGTCT
>JAVBRZ010000118.1:0-2896 GCA_031547425.1 Desulfovibrionaceae bacterium
GATCATCTACGGCGTGCTGGCGGAAGAATCCATCCTCAAGCTGTTCCTCGCGGGCGTCGTGCCGGGCCTCATCATCGCCTCGTGCTACGTCCTTTATGTCGTCATCTACGCGACGTTTTTCGACAAAACCGGCGAGGTTCCGAAAGACGCCGTACAATATACCGCGAAAGACAGAATGCTGGGCATTATCCAGCTCGGCCCGGTGGTGTTCCTTATCGTTCTGCTCATGGGCGCCATGTACGGCGGGTGGGCCTCCCCCACGGAAGCGGCCGCCGTGGGCGTGCTGGGCAGTCTGCTCATCGCGCTGTTCCAGAAGTGCCTCACCTGGCACGGGCTGAAGGAAGCCATGACCGGCGCGGCCCGCACCAGCTGCATGGTGGGGTTCATCGTCATCGCGGCGGTGTACCTTTCCCAGGCCATGGCCTACGTGGGCATACCCAACATGCTGGCGGGCAAAATAGCGGCGCTGGGCCTTTCTCCCATCGTGCTCATTTTCATCCTGATGATTTTCTACATGTTCATGGGCTGCATCATGGAAGGGTTGTCCATCATGGTCATGACCATTCCCATCACCTTGCCGCTGATTCTCCAGGCCGGCTACGACAAGATCTGGTTCGGCGTGTTCATGGTGCTGATGGTGGAAATGGCGCAGATAACGCCGCCGGTGGGCTTCAACCTCTTCGTCATCCAGGGGATAACCGGGCAGGACATCGTCAAAATTACCAAGGCCACCATCCCGTTTTTTCTGATCATGGCGGGCTTTACCATACTCATAGCCTTTTTCCCGCAGATAGTGACGTACATTCCCTCCAAGATTGTACTGACCGGATGAACGCCGGGCGGGAAACAGGGAAAATATCGGATAACAATGTAAATCCGTATAGTTAGAGAGGTAGATTATGGCTCTGGACATACTTATCAAAAACGGGCGGGTCGTTGACGGGCGCGGAGATCCGAAGCCTTACCGCCCCTGGGAAATGCTGGACGTGGGCGTGAAAGACGGCAAAATAGCCATGCTGCGCCCCGGCATAGACGTGGCGGCCCAAACGGTCATCGACGCCACGGACCAGATCGTCGCCCCGGGCATCATTGACATTCACAGCCATTCCGACGGCTATCTCATGGAAAACCCCCGGGCGGAAAGTTCCGTCCGCCAGGGCATCACCACCTGCGTGGTCGGCAACTGCGGCCTTTCCGCCGCGCCCATATACAACGAATTCAGGCCCGCGTCCTCCATTTTGCCGGGCAAGATTCCCTACAACTGGACGACCATGGACGAGTATTTCCGCGTCCTGGAAAAAACCGGGCTGAGTTTGAACATGGTCGCTCTGGCCGGGCATTGCAACATCAGGGCCGCCGGCATGAACTTCCGGCAGGGCAAGCCGGGCCAAAAAGAAATGGCCTTCATGAAACAGGTTCTGGCCGAATCTCTGGAAGCCGGCTGCTGGGGCATGAGCATAGGCCTTATTTATCCGCCCGCCTACTTCTCGGGCAGCGAAGAGCTCATCGAACTTCTGAAGGTTGTGGCCGAATATAAAGGGGTGAGCCACGTCCATATCCGCGGCCAGGGCGAAAACCTTATCGCCGCCATTCTCGAGGCCATAGAAACGGCAGAAGCCGCGGGAGCCCCGGTGCATATCCACCACCACAAAGGCATGGGCGACGCCAACGCGCCGAAGGTAAAAATAACCCTGCAACTGCTGGAAGAAGCTATGCTGCGGGGGATGGACGTTTCGCTGGACATGTACCCCTACCAGATGGGCCAGGGAGGCCTTGGCATGTTTCTGCCGCCCTGGGCCAGCGACGGCGGCCTTACCGCCCTGGTGGCGCGCTTGAAAGACAAGGCGGTGCGCAAACGCCTCAAGAGGGAAATGAGCGAACCGGGGCTGCTCTTCGGGTACCAGAGCTACATCCGCGACCTGGGGCCGAAATGCTTCGACCATTTCATCATCTGCGAATGCCGGCAGCCGGGGAACAAAAAATACGCCGGCAAGAGCATCAACGAGGCCAAGCCCGACGGCATGGACGCCTTTGATTTCATCTTCGACCTGCTGGCGGACGAACACGGCGACGTGCCGGTTATTATCCCGGACGTCATCGACCTTGACGACACCTATCTGCAAATGGTGCTGCGCCACCCGCGCGCCATGTTCGGCTCCGACGGGTACGCCCTGGCCACCTACGGCGTGCTCAGCGAAGGCAACCCCCACCCGCGCAGCTACGGCGCCTTTCCGAGGGTGCTCGGCAACTATGTGCGGGAACGCCGCCTGTTCACCTGGCACGAGGCTATCAGGAAAATGACCAGCCTGCCGGCCGAGCACCTCGGCCTGACCGACCGCGGCATCCTTGAGGAGGGAAAAGTCGCGGACATCATGATTTTCGATCCGGACAAAATTATCGACCGTTCAACCATAAGCGATCCGCACCAGTATCCAGACGGCATGAACCATGTGCTGACGCGGGGCGTGCCGGTCGTTTCGCACGGTGAGCACACCGGAGCCCTGCCCGGCGGCGTGCTGCGCAAAAAGAGATAACATACGTTTGGAGGCTGAAAACGACCACAGATGTTTTGGGATGTCACATTGTAACGCGGAGGCATACTATGAAAAAATTGTTCTGCCCTGTAATGGCTATCACGCTTATTTTCCTGATAAGCCATGTTGCCCAGGCTAAAACCACCTGGGATATGCCGCTCGTGTGGCCTCCGGAAAACATACAGACGCTGAACGCCAAAACATTCGCCGAGGAGGTGAAAAAAGCGACCAACGGCGAAGTGGAGATCATTGTCCACGCGGGCGGTTCCCTGGGCTACAGGGGGCCGGAAATGCTTTCCGTCATCCGTGACGGGCTCGCGCCCATAGGGGATCTCTATATATCGCAGCTTGTCGGCGAGGAA
>JAVBRZ010000034.1:0-3963 GCA_031547425.1 Desulfovibrionaceae bacterium
CCTTAACGGCTCAGGCTACCCCCGCAAGGCCTCAGGCCATGAGATCAGCGCCGTGGGCCGCCTGGTGGCGGTGGCCGATTCATTTTGCGCCATGATCGCCAACCGGCCCTACGCGCCGGGCAAGGACCCCATAGCCGCAGCCCAGGAACTGGCGACCGATACGGCCCGCTATGATGAAAAATACACGGTGCCGTTACGCAATGCCTTGATTACTAAAGAATTTGGCGATATGCCTTCTTTAGCGCCAGCCTCCGGGGCCGGCGAAGCTAAACCATAACCCCCAGCAGTCATGCCGCTGATCTGGCCGCCTTGCGGCGGCGCACGCATGAGGAGCAATGATGCACAAAACAGTCTATTACATTAAAGGCGACGGCATTGGGCCGGAAATTTGGGCCGCCACGCGGCCCGTGCTGGATGCGGCCCTGCGCAAAGCCTACAACGGCGAACACTCCATTGAGTGGAAAGAGCTTATGGCCGGCGAACACGCCTATGCCGAAACCGGGGAATATCTGCCCCAAGCGACCCTGGCCGCCCTGCGCACGGCGGAACTGGCCATCAAAGGCCCCATGGCCACCCCGGTGGGCGGCGGCATCCGCAGTCTTAACGTGGCCCTGCGCCAAATCTTCGATCTTTACGCCTGCGTGCGGCCCATCAAATATTTTCCGGGCATCGGCTCCCCGGTCAAGCACCCCGAGTTGGTGGACATGATCATCTTCCGGGAGAACACCGAAGACCTGTACAAGGGCATTGAATTCGCGGCCGGCAGTCCGGAGGCCCGCAAACTGGCCGAATTTCTGCGTGAAGAACTGGGAGCCGACATCCGCCCCGAATCCGGCTTCGGCATCAAACCCATGAGCGCCTTCGGATCCAAGCGCCTGATCCGCAAGGCCATAGACTATGCCCTCAGCCACAACAAGGACAGTGTCACCCTCATGCACAAGGGCAACATCATGAAGTTCACGGAAGGCGCTTTCAAGCTCTGGGGCTATGAACTGGCCGCCGAGGAATACTCCGGCAAGTGGGTGAGCGAGGAAGAGGCCGAAAACCATCCCGGCAAACTGGTCATCCGCGACCGCATCGCCGACAACATGTTCCAGCAGGTGCTGACCCGGCCGGCCATGTACAGCGTCATTGCCGCGCCCAACCTCAACGGCGACTACATCTCCGACGCCCTGGCCGCCCAGGTGGGTGGCCTCGGCCTGGCGCCAGGGGTAAACATGTCCGATACCCTGGCCTTTTTTGAAGCCACCCATGGCACGGCCCCCAAATATGTGGGCAAGGACACGGCCAACCCCGGCAGCCTGATTCTGTCCGGCGCCATGCTCCTGGAGCACGCCGGCTGGCCCAAAGCCGCCGAGTTGGTGCACCGCGCCATGGGCAAAGTCATTGCCGCCAAAACTGTGCCCGGCGATCTGGCCCGCCAGATGGACAGCGCCAAAACCGTGGGTTGCAGCGCATTCGGCGATCTTTTGTGCGCGGCCATGGAATGAGACGTGCGCGCCGGGAGAGGGTAACCCCAAGGAGCCAAGCCCCATGGGGCTCCCCTCTCCCGGCCCCGCCCCCTGCCAGGCTCTGGCCGGGGATACGCAAGGCAAGCCCGGCGGGCGGTAAACGCGGAGCACTCTAACCCAAAAAACGACCCGGCGGCCTGAAGCAAGCGCAAAGCAATGTTCAGCTCAGGCCGGCGGCAATTCCTGGAAGCTGTATTATCATGATCGTAGTCACCGGCGGCGCGGGCTTTATCGGCAGCGCCATCATCTGGGCCTTAAACGAGCGGGGCATTGACGACATCCTGGTGGTGGACAACCTGGGCACGTCCGACAAATGGAAAAACCTGGTCAACCGCCGCTATGCCTACTACATGCACCGCGATGAGTTCATGACCGCCATTCTGGGCGCCGGCCTGCACCACAAGCCCAAAGCCATTATCCACATGGGCGCCTGCTCTTCCACCACGGAGCGGGATGCCGATTTCCTGATGCGCAACAACGTGCGCTACAGCCAGGAACTTTGCCGTTACGCGCTGAAAGTGGGCGCCCGCTTCATCCAGGCCAGCAGTGCCGCCACTTACGGCAACGGCGACCAGGGTTTTTCCGATGACCCGGCCCTGACCCACGGCTTGCGGCCCCTGAATATGTACGGCTACTCCAAGCACCTTTTTGATCTCTGGGCCATGCGCGAAAACCTGCTGGACCGCATCGCCAGCCTGAAGTTTTTCAATGTTTACGGCCCCAACGAATACCACAAAGGCCCCATGCGCAGTGTGGTCGCCAAAGCCTTTGCGGAAATAAAGGAACGCGGCCGCATTTCCCTGTTTAAATCCGATCGCGCGGATTGCGGCCACGGCGAACAGCGCCGCGACTTCGTCTATGTCAAGGACTGCGCGGATGTAGTCAGCTGGCTGCTCGACAATCCCGGCAGCAACGGCCTGTTCAACGTGGGGGTGGGCAAGGCCGGCTCCTTCAACGAACTGGCCAGGGCCGTGTTCACCGCCCTGAATCTGCCGGAAGCCGTTGACTATATTGATATGCCGCTGGAACTAGCCGGAAAATACCAATACTTCACCCAGGCGGACATGGGTTCCCTGCGGGCGGCCGGTTACCCGGTGGCGAACATGCGCGATTTAAAAGCCGGCGTGACCGATTATGTGCGCAATTATCTGGACCAGGCCGGCAAGTATTTGTAGAAAGACCTTGTCCTTTAGGGCTCCGTACAGAAAAATACATTGAAATTGAGGCGGGGTATAATGTATACGCTTTTTCAGCCGAAAAGAATTTCTCAGAGTCTATCTTTGCTGAAGAACAAAGATTGTTAAAATTTAAACCACGGTGTATACTTCATGCAACCTGACGTAAGTTATGCCGGCAAACTTTGCAGCGCCAAAGAGTTCAGTCAGCTGAAAATTCGGGATGGTATGTTTATATGTTGATGATTGGCGGCCTGATCATGGTCTTTGTCTCTATCATCGGGGGCTTCATGCTGGAGCATGGCGACCCGATGATTCTGATTCAGCCCGCGGAAATCGTCATTATCGCCGGTGCGGGCATCAGCGCGTTCATCGCTTCCAACTCCGCCTACACCATGAAATTGGTGCTTCGCAACATCAAGTCCATATTTTTCGGCGCCGGGCCGGGCAAAAAGGAATACCTCGAACTGCTGGGGCTGCTGTACGAATTGTTCTCCAAAATGTATCGCGACGGCATCATCAGCATTGAAAAAGATATTGAACACCCCGACCAGAGCGGTATTTTTCAAAAATATGCCTCGGTGTCCAAAAACAAAAAAATCTGCTTCTTTATCGGCGACACCTTGCGTGTGCTCTTAACTTCAGGCGGCGCGGCCGCGGAATTGGACAAGCTCATGGCTGTGGATATCCAGGTCACCCATGACGTGGAAAACATGACCCCGCACAACGTCAGCCGCATGGCCGAATCCATGCCCGGCATGGGGATTGTGGCCGCGGTGCTCGGCGTGGTGCTGACTATGGGCAAAATCAACGCCCCGCCCGAAGAGCTGGGGCACGCCATCGGTGCGGCCCTGGTCGGGACTTTTCTGGGGATTCTGCTCTGTTACGGCGTGTTCGGCCCCATGGCCGCCAAACTGGAAAACCTGGCCCATGAACAAATTTTCCTGTATCGGGTAATTAGGGAAGCTGTGGCCGCCTCGGCGCGGGGTTCCCCACCGATTATGGCCCTGGAGTTCGGCAGACGGGCCATCCCCTCTGACTTCAGACCCACTTTCCTGGAAATGGAAGAAAAGTTGAGAGGCTAGAGCATTTTAACATTTAAATTATATATTAAGGAAAAATGCTCTGGCGGATGTGCCGGCAGACGCCCGCAAGCGAGCAGTGCAGCGTGTCTTTAGTTCAGGTCGCTTCGGCCTGAACGTGTATGATAAAAGGCTGTGTTTTTTGTCTTTTAAATGCTGCAGATGGTGTAACATTTCAAAGTTAAAATGCTCTAA
>JAVBRZ010000166.1:0-5237 GCA_031547425.1 Desulfovibrionaceae bacterium
ATGCTGAAGATGGGGGAAAGTATGAAGCGGTTGGTCGCGCTGGGGGATTTATATGATTTCGCTCAGGGTCTCCGCCAGATCCAGAGCTTTGGCGTACGCTGCAGGGCTGTAGTTATCGTTTTGCAGCAGCATGTGGATGTAACCGGTCAGGGGGCGCAGCAGGGGCGGGAAGTTTTTCCAGAAATCAGGAGCCAGGGGGGTTGGGCGTTGTTTTAACCCCTGGGCCAGATCGGCTTGCAGGTGAAGAATGAATTTTTTAAAGGGTTTGTCCAATTGGGGCAGGGTTTGCCGCAGGTTGTCGCGCGCCGTGTGCAATGGAGAGCTGTCCCAGAGTCCCAGATTGTGGGCGAAAAAAGCCTGCCAGAAGCGATCCAGGGCAAGGCGCGGCCGTTGCGCGGCGGAAGTGTCCGGCGGAATATTTTCCTGGTTAAGCGGAGCAAGGTCGTATAGTCCCCGGTAACGGCCGGTCACAAAAATTTCCTGCCCGGGCAAAGTCAGGCGTCCCAAACGGCTTAAGGCCGCAACGCCGTTTAAACCGCTTTGCTGAGATTTAAGGTCCAGCAGGGTTCTGATCAATGAGGCCGTGCGCGGAGCGGAAAAAGATTCGCGGCAGAACACGCCGGGCCTGGTGCATTGCCAGCAGCCCTCGCAGGAAACTGTTGAGCGCAGGACCAGATGCCCCGGCTGGTAGGGGCCGGTTTCCCAGGCATTGACCGGGCCCAGGCTCAGGTTGAGCACGGGCAGGCCCAGCCAGGCAGCCAAATGCATGGGCCCGGTATCGGGCGTGACCAGCAGGCGCAGGTTATCCACAAAGGCCACCAGGCCTGGCAAATCAAAGCGTCCGCAAAGATTTAAGGCCGGCATCCCGGCCAAACGCGCCACTTCATTGCCCAAAGGGCGTTCCATTTGCCCGCCCAGGAGCACAGGGCTCAAGCCCAGCTTGAGCAGGCGTCTGGCCAGGTCCGCCCAGAAGGGCGCCTCCGGGCGTTTATCCGCCTCGCTGGCGCCCAGAAACAAGCCCACGCGGTCGCCCCTGGCTTTTATTGGTTCGGCCTGCTGCCAGCTTACATCGGCCCATTGTTTATAAGGTATAATGTCCAGGGCGTTGAGGTCAGCCCAATGAAAGAGATTGTGGCGGTTGTTGTGGGTCAGGCTGGCCCTGTATAGTTGCCAGTCGCCGGCGATATGCATTTCGCCGCCCGGAGAGACATAGGGGCCGAGCCAGGTTTCGCAGTTGACATGCTGCCGCAGCGCGGCGGCTTCGGGGCGGTGGCTTAAGTTGAGCACCAGGTGAAAAGTTCCGCCATGCATGCGGCGCAAGGCCTCGCTGGGGAAAAAAGTAACGCCGGGCGCGATGGGTAGCAGGCCTTTGAAAAACGTCTCCTCGCCCACCATCCAGACCGGGTGCTTGGGAAATTTGCGCAGCAGCCACAACGCCAGCGGGAAGGAGAGGATTAAATCCCCCATGCGCTGCATTTGCAGAATGAGAATGGGCGGAGCCGCGGTCATAATTTTCCGTAGACCTCACGCATCCGGGCGATGACGGTTTGCAGGCGGTGGCCGTAGGTGTGTTCGGCCAGCACCCTTTTGCGGGCGGCCTCGGCAATGCGCATTCGCTCTCCGGGGCGGGCGAGATAATGTTTAATCAGTTCCGGCGCTTCTTCGGGATCACGGTAAAAAACAACTTCTTTGCCGGGTTCGAATAAATCATCCATCTGGGCGCGCCAATCCGTGAGCACAAAAGCGCCGGCCGCGGGCACGTCAAAAACGCGCTGGTTCACGGCGCCTTTCATTTGGGCGCTGGTGCAGTTGAAATTGATCTCGGACAGGGGGTAGAAGAAGGGCAGGTCCGTGTAATAGCTGAGTTCAGCATGCAGACGCATGCCCGGCGGGGCATCGGGAAAGGTCAGGCGCCAGCCTTTGTCGCCCACCAGCAGCGGGTTGAAGCCGAGAATGGGGCGAAGGCAGGACGCCCGATACTGCCGCGTGGCTTCCCAGGTGATCATGGTTTCAAAGGCGAGGCGGCGCTCCATGGTGCCCAGTTGCTCATAAGCGGGCATAAGCTCAGGATGATGGGCGGAAAGGTAGGCGTAGACAGAGCGTTCCGGGTGGGTGGCGAATCCGGCGGCGATTTGTTTGTAGGCCAGCAGCAGCGGCTTTGAGGGTTTGGCCGCCTTCATGCGCTGGGCCACTTTATAAACCATGGAATTGCCCACAAAGGAAACCGGCGCTTTCCACTCGGCCGGGGCCTTGAACCCGCCCGCCCGAGCAACCGCGCCGGCTGTTGCGTAGCGTTCCGGGGTGGCGCCCAGGGGCAGATAAAAAACATGGTGGAATCCTTCGCTTTTAAGCGAAGCCACATTGTCCGCATCCCAGGTGAAGATGGTCAGCCACGGGCTTTTCAGGCCCGCGTATTGAAAAAGAATGAGGTGGGGGTTATCCACAAACCAGGAGGCCAAAGGCAACTCGAGGCGCTCCAGGAGTTCGGTGAAGACGCCTTCCCTGTCCACGCCCAGATGGTTGATGGTCAGAGCGAAGTCGGGCTTGAATTCAAGCACGGCTTTGAGCAGGTTTTCCACAAACTCGGCCTGCCCCATTTCGTCATTTTCAATGTGCAGGAGGTGGTGTGGCAAACGTAGCTTCTTGCAGGCCTCCACCACCTCGCCCATGAGGAAATATTGGCTGGTGATCAACAATATGCGTGGGGAGGTTCCTTGAAATTTGGGATAATGGGCCTTGCTCCAGAAATCAAAGCGGGATCCGGCTTCCAGAACGGATTTGAGCTCCTGGTAATAAGCGCGGTCCAAACGTTGATATTGCGGCAGGCTGCACACGGCCAGAGGCGGGTTGCCGTATGTTTGCTGCAGTTTGGTCACCTCGGCTATGGCGGCTTGCGGGTCTGGACTCGTGATCCAGGTCAGGCGGGATTCGTGTTCCAGGTTCTCCGGCAAACGGGTGAGGCGCAATATGGCGTCCTCTTTGTCGATCACCGCTATCGGGCCCGAAGTTGCGGCTAACAGGGCGTTAAGGGCGTGCCCCAAACCGCTGCCCAGGAGCACGGTCAGGCGGGGTTCGTCCTGGGGTTGCACGGCGAGAAAGGCTTCGACCACATCCTTTTCGCGTTTTGCGCCGGCCGGCCCTAGCAGGGGAGCATTTCCGCCGTTGCGGCGAATGAGCACATCCCGCAGTTCCCCCCGCTCCAGCACGGCGCGGGCCTCGTAATCCGAACGAACGGTCAAAATTGACCCCTGCGGTTTGTTTGTTTTGGCCGGGTGAGCAGCGAACGGATTGGCGCGTACATGGTGAACGGCTGGTTGTTTGGGCGGCCGACGCTAGGACGATGGTTGCGCCGGGCCGGCAACCGCGGGGGAATGCATGGCCACGCGGTCGCCCTCAAGATAGAAGGCGACGTTGCTGTAGCTTTGATCAACCCAGAGCACCGCCTCGCCTATGTTGATGCGCACACCGGGCATGATTATGCCCGGAACGAGCACCCGGCAACGGGCAAAGTTGGTGTTTTCTTCCGCCTGAAACCTGTAGTATTCCAAAATGCGCAAGGCGATCTTGAGTTTGGCCTCGGCATGTTCCAGCACGGGCAAATATTGGGCGGCCAAGTGTTCGTTTTTGGAGATGAGCGCCTGGTATTTCTCCCGCAGGGCCGTAAGGCGGGCCACTTCCTCTTCTGTTTTTCTGACTTTCCGGTATAGGACCGGGTCCTGCCCCATGACAATTTCTGTGGGGGTGGCGCCTTCATTGCCCAGGCGGTGAGTTACGTATAAAATATTCTGAACGTGCGCTTTTCCGCCGTGCAAGCGCCCCCGGATTACGGCATCGCCGCAGTAAAGGTTGCAATGCAGGCAGGAGCCGTCCACAATCAGCTTGCCTTTGGCTCTGATTTTTCCATTTTCCGCAAAGGCCAGACGGATATCTTTGGCCGAGATCAAGCGGCCGACATCGCTGCCCTTAAAGCCTTTTTCCCCCAAAATGCCGCCTGTGGCGCGGACAAATGCGCCCTCTATCAATTCTTTGGCAATAACATTGCCTCCGGCGCGCAATTCAAACCCGGCCTTGATAACATCATGTACAGCCACATCACCCACAAAAACGATATTGCCGGTGTGAAAATTGATGCCGTGGCGCATGTTTAAAATGCGCTTAGTGTTAATGCAGCCAAGATCATAATACACGTAGCCGCTTATCTCGGAAATAAGACGCAACGGGTTCTTCGGATCAGGGGAGGTATTGTTGCCCTGGGGCAGCACGGGATCTTTCAGGACCATGTTGGGGTCGTCAAGAGCGCCGGAGGGAGGGTTGTTTTCCTCAAAGGGAATGAGTTCGGCCAGCACCTGGCCTTTAACCACGTTATGCACGTAGCCCAGGCTGAAGTTGTCGGCATGCCCTTCGGCATCCACTTTGGGTTCGGGATTAAGGTAGTCGTAGTAAGGGTCGAAGTAGTGCTCAAGGAAGTAGGGCATGGGGGGCTCGCTTTAGGTTAATCCGGCATCCGGATAAGCAGCTCGTCTTCGTGGCCCAGGCAACGCAGAAAATCATTAAGGCCCAGTTCATCAATCAAAGACCGCACCGGCCTGGTGGGTCGGAAAAGATATACGCGCTTGCGCCTTTCCACCAGGCGCGCATGCAAATCAACCAGAAGGCCGATTCCTGAGGCGTCCACAGCGGTGACATTGCTGAGGTCGAGGAAAAGGCGGTTTAAATCAGGGGCGGAAGTGAGTCCTTCCAGTTTTTTGCTGAGAATTCCAAGGGTGTCAAAAGTCAACGGACCGGAGCAGGCAAAGGTGATTGCATCGCCGTTTTCCGCAATGTCAAAAGTAATTTTTGGTATTCCTGTGTCCATGGTAAATTTTGGCCTTGTGGCGGTATAAAATAGAAATATTCATGGCGGATTATACGTCAATAGTAAATAAGCCGCAAGGGGCGCGGAAAATTTCAAACAACAAGGGAGAGGCTCGGGTAATTCTGTCGCCGGGTCAGCTTAACTTGCGGAAAAGACTGCATAAAATTAAATCTTGCATGGAAAAAAGGCCGCTTGGGGCGGCCTTTTTCAGTGTTTAAGCCATAAAAACTTATTCGGCTTTGGCGATGGAATCGTTGTGCAGATTCACCCGCCAGTAAATGAGGCGCTGGCAGTTGGGGCAACTTAAAATCTGCTTACATTTTTGCAGCTCGATATAGGTTTGGGGCGGGATGGCAATGTTACAACCGGAGCAGATGCGTTC
>JAVBRZ010000062.1:0-3205 GCA_031547425.1 Desulfovibrionaceae bacterium
CCACGTCGCTTTCCAGGACGCCCAAATCCTCTGGTTTGAATCCAGCCGCCAAATTCTCCAGGGCCGCAACCTTGTCCTGATCCTGGAAAAAGGCATGAGCCGCGACTTTGTCCTGCGGCACCAGCCCGGCCACGGCATCCAGCAGGCGCTCTGAAGGAATAAAAGCGCGGGAAGCCAGAGCCGCCTCTATTTCAAAATGGGGCAGGCCCCATAAAACCCGGCCCCGTATCCGGTCAAAGGTGCGCCCCCGCCGTTGCGGCTGGAAAAAGCCCTTATACTCGGGGGAAACAAAGACCTTGTCATGGCGCAAAGAGTGGGCAATGGTGTGCATTACTCCGGAGGCTTCCATGCGGCGTACCTCTGCCCAGTTAAGAAAGACATCCCTGCGCTCTTCAAAGTCCAAAACAGGATGCGGCCGCATGGGGTTATCGGCCACAGCCAGATTTTCTCTGGCCGCCCTGCCCTCCCAAACATCCTCAAGGGTCGGCCGGGGCGCGCCCGCATCTTCCACCAGCTCAAGAGTGGCGCACACCGTGCCGTGCAGGCCGTATTTTTTAAGGATGGGCCAGGCATAGACATAGTTGTCCAAATAACCGTCATCAAAGGTCAGCCAGGCGGTTTTGGGCGGCAGCGGTTCGCCGTGCAACAGGTAGCCTTCAGCCTCCGGCAAGCTGGCGCAGCGCCAGCCGGCCTCCGCCATGGCCCGGCATTGCGCTTCAAACAACTCCGGGCTGATGACCAGGCCCCGGTTGTGCCAGGTGTGGATGGAGTGGTACATGACCACAGGAAGACTTTGCAGCATAAGCGACTCACCTTGACTGGGTCCCGGCGGGAATTATTTCATATAAAAACTTTTTCTTGCCCGATCCGGCATGATATGGATGTATTACTTTGCTTATGAAAACTTTTCCCTTCATAAGCGTTGAGGCGTGTTCATAAAGGAGATTTAGCGAAAATGTCTGTGGAATACAAGGATTATTACAAGGTGCTGGATGTTTCCAGAACCGCCTCCCAGGACGAAATAGCCAAAGCTTATAAAAAGCTGGCTCGTAAATATCACCCGGATCTCAACCAGGATAACAAGGAAACCGCCGAGGAAAAATTCAAGGAAATCAACGAAGCCTATGAAGTGCTGCGTGATGAGGAAAAACGGCGCATGTACGACCAGTTGGGCTCTAACTGGCAGCATGGCCAGCAATTTCAGGGCGCGCCGGGGTTTGAACATTTTAATTTCAATTTTGGGGGCGGCCAGGGCGGCCGGACTTTTACCGCTGGCGGCTCAGGCTTCAGCGATTTTTTTGATCTGCTCTTCGGAGGCTTTGGCGGCGGGGGACGCTCCGGCGCGCAAACACAGTTCGGAGCCGATCCCTTTTCCGAGTTCGCCGGGTTCGCGGGCGGCCGGGGGCGGCATGGCACACGCGGCCAGGATGTTGAGGCCACTGTGGCCATTACCCTGGAAGAAGCCTATAAAGGCGGCCGCAAATCTGTAACCGTGCAAAGCCCTCATGGCCGGCGCACCCTGGACTTTTCCATTCCGGCGGGCATTCGGGAAGGGGCGCGCATTCGCCTGTCCGGGCAAGGGGAGCCCGGCGTCGGCGAGGGAAGCCCGGGAGATTTATACTTGCGTGTGCAGTTTGCCGCTCACCCCCAATTCAAGGTTGAAGGCAACGACCTGATTTACGACTTGAGCCTCCGCCCCTGGGAGGCGGCCCTGGGCATAACCGCCCGCGTGCCTACCCTGGACGGAGAGGTGGACCTGACCATTGCGCCCGGCACTTCCAGCGACCGCAAACTGCGCTTGCGCGGCAAAGGCTTGGGCGGCGGCCCCAATAAAAACAAAGGGGACCAGATTGTCCGCCTGACTATCCGCATGCCGGAAAAAATGAGCGAGCCCCAGCGTAAATTATGGGATGAGCTTGCCGCGGCTTATAAAGGCAGCACCTGATTATTTGCCGCAAGCACGGCCGGTATTTATATGTAAAACATTTACGCCTTGAGACGCAACGCGGGGCAACTTCTATTCGCCGCCGCCTCTTGTGACGCCGCGCGAAACGCGGCACAGCCGTCGGGCGAGTCCTTGAGCCTTACGGATAAGGACAGCGGCAACAAGCGCCTTGTCCAAGCGTAAAAATGCGCTAGTGAGGAACTGATTATGGATATGCAAACAATTACTGAAAAATCCCGCCAGGCCCTGGGCGAGGCCCAAACTTTGGCCTTACGCCTGGGGCACCAGGAAGTGGACGCGGAGCACCTGGCTGTGGCCCTGTCCGTGCAGGAGCAGGGCGTGGCACCCCGGATCCTGGAAAACTTGAAGGTGGATGCCGCCGCCTATGCCGACGCCATTTCCCAGGAGCTGCGCAAACGCCCTTCGGTCAGCGGCCCGGGCGTGGGCGGCCAGATGGTCATGTCCCGCCGCCTGGGGCAGGTGTTGATCCGGGCTCGCGACTTTTCACGCCAGCTCAAGGACGAATTCGTCAGCGTGGAACACCTGTTCCACGCCTTGCTTGAAGAAAGCGGCGGCTCAGAACTGGGGGAAATCAACCGGACCTTCAACCTGACCACGGACAAATGGCTCAAGGCCATGGCCGAAGTGCGCGGCAAGCAGCGCGTGACTTCGGACAACCCGGAAGCCACCTTTGACGCCCTGAACAAATACGGGCACGATCTGGTGGAAGAAGCCCGCGCGGGGCGCCTCGACCCGGTTATCGGCCGCGATTCGGAAATCCGGCGCTGCATCCGGGTGCTCTCCCGGCGCACCAAGAACAACCCCGTGCTCATAGGTGAGGCGGGCGTGGGCAAAACCGCCATTGTCACAGGCCTTGCCCAGCGCATTTTAAAAGGCGACGTGCCCGAAAGCCTGAAAAACAAAAAATTGTTTTCTCTGGACATGGGCGCGCTCATTGCCGGGGCTAAATATCGCGGCGAATTTGAAGAGCGCCTCAAGGCCGTGCTCACGGAAGTCGAGCAGTCCAACGGCGAAATCATTATGTTCATCGACGAGTTGCACATTATTGTGGGCGCGGGCAAAACCGAAGGCGCCATGGATGCGGGCAACCTTTTGAAACCCATGCTGGCCAGGGGCGACTTGCATTGCATCGGCGCCACCACCACGGATGAATACCGGCGTTACATCGAAAAAGACCCGGCCCTGGAGCGCCGCTTTCAACCGGTGCTGGTGGAGGAGCCCGGCGTGGAAGACGCTGTC
>JAVBRZ010000013.1:0-3257 GCA_031547425.1 Desulfovibrionaceae bacterium
GACAGCGGCCTGGCACACATCAAACGGCCCGACGCCGATCAGAAAAAAGCGGAAAACCGGGCCACACTGGAAGCTTTCAAGCAAGCCCTGATTGAGGAAAACCCCTTGTATGAAAGCCTGCTCAACGGCGAAGGCGCCGACTACGACCTGGCCAAATTCTTTACCGCCAAACATGAGCAGGGCACGCCGCTTACGGCCAAAGACGTGCGGATGGTCAAGGGCCTGGTGGACATGGCCTATGCGACTTCCATAGGCAAAATGCTGGCGGGCGGGGACATGCTGCACGGCATGGATGCCACCGGCTTTGCCTGGTACTGCGTGGCCAAAGGCCTGAACCTGGACACCACGGAAAACAAGAGGGAAGCGCTCAAACAATTCTACGCCGATAACTATTGTTCGGAAACTGTGGGCAAAGCTCTGGAAGAAGCGGGCCTGCCCAAGGACGCCATTGGCCCGGCCAGTGAAATGCTGTTGAAGAGCAAGACTTTTAAAGAAGCCATGGACAAAGCTTTTGCTTTGGACCTCACCGGGGTCACCTGGGAAACCATCGTCAAAGACCTGGGCAAGGAATTGGGCCCGGCCTGCAAAAGCATGGTCGATTTGGTCAAGAGCAACCCGGACGCGGCCAAGAGCCTGTTCGCCTCGCTGTCCAATCCCCGCGGCAAGGAGGGCGTGGCCTTTTTTGACGGATTCATGAAGCTCGTCCAGGGCGGCGGCCTGTCTGAAGAAGACAAGGTGGCGTTCTTCCACCAATGCCGGGATGAACACACCGACCTGACCACACCGGAAGCGCAATCCAGCGCCCTGCGGCGTTTTCTGGTGGACCAGCGCTCCGACAAAATTATGGAGGACTTTGCGGTCAGCAATGGTTTGCCCCAGGCGGCGGGCAAAAATCTCTCTCATCTGCCACCGCTGAAGGCGTTGATTCAGAAAGAACTGTCCGCCATCGTGGCCCCGCCGGCCGTGCCCACCCAGGCTCAGATCGAGCAGGCCATTGACCGGGCCGGATCCATCTTCCTGGCCGACAAAGGCGAGGCCATTCAAAAAATCCTGAAGCTGGCCACCCTGACCACCGCGGACATAGAAGCCAACCCCGCCCTGGCCAAGCTGACCACCGGTCCTTTGGAAAGCGGACAGTTGGTCAGCCAGGAACGCCTCCTGGAAATGATGAACGCCATGCTTTACTCCGGCTCGCTGCTGGATAAACTCCTGGCCCCGGAAGCCGGCGCGGACATGGACCTCATCAGCGCCCTGCGCGACTTCCAGGACGGCACGGAATCCTGCCAGCACACGGTGCCCGGCACTTACGGCGGACCGGAACTTATGAATCTGTCCATGGACGCCCTGCTGCTGATGATGGTGGCCAGGGGTGCCACGGCCGAGGATATGGAAAAGCTGCTGCTCAGCGTTGATAAAAATATAAAACCTGTTTCCCTGGGCATGGAAAGCCTGCGCAACGGCGTGACGACCGGGAAAATCACCGCGCCCAACCGCTTTGAGCTCGCTGACAGCCTGCCTTATTTGCAGAACGCCATGCGCAAACTCACCCAGTTCGCCTACGACATGGTCAGTGATGACCGCAAAAGCATACTGGGCATTGATACCAACGCGGGCAAATTTTTTGACAGCATGGAGGAAATCGACAGGAAACCACAGCCGTTAATCGACATGCACCAGTCCGTGCGCGACTACGCCGTTTCCGTCGGGGTGAACGTAGCGCGCGTAGGTTATAAGGAAAATAACCCCCTGGCCGTGAGCGCCGCCAACGACTTTACCGGCAGCCCCGAAAACCCCGCGCTTACGCCGTTGTTCATCGAAAGGGCCACGGCCATTGCCGCCGAGCTTGGCCTTGCGGGCCTGAACGTGGCCGACCTTGATCCGGTGACCACTGGCGCGCTGATGCAGCGCGCCGTCATGGACAGCAAAAACCCACGCCTGACCCCCGCCCAGGCGCGGGAGATAGCCGAAGGCATTATCCGCAAAACGCTTGAGGAATACAAACCCGCCCTGGAATTCATCCAAGGCCTGCCCACAGCGCCAGTGCCGGGAGATTCCAAAGCCTTTGTAATCTCGGCCGAAGAAAAAGCCATGCTGCTGCGCATTATTCCCGGCTCGCCCCTGCGCGATCCGGAACTGATCAAGGCCGTGGTTCTGGAGTCCCGCGCCATGTCGATGTATTTTGACAAACTTCTCGTTCCCGGCATGAATGCCAAGGACATGGCCCGAAGCGTCATGGAACTGTCTTCAACGCACATGGACAAGATCGGCAAGCTGGCTCTGGACAAGAAGTCTGAAGACCAGCGCTACGGTGCTCTGCCCGTGGCCCTGCAACTGCTCATGGGCCGCAAAAACCTGACCCCGACCCAGAACAGAGTTCTGTATGATCTGGTCTCCGGAGATGAAGCCAAGCTCCTGGGCGGCTCGGCCGTGGGCATGGCCTCCGTCTGCCAGATGCATGCAAAAAATATCGCCAACGTCGGGGTAAAAGTAAGCAGCCTGATGGGCACCGTGACCGTGCTGGACAATATGCGTCTGATTCTGGGCAGGCAATTGGGTCTGGCCCCCCAACCCGACCCCTTCTACTACGGGGAAATTGAGCCTCGGAATATTCCCGTCGGCATCATCTCGGATATGGAAAAAGCCTTCAGCCTCAACTCCAAGGATCTGCCGGGCTATGAAGCCTTAAACCTGTTGACCCCACCCCTTAACCAGGCGCAATGGAACACGTTGCTGCCCATGATGAGCATGATCGCCAAAGCAGTGCCCACCGCCTTTAACTGTGACATCATCCTGCGCATGGTGGGCGCCAACGCGCCCGAACTGCTGGCCGCGCGGGCCAGCAAGGGCAAGGATCTCACCCCGGCCGACATCTGGCAGGTGGTTATCGGCGGCAAGGCCCCCCGCGGACTTACCGCGGAAAACCTCGGTGAGACTATGCACAAGCACGCCACCGCCACCCTGGTCAAGTTGGGCTCGCAAACCTCGCAAATCCCGCCGCAGGCCATGGAGCCCATGGCCATGTTCAATTTGGGCCGGGGCATTCCTTTCAAAAAAATTGTGGCGGCCATGAAGCCCGGCGGAAAACTGACCCTTGACGACATCCGCTTTAAAGACGGCTTCGGCCTGTCTTCGCTGAGCAACTATCACGCGGGCAACGCTTACGGCCTGACCACGGACTTCCCGCGCCGCAAGATGGACCCCATGACCAATGAGCTTTCCCGCATCTCTATAACGCCTAACGGTGGCCAGACCATGCA
>JAVBRZ010000206.1:0-4606 GCA_031547425.1 Desulfovibrionaceae bacterium
CACAGCCCTTTGACTCTCGCTCGCGGGCCAGAACCTGCCGAAACCACTTTGCCGCGAAAAAACGGGACTTGTGACAGCGGCAAAGCGCAAAAACCGCTTTTGCAGCCTAAGTTGATTTATGAGAGGAGTTCCAAGCCGGTAAAGTCATTTTAGAACAAGAGTGAATGTTTTTCACAGGAAGAATCAATAATAGTAATTTATCGCAAAAAATAGGGGCGCAGTTTAATATTTCCAAGTCATACTCTTACGGTTGCCTTTTCGCTAAGAACTTGCAGCGATAAGTGGCGATAAGATGCTACGGAAGAGCCCGGGGGTATTTTTCCTTGGTTTTATCGGCTATCCCCGGACTTTACAAATCCACCCTCGCCGGATAAGCATAAATCCGCGCGGCGCAAACTCGCGACGTGCGGATTTTTTATCCGGGAGATAATTTTATGTTGTCCGTGCTTCTGGCTTTGGCTCCGGCTTTCCTGGTTTTTGGTCTGCTCGTTTTCCGCCGCACCCCCGGCGACATCGCCGGGCTTATCGGCTGGCTGACCTATTGCCTGGTGGCCTGGCTGTATTTTGACACGCCCCTGATCGTGCTCGCCAAAGCCACTGTGGCCGGGCTTATTGCCTCTCTGCCCGTGGCACTGATCTTCGCCTCGTCCATTTTTCAAATTACGGTCATGGGCGAGGCCGGCGCTGTGGCCAGAGTCAGCGCGCTCCTTAAAACCGTGGCTCCCACCGATCGCGCGGTCCAAATGCTGATCATCACTTTCGGCTTCGGCATTCTGCTTACGGCCCTAGGCGCTGTGCCCAACTCCATCCTGCCGCCCATCCTCCTGGCCCTGGGCTACTCCACCTTCGCCTGCATCATGTTGCCCTGCATAGGCTACGAAGCCCTGTGCACCTATGCCCTGCTCGGCATTCCAGCCGTGATCATGGCCGATATCACCGGCCGCAGCCTGTTCGACACCGGCATGGCCTTTGCCAGGTTCATGCCTTATCTGGCCACCGCTGTGGCCATACTCATGGTGCCCCTGGCCCTGGGACGCTCGGCCCTCAAGTCCGGCCTTGTTCCGGCCGTTTTATCCGGGTTGACCGCCGGCTTTCTGGCCATCGGCATGGTTTACCTCAACCTGGTGACCATTACCGGCATTGCCGCGGGCCTGGGCGTCATCATCATGCTCATCCTCTATCTTAGAGTTCGGGGGCAGCCGCTTATTGACCGCAACAAACTCACCCCGGCCGATCTTGAGTCGGAAAAAAAGCTTTCCCTGGCGCGGGCCATCTCACCCTGGCTGCTGCTCACCACGGTGTCCATCATTATCAACACCCACCACCTGCCTTTCTTCAAGTTCGTGTTTGTGGACTGGGCCATGCCTGTGGAAATCATTCCGGGCAAACCGGACAAATTGCGCCTGTTCTGGCAGGCCTATGTCTGGATTTTCGTATGCACCATGTTGGCCATGCCCATTTTGAAAATGAGTACTGCCCAGATTAAAGCCGGTTTTAAGCGCACCCTGGCGCGCGCGCCGCGCCCCACCCTGGCCGGAGCCATTTTCTTCGCCATCGCCTATGTGCTCAACCACTCGGGCAAAACCGAGGCCTTTGAACTGGTCAACCCGGCCAACAACATCATCGCGGTGCTGGCCACAGCTTCATCCGACGCCCTGGGCAATCTCTATGCCTTTGCCGCGCCCTACCTCGGCTTGTTCGCCGGAGTGATCAGCGGTTCGGAAAGCTCGTCCATCGCCATGCTTACCGGCCTTAACCTGTCCACGGCCAACCAGATCGGCGCCAACGGCCTGCTCATTGCCGCAGCCGGCGGCATCGGCGGCGGGCTGGCCTCGGTGCTTGGCCCGGCCAAACTCATGGCCGCCTCAGCCACCATCGACCGCCTGGGCGAAGAAAACGCGGTGCTGCGCGCCTCCATTCCCTTGTCGCTATTTTTAACGGCCATTATTTCGATATTGTGCTTAGTGTGGGCGTAGACACTGGAGGAGGGGAGCCACAAGGAGCTAAACCCCTTGAGGTTCCCCTCCTCCAGACCTCCTCCCTTCCTTATCCCTGATGGGGGGTAAAAGAAGGGGTGGGGGTAAAGTGATTTATTCGGCTTTTTCTGCTCAGAATTTTGCGCAAAGCAAAAATAAATAATCCCGTTGCAAAACACGGCAGCCACACCCAAGTGAGCTCCGAACGCATTACCTCAGCGCCCCTGGCGCTGAAAAATCGTCTGATGCCCAGAGGCGACACTTCAATAGGGTGCCAGGGCAGAAAATAACGAGTCTCGTTCCAGGGCCAGAATATGCCCACCCCCAGACCGCCGTTGGTGGCCGCATCCAAAGCGATGTGGCTGACCGCCGCGAATGCGCCGGTCAAAAAGGCGATCCGGCGTTTGCAATGCAACCACGGCGCAAGCAAGGCGCAACTCAGGCCCAAAATGCCGGCAAATAGCAGGGAATGGCTGGCCCCGCGATGCCCCATGGCGTGGCCATAGGATATTTTCATAAAAAAACCCGCCACATCCGCATCGGGCAGCACCGAGCAAACAAGGCCAGCCAGCACAAGACGGCCAGGGAGGGCGCGGGAGCCGGCCGCCAGACTCAAGGCCAGCACGGGCGCCGGATGGGAAAAAATGGTGGGCAAGGGGCGGTGTCCTTTTAACAGTTGTGAAAAAATATGTTGCGTATAATCTATCTCAGAAGCAACTTTGAAGCAAAAAATTAATTGGCGTGAACCGGGCAAAGTTGTGCAGCTTGGTTCACGCCAACGCTTTAAAATAAACTACCAAACAGATTCAGGCAATTACAGCAGCGGGACTCTCCGGCCATCTTCCCTGACCGTATCCAGGTCAAGATAGGCCTGGGGCCCGATATTTTTACCGTTCCGCAACTCAATTTCCCTAACGAGAGCCCGGCCCTTCAATTCTCCAATTTCCCGGGAAAGGGTTTCAATTTTGGCGATGTCAGGATTGTTCTTGCCGGCTTCCCGCCTCAGCTCCAGATTTTTGTATTTAATCTCCTGACGAATGACCACCAGTGACTTGGAGTTTTCAGGCGCGGGCACCGGATCGAAGTTTTCCGCAACCAACCGGGCCTGCATCCGCCGGTCATGATTGACAAGCGGAGAGCTTCTGGCCATTTGCATTACCGGCGCCTCAGACGCGCTAATCTGCGAACCGTCGCCGCTTAAAGCATATTCATCTATAGCCGAAGCCGTGCCGCCAAGACCAAAGAAAAACATCGCCGCCGCCAAAGTGGAAATCGTAAGATTAAGCTTTTTCATAATATTCTCCTTGCTTTTGCGATATATAAATTTAAATCACGACTACACTCTTGCTTAGTAACTCGGATGCCCCAACCGTTCCCTGCAAAGGCGCATTAAAAAGCTATTCCTCTCAAATTCGCCGCAAACTGGATCAACGTCCAAACGACCTGGATTATTTCTGTGAAGTTCATACGCGCCTCCAAAAGGTTTTGGTTTCTGATCCCTTCCTCCCTCTCTTCGATTACAGAATATATATTTTAGCGCGTGAAATAAGTAATTTACTAGCCTGTTTACGCGTTAACGCAGCGTAAACATTCCTGTCTTGATTTAGAGGCCGATTGCGCCTATCTTCGAGCAAACGTAGTCAAGTTTCCTTTTTTGTAGATCACAGCTTGCCTTTGTGACGGAATAACCTATGCCGGACCGGAAAAATATGGCGGGTGCCCCGGCGGGCCCCTCTTCACAAATTATTCGCGAGCACCTGGAACGCTTGCTGCAAAGTAACGATTTCCGCGCTTCGCCGCGCCTGCGAAATATATTGGCTTATATTGTGGAAGAAACCCTGCAAGGCCGAGCCGGAGATCTCAAAGCTTTCAGCATCGCGGTGGATGTGCTGGGCCGGGATGCCAAATTCGACCCCAGCACGGATCCCATTGTGCGGGTGGAGCTGGGCAAGCTGCGACGCCAGCTTGAGTTGTTTTACATTCTGAACCCCGCAAACCCGGTGCGCATCAGCATTCCCAAAGGCGGCTACGCGCCGGTGTTCCATTATGACAGCGCCGAGGGTGGCCGAAGCGCTGAAAAAACAAACGAAAATACGGCAAACAAGCCCTCCGCCAAAATCAGCGGCTCCGTTGCCGTGCCCCGAACCGAGACAAAACCTGTTCTGGCGGTCATGACTTTTGAATACCGCGGCCAAGAACCGGATCTGGCGGACTTAGCCAAGGGAATAACCGAAAGTCTTTTGGTGGAACTGTCCTATCGGCACGACATGGAAATTTTGGACGCCTCCATGCTGGACGCCGGCGATGCGGAAGGGCAGTCTCTGGCGGACCGCCTGCGGGGCATGGGCGCGCGTTTTGTTTTGCATGGCCTTCTACAGCATGCGCAAGACACGGTGCGTATTTATATGGCACTCACAGACACCAGCAGCGCCCGCCGCATCTGGACTGAAAAATTTGACCTGCCCGCAGCCACAAATGTTCTTTTAGACGCTCAGGATGAAATTACCGGTAAAATTGTGGGACGCGTGGCTGATGAGTTCGGCCTGATCAATCACACGCTGCTTATGGAAACCCGCAACAAGGAACCGGACGAACTGGGCATGTATGAAGCCAGTCTGCGCTACAACGCC
>JAVBRZ010000099.1:0-28873 GCA_031547425.1 Desulfovibrionaceae bacterium
GCCGCCGACAAAGAAAAGCTCATGCGAATTCTCGACGGATTGCCGGCCGGCCAGGCCCTATGCCACTGCGATTTCCATTCAGGCAATGTTTTTTTCGACGGCGCGCAATACACGGTTATTGATCTGCTTCAGGTCAGCCGGGGCGACCCGGCCGCCGACGCCGCCTGCTCATATGTGGCCTACACCTTCATTGATCCGGAGCTCGCCGAATATTATCTGAACCAATATTGTTCCGTATCCGGAATTTCCGAAAAACATGTGCGGCAGTGGCTCGCGGTGTATGCGGGAACACTGCTGGGCCAGGTTCCCGAGTGCCTGACAGCTACCATAGAGCGGTTCATGGCGGCTGGAGAGAACACAAAATAACGAGAATACATAGTGCGCCCAACCCAGCATAGACAACACCCGGGCCGCCTTGACCACGTCGTCCCCCAACCTGAGGGCCATCTCCCTTTTTAACCGGCCGGAGGACCCGCCTGCTCCGGTAGCTGGCAGGTTCGGCGGTATGAATGGAAGGAAGTGCGGTATGACCGGATTATTTCCAAAGCCAAAAGGAATATTGGTTCTTTCGCTTTTTTGCGCCGTTTCGTTGTTTCTGGCGCCGGGACCGGCATGCGGCGAAGAAGCGACCATCTATTCCGGCGGCTTGATACTTGGAAAAGCCGGCGCGGCGCCTCTTGAAGCGGTCGTGGTCCAAAACGGCAAATTCTCTTACGCCGGCAGCTTCGAAGGCGCTCTTCAAGCGGCGGGCAAAAACTGCAAGCGCGTTGATCTGCAAGGGCGCATGCTGATGCCGTCGTTTTTTGACGCGCACGCGCATCCGAACCTGGGATCCTTGCTCGACCTGCGCGAGTTGCCGTATGCGAAAGGTGCGCCCACGCCCGAAGAATACGTGGCGCACATCCGAAATTATTTGCGCATGCATCCGAACACGCAGGCGCTGCGCGGCACGGGTTGGGATAACGCGGCCTTTCTTGACGCGCCTCCGAACAAAGCGTTGCTGGACCAGGTCAGCACCGAGATTCCAATCTTCATCCGCTCCTTTGACCAGCATTCCGCGTGGGTGAACTCCAAGGCGCTTGAAATGAGCGGCGTGACGCGCGACACCCATTCCTCCGGCGGACAGATTGAACGCGATGAATCCGGCGAACCCAGCGGCACCCTGCGCGACGAGGCCACCCTTCTGGTGGATGCGGCGCTGCCCCCGGTTTCTGTTGCGGAAAATAAGGAACTCATTTTGAAGTTCCAGAATATGGCGCACAGTTTGGGCATAACCGGATACATGTGCGCCATGGTTTTGCCGCGCGACAATCTGTATGCGGCATATCGCGAACTGCTCTCGGAAGGCAGGCTTTCGCTGTATACGCGACTTGCCTTTCTTATGACTCCGGACACCTATGCGGATGCGGTCAAATGGGTCGCAAACGAGGCCGCCGCGTATGAAGCGAACGGGCCAAACGCTCTGCTGGAGTTCAGGCTCGCCAAGTTCTTCATGGATGGAGCCATCGTGGGGCAAACGGGATATCTGCTGGAAGAGTACGCGGCGCGGCCGGGATACAAGGGAGAGCCTCTCTGGCCGGCCGATATGACCGCGCTGCGCGACGCATTCAGGCTGTGCGAAAAACATAACCTTCGCATCCACGTGCATGCCCTGGGCGATGCGGCGGCGCGGCTTGCGCTGGACGGGCTGGAAACGCTGAAAATTCCCAACCGCCACGCGATTACACACCTAGAACTGGTGGATCCGGCGGACATCGCGCGGTTCCGCTCCATGCACATCCTGGCCGTTCTTAATCCGTACTGGTTTTGCAAGTCCGCCGTGTGGGATGACTCTGAGTTGAAACAGCTTGGGCCGAAGCGCTCCGAGCGCATGCTCCCGGCAAAATCATTCTACGATGCCGGCGTTAAGGTGGCCGCCGCCAGCGACTATCCGGTCACAAGCACCCCCAATCCATTAGCGGGCATTGAGATGGCCGTGACCAGGACGTTGATCGCTCCATGGCGCGGCGGCCGCACCGCCGAAGCATGCGCTCTCAACCCGGCTGAAGCTGTTTCCCTGGAACAGGCTCTGGATGCATTCACGCTATCGGCAGCCTATGCATATAATCTGGAAACGATTACCGGCAGCATTGAAGCCGGCAAATCCGCCGACTTTGTGCTGCTGGACAAAAATATTTTTCAAGTCGCGCCGTCCGAAGCAAAAGTGCTGGAAACCTGGTTTCAGGGAGAGTTGGTCTATCGGGCCGAGTAGCTCTCGACAATAAATTTCGATCCAAACGAAAATCCGTCGGCCCACGCCGCCGCAGTTTTCCGCTCAAGCAAAACCTCCGCCCCCCCTGGCCTGATTCGGCATCGCGCTCCTTGCCGGAGGCGCTGCCGCGTCCGCCTCACTATTTCCTCTCGACCTCGGGCCGTCAATTTGGCATTCTTATGACTGTTCATCCTGTCCTCACTTCGGTTGGCTGTTGTCTCATAACTCCAGCTTTACCGATTTGAGGCGGGGTGAACAACCTATTGAAACATTACATCTAGAGCATTTCACTTTTGAAATAGTCCATAACAATTTATAATTAAAGCCGTTACCTGTTTTTTCTTTTCAAGATAAGAGCGATCTTTTATCTTACACGTACAAGCCG
Source organism: Desulfovibrionaceae bacterium (assembly GCA_031547425.1). Classification (GTDB taxonomy): domain Bacteria; phylum Desulfobacterota; class Desulfovibrionia; order Desulfovibrionales; family Desulfovibrionaceae; genus JAVBRZ01. The sequence continues at coordinate 2,637 of JAVBRZ010000099.1, forward strand.
AAGCGGCTTGTACTAAAGGCACACTGCGCTGCTGGCTTGCGGGCGCCGCTTAGTTGCAATGCGCGCCGCCAGAGCATTTCAAGAGTGAAACGCTCTGGCCAATGAACAGCGCCCCCTTAAAGGCGGCGCTCTCTATTCAAGCAAGTTCACCGGCCACCCGCCCGGCCCAGGCTTCAATATCTTTGTCCTGCGCCTGAGGATCTCCATCTATGCGCAGAGTATCCACCACTTCCGCGCCCAACTCTTTAAGCCGTTTTTCAATGGCGTCCACAGCGCCGCAAAACCAGGTGTATGAGCTGTCGCCGCAACCAAACACCGCCGTCTTCTTGCCGGCGGCGCCAATGCTGTCAAACGCCTCAAGCAGAGAGGCAAAGTCCTCTTGCAATTCCAGAGTATCCATGCCCCAGGTGGAACATCCGAAGAGCACCAGATCAAAACCGGCGCACAACCCTTCCGGATTGACTTGGGAAACGTCAACGGTTTTTACCGCCAGGCCCTGTCCGGCCAGAACCCGTTCAATCACGCCGGCCGCGTATTCAGTGCTGCCTGTGGTTGAGCCGTACACAATCAAAACAGATTTCATACTTCCTCCCTTGAGGTCATAAGGTTGTTTTTTTTGAGCGCGGCCATTTGCCAAAGCAGCCTGCGCCCCATCTATTGATATCGACCTTCATTATCACTTGCAATATTTTTAATTCCGCTTGCCGACTATATTTCTGAAAGCGGACAAAATTTTTAATCTTTACCGCCTCCTTGACCTGATACCCCATAGGGGTATATAGTACCTAAAAAGGAGTGTGGCAATGCGTCAATGCATGGATGTGGCGGCTGTGGCCGGACGGCTTAAAAAGATAGAGGGGCAGGTGCGCGGGATCCTGAAAATGGTCGAAGACGACAAACCTTGCGAAGACATTCTTATTCAAATCGGCGCGGCCAAATCCGCCCTGCACAAAACCGGACAGGTCATCCTGGAGGGGCACCTGCACCACTGCGTGCTGGACGCCATCAAAGACGGCAATGAAGATGAATCTTTGCGCAAGCTGACTTCAGCCATCGAACAATTTTCGCGCATTGTGTGACGTAGGGGTTTATGGCTGAAAAAGTATTTAATGCCTTGGCCGGACCGCGCATGACCATTGCGGCGGGTGTTTGCCTGGCCTTCAGTTTATTTGCGCTTCTAAGCGAAACTTCGGCGCCGCTGGATCCGGCCTGGGGCACTGTGCTGATCTCCGGCTCGCCCCTGGTTTATCTGGCTGTAACCAGGCTGTTGTTTCAGCGCAGCATTACCTCGGCGCTGCTCATTTCCCTGGCCATGGCCGCGTCCATAGCCATCGGCGAGGTGTTCGCGGCCGGAGAGGTGGCCTTTATTATGGCCATAGGGTCTATCCTGGAAGACAAAACCGCTGAGCGGGCCAAGCGGGGGATCACAAAACTTATGAGCCTCGCGCCGCAACAGGGCAGGCGCATTATCATGGTTGACGGACAAAAGACCGGGGAGGAAATGGTGCCCGCGTCCGGCTTGCGCAAAGACGATCTGATCAGGGTCTTGCCGGGCGAAGCTATCCCGACGGACGGCATAATTTTAGACGGCAATACCTCTGTTGATCAGTCCATCATGACCGGAGAATCTTTGCCGGTGGATAAAAGCGCGGGCGACAGCGTGTTTGGCGGGACCGTCAACCGGTTCGGAGCCATTGATATCCGGGCGGCCAACGTCGGAGAGGACTCCTCGCTGCAAAAGCTGATCCGCATGATGCGGGAAGCTGAAAAGAACAAAGCTCCCATCCAGCGCATCGTGGACAGATGGGCGGCGCGTCTTGTGCCAGCCGCCCTGGTTATCGCCCTGGCGGCATATCTGGCCACCGGCGATATTATTAGGGGGGTGACCGTGTTGGTGGTTTTCTGCCCCTGCGCCCTGGCCCTGGCCACGCCCACATCCATTATGGCGGCTATTGGCCAGGCCGCCAAGCACGGTGTATTGATCAAATCCGGCGAGGCTTTGGAAAATATGGGGAAAGCCGACTGTGTAGCTTTTGACAAAACCGGCACACTCACTCGCGGCACTCTGGCGGTGAACGAGGTAACTTCTTTCACTTCCAGGTGGCCGGCCGACGAATTGCTACGCCTGGCCGCTTCCGCGGAAAGTCTTTCCGAGCACCCTTTGGGAAAAGCGGTTGTGGAACTGGCAAAAGCCAACGGGCTTGACCTGGCTGCGGCAAAAAACTTTCAAATGACGCCCGGCCGTGGCATCAGCGCGGAAGTGGACGGCCAGCGCATTTTATGCGGTAACGACAGCCTTTTGCTGGATAGCGGAGTTGCCCTGGATAGCCGGGTTGCAGCGGCATTGGAGGACCGCCGCCGCCAGGGCATGGCCACGCTGCTGGTGGCATGCAACGGCCAATGCGTTGGCCTGGCGGCGTTATCCGATGTTTTGCGCCCGGCCTCGCGCGATATGGTGGAGGAATTAGAAAAAAACGGCGTCCAGGTTGTTCTGCTCACCGGCGACAACGCCAGGGCCGCCGAACATTTTGCCGCCCGGGCCGGCATAGGTGAAACTTATTCGGAACTTCTTCCGGCCCAGAAAGTGGAGCGCATTCAAAAGCTGCAAAAACAAGGATACAGCGTGTGCATGATCGGCGACGGCGTCAACGACGCTCCGGCCCTGAAGACCGCCGACGTCAGCGTGGCCATGGGCGGTATGGGCAGCGATATCGCCATTGAGGCGGCCGACATCGCGCTCATGGGCGACGACCTCGGCAAGGTGCCATACTTAAAGAAGCTGGCCGCAGCCGCCATACAAAGCATCAAATTCAACATCTGCCTGGCCATGGCTTTGAATTTCGCGGCCATCGCCCTCTCGGTCATGGGACTGCTGAACCCCATTAGCGGAGCTTTGGCGCATAACGCCGGGTCCGTGCTGGTGGTGCTTAACGCGGCCAGGCTCTATGACCGGAGGATCCAATGATTCCCCGGAGGGCACGGGCCGGGCATGCGCGCCGCTGTGCCCTTCCAGGGGCATTTTTGGCTTGAACCGGCCCTTTAAGCTGCTTTATACATAAGGGCCTGGTCAAACCGCTAAACAGAGGAAAGTGCGCCATGTGGAAAATTTACGCTTTGCTGGCCGCGGTGTTCGCTTCTCTCACCGCCATATTTTCCAAAATCGGGGTCAGGGACATTGACTCCAACCTGGCCACCGCCATCAGGGTAAGCTTTGTGCTGATCCTGACCTGGGGCATTGTGCTGTTTACCGGCACGGCCCAGGGCATAAAAAACATCAACAGCCATACTTTCATTTTCCTGCTGCTTTCGGCCGTGGCCACGGGCCTGTCCTGGCTGTTCTACTTCAAAGCCCTGCAATTGGGCGATGTCTCCAAAGTGGCGCCCATCGACAAACTGAGCGTAGCCATCACCGTTTTTCTGGCCATTCTTTTTCTGGGCGAGCCGGCCAGCCTCAAAACCATTGCCGGCGGGTTGCTGATCACCGCCGGATCTTTAGTTTTGCTGCTGTAAATCACGCCCTTCCCCACTTTTGCTCATCCGCTGCGCGTTGACTTTTGCCTTGGCCATTGCCAGTTAATATATATGGCCCGCGACTGCGCGCGGGCACGGTTGTCCATTTCCCGCTCACGACGAGGAGGTCCGTCATGCAAGAATATATGCCGCAACTGCTTAAAGCCAACCTGGGACGAGAATGGGGCTGGATAGCCTTGCGAGGAGCGCTGGCCGTTGTTTTTGGTGTATTGGCCGTTGCCTGGCCCCTGATTACCGTCTGGACTCTGGCCATGCTCTGGGGCATATTCGCCCTGGCCGACGGGGCCTTTGCCCTGAATACGGGCTGGCGCCTGCATAAACGGGGCGTCAGTTGGTGGCCGTATTTCGCCTTTGGGGCCATTGGCGTGCTGGCCGGCCTGGTGGCCATCATCTGGCCCGGCATCACCGCCTTGGCCCTGGTTTACGTTATTGGCTTCTGGGCGGTTTTAGGCGGTGTCAGCCTTATGGCCGCCGCCTGGCGATTGCGCAGGGAAATTGAGGATGAGTGGTTTCTGGGCCTGTCCGGCCTGCTGACTTTGATCTTCGGCGCGCTTCTGCTGTTCCGCCCCTTGGACGGAGCCGTGGCCGTAGCCTGGATCGTGGGCTTTTACGCCATTTTCCTCGGCCTGCTCCTGCTGCTGCTGGCCTTTAAAGTCCGGGGCGGAAAAGAGCGCAACGTTGAGCCGCCCCGCGCATCTTCCTGATGCTTGAAGCAACGCGTCGCCGCCGTACCCCTGCTTTTAGCGCCGCCGCGCCTCTCCCTCACAAATAACGCAGCCGCAAACTTTGTTTCGCGCGGCTTTGCGCGCTCCTTATTTTAGCGCCCCGCGGTCAATAAATGCGGAGACAATCATCTTTATGCCTTCGCTAAATTATTGCCCGCATGTTGCTATATTTTTTTTTATCAGGTATCTTCTAGGGTAGACCATTATTTACTCAGCTTTTTGTTTTAGACGGACCTAAAGGAGAAAATATGTCCATCCGCAGCAAGCTGTTCATAGTCTATGTCACGACTATTATTGTGGCTATATCCGCCATCGCCGTGCTGGTTTCCATTAAGGTAAACGATTATGCCAAGGAAAATTTCAGAAGCATGGCCCTGGGGCAACTGCACCGCATCGACGAGGAATTGTCCCTGTTTGTCCAGGGAGCCAAGGAGAGTTCCCAATATCTGGCGGACATGCCCATCATCCGCGAAGGCATGGGCAAATATTCCAGCTTTGTGAACCGCACTGAAAAAACCACCATGCTGCGGACTGAACTTATGCCCCAGGAATTGCCCGTTTTTGACGAACTGGAAAAAATGAGCGTCAGCCACAAATCATATGGGCTGATCTTCATCGGCATGGAAGACGGCGGCATTATCGAAGCCCCGGAAGGCGATGTGTTCGGCGCCGGCTATGACCCGCGCAAACGGCCCTGGTATACGGAAGCCAAGGCCAACCCCGACCGCTTCAACGTCAGCAACCCTTATCAGTCAACCTCCGGCGAGCTGGTCACCAGCGTAACCTGCAAGATTTTTGACAGCCACAACAATTTCACAGGCGTGCTGGCCATTGACTTTGGCCTCAACGCCTTGACCAGCTACCTGGACTCCATCTCCATAGGCGAAACCGGCTATGTGGTGGTCATGGACGCCCAGGGCGTAATCCTGTCGGACAAAAAACACAAGAACCTGTTCTTCAAGCCTGTGGCCGAAGCCGGAATTCCGGCCTATGAAGCCATTTTCAAAAGCAGCGAGAGCTACTTCAGCGACACGGTGGGCGATGACACCTATCAAATCGCCGTGTACACCTCGCCCTCTTTGAAGTGGAAAGTGGCCGTGCTCATTGATGACAACGAAGTCCAGGCCACGGCCGATTCCATTGTTATGACTGTGGCCATGCTGGGGCTCGGCATTTCTCTGTTGCTCATTGTGGTCATCTTCCTCATGGCCCGCTCCATTGTAAAGCCGGTGGAAACTCTGGCCCAGGCTTCGGAAGAAATCGCCAAGGGCGACTTCTCCGCCCTGCCTGAAACCGGGCGCGGCTTCAGCGGCGAACTGGCCAAACTTTATCACGGCCTGTCCACCATGGTGCACAATCTCAAGGAGCTGATTGAAACCTCCAGGGCCAAAACCGAAGAGGCCGAACGCCAGAGCAAAAATGCCCAGGAAGCCCTGAAACGCGCGGAAGAGGCCAAAGTCGCCGGCGACCAGGCCAGGCGCGAAGGCGTTGTGCAAGCCGCGGCTCAACTTAATTCCATGGTCATCAGCATTGTGGACATCACCAACCGCTTAACCGACGAGCTTGGCGAAATCCATGTGGACGGCGAAAAGCAGCAGGAAAAAACCGCCGATGCCCAGCAGGCCATTGAGCGCATGCTCGACGGCATTCGCGGCATTTCCTTAAGCGTTGAAACCGCCATCAGCAAAGTCAACACAGCCCGCGAAGAAGCGGACAGCGGCAGCCAAGTGGTGCGTGATGTCACCAACAGCATCGGCCAGGTCAACGAATACTCCACCACCATGAGCGCCAGCCTGGATGAACTGGGTAAACTGGCCGCCGGCATAGGCAACATCATGACCGTGATTACCGACATCGCCGACCAGACCAACCTTCTGGCGCTCAACGCGGCCATTGAAGCGGCCCGGGCCGGCGAAGCCGGGCGCGGCTTCGCCGTTGTGGCTGACGAAGTGCGTAAACTCGCGGAAAAAACCATGCAAGCCACCAAGGAAGTGGGCGACGCCATCAAAGCCATGCAGACCGGCGCGGAAGCCTCGGTGAGCAGCATGCACAAAGTTACGGAAATGGTGCACCGGGCCAATGACCTGACCGGGCATTCCGGCGAGGCCCTGGGGCGCATTTCCGGCATTGTGCAGGAAACCGTGCAGGAAGTGCTGGCCATTGGCGAAGCCACCACCGAACAGGCGGCGACTTCTGAAAAAGTTACGGCCAACACCACGGAAGTCAAAAACTTGGCCGACAATATGGCCGGCTCGCTGCAACGGGCCAATGAAGCCGTGCTCAAGCTTTCGGAACTGGCGGAACAGTTGAAAAACTTCATTCATGCCATGCAGTCGTAATCGCAAAGCCCCTCAGGCCTCGCTGTAAAGGCCTGAGGGGCGCATTTTTTCAGGCAAAGGCCATTGCTATGAATGCCAGAGAAATAGTTGTTTTTTTTACCGGCGGCACCATCGGCATGGATGCGGAACCGGGCCGGAGCGGCGCCGCTCCCGGCAGCAACCAGGAACGAATCTTCAACGCGCTGCCCGGCCTGCGCACGGACCTGCACATTAAAACCGTCGCCTGGTCGGACTTGCCCAGCCCCCATATCACCCCGGAAATCATGCTGCGCCTCGGCCAGGATTTGGATGCGGAACTAAGCCGCCCCGAAGTGGCCGGCGCTGTGGTCCTGCACGGCACCGACCTCATGGCGGAAACGGCTTTTCTGCTTGAACTCACTCTGGCCAGCCCGAAACCGGTGGTGCTTACCGGGGCTATGCTGCACCTCGCGCAAACCGGTTATGACGGGCTGCGCAACCTGGAAGACAGCCTGATGGTTTGCCTTACCGCCGGCAACGGCCGGGGAGTGCTACTCCAGATGGCCGGAGAAATTTTTCAGGCCCGGGACGCGGTTAAAATGGATTCCGCGGCCATGAACCCGCTGCTCGCGCAACGCCGGGGCCATGTGGGACGCGTGGTGGACAAGGAAACCTTCTTCTTTCAGACAGCGGCCCCGGCCGAACAAATCCGGGCCCTGTTGCCCAAACCGGTCAGCGCGCTGGCCCAGCGGGTGGAATTGCTCAAATGTTTTCCGGGCATGAGCGCCGACAGCCTCAATTACTTTCTGGACAGCGGTATTGAAGGCTTGGTGCTGGAAGGATTCGGCGCGGGCAACGTGCCGCCGACCCTGAGTGATGCCCTGCAAAAGGCCATAGCGCAGGGAGTGGCTGTGATCTTGACCACGCGCTGCCTATATGGGGGCGTGCATCCTGTTTATGCCTATGCCGGTGGCGGAGCGCAACTTTTGGACGCGGGGCTGATCAGCGGACACGGCCTGACTTCAGACAAAGCCCTGTTGTTGCTTAAAGTGGCTTTGGGATGCGGTTGCGGTCAAAAAAACATTGAGGCCTTGTGCGCTTATTATGGCTGCGCCTAAAAAACGATTAACGCGCATAAATGTCGTTTCCAGCGGCATCCGCGGCCACAATGACCGGGAAATCCTCCACCTCCAGACGCCCCAGGGCTTCGGCGCCCAAATCCGCATAGGCCAGAACCTCATAACTTTTAATGCGCGCCGCCAAAAGCGCCCCGGCGCCGCCCACAGCCGCGAAGAATACGGCGCCATGTTTGCGCATGGCGGCTATGACCTCGGGCGAACGGCGCCCTTTGCCGATCATGCCACGCAGGCCCAACTCCAACAAAGGCGGAGTATATGCGTCCATGCGCCCGGCGGTGGTCGGGCCAGCCGCGCCAATAGGGTTGCCGGGCCTTGCCGGAGTGGGCCCAACGTAATAAATTATCTGATTGCGCAAATCCACAGGCAGCGCCCCGCCGGACCGCAGAGTTTCGAACATGCGTTTATGGGCCGCATCCCTGGCCGCTATGATTGCGCCGCTGATGCGGACCTCATCTCCGACTTTGAGGTTTCGGGCGGTTGCCTCGTCCAGAGGCGTGCTTATGTAAATAAGGGGCATGGCGCGCATACTCCATCTTTTGTTGCGGTTGTCGTTCAAATGCTCAAAATATTAAATCACCGCTTCCCAGTGTCTGGCGCAGTGGCAATTTAAATTTACGGCCACGGGCAGAGAGGCGATATGGGTAGGCCCCCACTCGATGTTGACTTTAAGAGCGGTGGTCGCGCCGCCAAGCCCCTGCGGGCCGATACCCAGAGAGTTGACGAGCCCAAGCAGCTCGTCCTCCAGAGCTGCGTAGCGCGGGTCAGGATTGGAGAGGCCAAGATCGCGCACGGCCGCGCGCTTGGCATACAAAGCGGCCATGTCCATATTGCCGCCAATGCCCACGCCCACCACCAACGGCGGACAGGCGTCCGGGCCGGCGGCGCGTACGGCGTCAAGCACGGTATTTTTTACACCGTCGATTCCCTCGGAAGGAGGCAACAAACGTAAAAGGCCCTTGTTTTCACTGCCCGCGCCCTTGGGAGCGATGCGTATTTTTATTTTATCCCCGGGCGTCAGGCGCAGGTGCACAAGGGCCGGGGTGTTATCATCGGTGTTTTTGCGTTCAAATAAAGGGTCGGCAACCATGGAAGCGCGCAAGTAAGCTTCGCGATACCCTTTGGCAATACCGGCGTTTATGGCGGCATATAAGTCGCCGCCCGCAAGATGCACGTCCTGCCCCAAATCTATGAACACAACCACAAACCCGGTATCCTGGCACAAAGGATATGTACCCTGCCCGGAGACATGCGCATTATCAAGCAATTGATTTAAAATATTACGCCCTCGATCTGATGTTTCAGACCGCAGACAACGGGAAAGAGCTGTCACTACATCAGTGGGCAATACGTAAGCACATGATTTGCACAAATTTGCTATTATATTGCTAATTGTAAAAACATCTACTTTACGCATTAATTTTTATTCCCTTCTGTTATAATTTAGTATATTAACTTATTGAGTGAGCAATTCAAGGCTTTGCGGATTAGTGCATTCATCTATAAACAAAAGAGGCGTTTAAAGCCTGAAAAGGAAAACATTTTCACATTTTTTACGCAACACCTTGGATAAACTTATCATTTACAGGGGAATGAAGACTATGATTGAAAGCAAAGTCAGATATGCCATGAAGAGTAAAGGCATTACCATTGAGCAACTGGCCAGGGTCACCGGCCTGTCCACGCACACCATCATGCGTTCCAGAAGTGAGTACATCAATCGTTGCACCCTTTCAACCCTGAAAACCCTGGCCACCGCCTTGGACTGCGACGCAAAAGACCTGTTTGAAGAAGTGGCCAAATCGACATAGCTCTGGCGATTTTCGGGCGCGCCGATTCAAATGCCGGTCCGTCCTTTTATTTTAAAAGCAGCGATAAACGGCCTGTTCCTCCTTTTCGGCTCAAAGCTCCTCACTCCGATTCGCCTTTGAACAGGACTTATGCATACACGGCGTCTCTCTTAACCTCATCGCCCTCTGGCCGCTTTAACTTCTTTTGACTCGGCACTCCTTGGGTCCAGCCGGGTATTTTTTAGGGCAAAAGGTTTACTTTTTCCACAAACACACTATCTTTTCCCCGTATGCTTACACCCGGTACGAGGCGTCTATGCTTTCGTGCTTATGCGAAAATTCCACCGGCCTTGCCGGAGCGGACAATCTTGAGGTTTATTATGTTCAAAAAAAATTATTTCATACTTCCCGTATTGCTTGCCGCCATGCTCTTAAGCAACGCCGCCCTGGCTGCCAGCCTGCCGGATTTCCGCGATCTGGCCAAAAACGCCAGCCCCGCTGTGGTCAACATCAGCACGGAACGCGAACGCGAGCAAATGTCTCCGGGGCAGTTCTTCGGCAATATCATGCCCGGTTCGCCCTTTGAAGATTTTTTCAACCAGTTCGATCAATTTTTTGGCGGACACGGTTCCCCCATGCCCCGCAAGGAGCGCTCCCTGGGCTCCGGCTTTATCATTTCCAGTGACGGCTATATTGTCACCAACAACCACGTTGTGGAAAACTCCGACAAAATCAGCGTGAACCTGCAGGGCGAAGACGGCAAGTCCAAGTCCTATGACGCCGTCATTGTGGGCACAGACCCGGATACCGACCTGGCCCTCATTAAAATCGAACCCAAAACCGACCTGCCCGTACTGACTTTCGGCGATTCCGACTCGGTGGAAGTAGGTGAATGGGTTATTGCCATCGGCAATCCTTTCGGCCTGGACCACTCGGTCACAGCCGGGATCATCAGCGCCAAAGGCCGCAATATCCAGGCCGGTCCCTTTGACTCCTTCCTGCAAACCGACGCTTCCATCAACCCCGGCAACAGCGGCGGACCGCTTATTGACGAAGACGGCGAAGTTATCGGCATCAACACCGCCATCATCGCCTCCGGCCAGGGCATTGGCTTTGCCATCCCCAGCAATATGGCCAAAACAGTCATTGAACAGTTGCGCACCAACAAGCACGTCAGCCGGGGCTGGATCGGCGTGAAAATTCAATCCGTTGACGAAAATACGGCCAAGGCCGTGGGCCTGGACGGCCCCAAAGGCGCTCTGGTGGGCGACGTCTTTGCCGACGGCCCGGCCGCAAAAGCCGGCCTCAAGACCGGTGACGTCATTCTCAGCGTAAACGCCGCTGAGGTCAAAGACAGCTCCGATTTGCTCCAAAAAATCGCCTCCCTGACCCCGGGCGAAAAAATCACCCTGACCCTGTGGCGCAATGGCAAAGTTATAACCTCCAACCTTGTCCTGGGCGAACGTGGCTCTGAAAGCTATACGGCTGATTCCGGCGGCTCACGCAGCGACGGCTCGGGCTCGGCTTCCGTGGAAAACGCCCTGGGCGTCTCCGTGCGCGCCTTAACCCGTGAAGAGGCCAATGCCCTGAACTTGTCCGAAAACCAGGGCGTGGTCATTGTTAAGATTATGGCTGGCAAAAGCGCGGCCGAAAGCGGCTTGCAGACCGGGGATGTGATCATGTCGGCCAATCTTGCGCCCATAAGCGATGCCCGGGCTTTAGGCAAAGTCCTGGCCGCGGCCAAGGACAAAGGCGCCGTGCTCCTGCAACTCAACCGCCGCGGCCAGGTATTTTTCCGGGCCGTGCCCCTTGAAAAATAAAAACGCCTCAACGCTTGACATATAAGCAAAAAAGCAGGAACACCCTTTCACACACGGGTGTTCCTGCCTTTTAAAACATCTCACCCCCATTTGCATAAATATGAGCATACTTACTCCCCGCGAAATAGTTTCGGAACTGGATAAATTCATCGTCGGCCAGGAAGACGCCAAGCGCATGGTCGCCGTGGCCATCCGCAACCGTTGGCGCCGGCAGCGCCTGCCCGCCGAACTGCGCGATGAAGTTTCACCCAAAAACATCATCATGATCGGGCCCACGGGCGTGGGTAAAACCGAAATCGCCCGCCGTCTGGCCAAGCTGTGCGGTTCGCCCTTCATTAAGGTGGAGGCCACCAAATACACTGAAGTAGGCTATGTGGGCCGTGATGTGGAATCCATGGTCCGCGACCTGATGGAAATAAGCGTCAATCTGGTGTTTGAGGAAGAGCGGCGCAAGGTTTCGTCCAAGGCCAAATCCCGCGCCGAAGACCGTTTATTGGACTTGCTCCTGCCTAAACCCGGGCCGCATCCAGGCTATCATCCCGATACAGAACAGTACGACCGCAATACCACCCGTGAAAAACTCCGCCAGCTCTGGCGCAGCGGAAGCCTGAACGACCGTGACGTGGAAATGGATGTGGAAGTCCAGTCCGGACCCCAGATTGAAATGCTGACCATGCCGGGTATGGAAGACATGGGTTCCCAATTCAAAGACATTTTCAGCAAAATTATGCCCTCCCAACACAAGCGCCGGCGCATCAAAGTGCCGGAAGCCTTTGAACTCCTGGTGCAGGAAGAAGCCGAGCGGCTCATTGACCAGGACCAGGTAGTCACCCTGGCCCGCGAACGCGCCGAGCAAACCGGCATCATCTTCATTGACGAGCTGGATAAAATCACCTCCAGCCAGGCCAGGCAGGGCGGCGGGGTGGACGTTTCCCGCGAGGGCGTGCAACGCGATCTTCTGCCCATAGTGGAAGGCAGCGCGGTAAAAACCAAGTACGGCATGGTCCGCACCGACCATATCCTGTTTATCGCCGCCGGGGCGTTTCACTATTCCAAGCCTTCGGACCTCATCCCCGAACTGCAGGGGCGCTTTCCTCTGCGCACCGAACTTATGCCCCTGAGCAAAAACGACTTCATCCGCATCCTCACCGAGCCTGACAACGCTTTGACCAAACAGTATGTGGCCCTGCTGGGCACTGAAGGCGTAACCATAGACTTCACCGAGGACGGCGTCAGCGAAATCGCGGCCATTGCCGAATACGCCAACCAGGAGCTGGAAAACATCGGCGCCCGCCGCCTGTATACCGTGCTTGAAAAAATTCTGTCCGAGCTGTCTTTTGCGGCCCCGGACCGCTCCGGCGCCCTTGTGACCGTGGACAGAGACTATGTGACCGCCAACCTGGGCGACACTTTGCAAAGCAAAGATTTGAGCAGATATATTCTGTAAACGGTATTGGAGGAGAGGTCTCTTCCTCTCCTCCAAGCCCGGTTTCCTTTTTCCAGGCCTTTTTTACCGGATTGCGCCAGGCGATTTTGCGGCGGCCGCCTGAATGGGTTGCTCTTTTCTCTTTGCCGGACCCATTTTTAAAGGCGCACCCGGCCAGCAAACCAAGCTTGTTTTTGTCCCCGTTAGCCATTAAAGACAAGGGCTATGACTGCTCTTTCCCCTGTTTTCGCCTTTGACCTGGACGGCACCATCACTGCCAGGGAAATTTTGCCCGCGCTGGCGCACGAGCTTGGCCTTGCCCGGGAAATGGCGCTGCTCACCCGCCTGACCCTCAACGGCACTCTGGACTTCGCCTCCTCCTTCCGCCTGCGCTTCAGCATCCTGCGCTCTATTCCGGTTAAGCGGGTGCGGGAAATCGTGGCCGAAATTCCCCTTGACCCGCACATCGCGGACTTTATCCAGAAAAGAAAAGATGATTGCGCCATCTTAAGCGGCAATCTGGATTGCTGGGTGGCCCCACTGGTGGACAGGCTCGGCTGCCGTGCCTATCTGTCCACGTCCTGCGTAAAAGATGGGCTCTTGTGTCTTGCCGGCATTCTGGACAAAGGCGATGCCGTATGCGACCTGGCGCGCTCCGGCCGCCCGGTGGTGGCTATCGGCGAAAGCGCCAACGACCTGCCCATGTTTGAACAGGCCGACCTGGGCGTGGCTTTTGCCGGAGTGCACGAACCCTTGCCGGAAATTTTGGCCAGAGCGGATCATGTGGCCAGGGACGGCCGGGAATTGTGTGACTTATTGGAAGGATTGCCCGGCGGCTTGCGCGTTTCCGCCGTGCGGGCTTAACCGGCCTTCATCCTGAATTTATATTACGGCCGCCCGTATTGCTTTTTCCACTCATCCAGAAACAACAGGCTGGTTTCCAACTCCGTAAGGCGGCCCTGGCCACTCCTGATGGCGGCCACCACATCAGAAAAAGCGGTGTCGGCCGGAAGGTTGAGGCGCGTCAGCAGTTCCGCGGCCGGAGCTTTGAGTTCATCGGGCAGATAGGCGAACACGCCGGAATCCTGCTTGCGGGCTTTCGGCCAATCGGCCCGGTGTGCGCGGATAAAGTCCAGCAAGACGGCCATGCGCTGCTGGTAGGTATGGTCCTTAAGCGCGCGCGCCTGGCCGCGCCCGGCCAGGGCCAGGCGTTCCTCTTCATGGCTTAAGTAATAATCAAGCTTGTCTTTAAGTTCGTCCATGCCGCTGAAGGTGGCCAGTTCGTCGGCATTGAACAGCTCGGGCAGGAGCGTGCGTTGATCCACCAATTGGAAAGCCCGGCAGGCGGCCAGTTCAAAGGTGCGTGGGTTGACGAAGTCGCCGCCGGTAACCAGAGTTTTGGGGTTGACCGATGAATGCAGGTTAAGGTTGATTTTGGATGCATTATAAATTTTAACCGCCTCTTCCGGAGAAATACGCGCCCCGCCCTGTTGGACCAACTTGGCCAGGGCGTATTCATTTTCCCACTCCGTGCCCCAGATTTTGAAATCCAGGTGGGCCAGCTGGCGAAAGGCTTCCCGGCGGTTGGGGTAACCGGCGCCCATGAAGGAAATGTCCGCACCGTAGCGGCGCTGTTCCGCAACGGACAAATCCAGGGGACGGTGCAATTCCGGCAAAGCCGCCAGGGGCAGGTACAGCGCTGTGACGCCCAACTCGGCCAGATCTCCCAGCAGCGGGTCTTTCTGGATCACCGCGAAATAATCGTAATAAGGGGCAAAGGCTTTCCAATAGGTAAACAGGCGATGGTCCTCCATAAACCACATGGCCGTGGCCACCTTGTCCTTGCGCAGGCGCTTTAAGGCCTGGTGGGTGAGCGGCGCCTGGGCCATGCACAGGACAAGGTCCGGCTCAAAAACTTCGGCCTTGGCCAAAATGGCCTGCGAAACCACCTGCAAAAAACTGTTCTCCAGATAAGCCAGACGGTCAGCCGTAACCTGAAGGTCTTTCAGGGCCGTAAATGCCGCATAAAAATCCGGAGCCATGAACGCTTCGGCCCGGTGCCCGAGCCCGCGCAAGGCCGTGACGCAATAATGCCCGATGGGCAGGGAGCCGCCGTACAGGGGCAGCACTACCAGAACGCGCAATTGTTGTTCGCTGTACATAACTTATGTCCCGGTTTTATAGCATTTAACACTTGAGAAAGGCGCTTATCACTGCTATGCCCATCCGTAAGGCTCGAAGACTCGTCTGACGGCTGTGCTGCGCTCCGCTTCGCACCACTGGAGGCAACGGCGAAAGCGGGTTGACCTGGGGCGCGCCCTGCGCCTTGCTCTTCGGGTATCGCCCTTGGGCGATATGCAATTTTGCCATCCCGCAAAATTGTCGCCTGCGCTCTTCTCGCGGGCGGTATTGCGCTTCGCGCCTCCCGCCGGAGCATTTGACAAACTATTATTTCAAATGTGAAATGCTCTGAAGTATTGCTTAAAACATCTTAGCCGCCGGCAGCAGCCAGTCGGATTCATGAAAAAAACGTTCCTGAAGCGCGTGTTGCGCGGCCAGGGACGGCGCGGCCAAGCCCCCGGTCTCCAGCCCCAGCCATTCCGCGAGCACAAAGCGCATACCTCTCCGCACGGCCTGTTCCTCAAAAGACAAGACATCCTGGCCCGTTGGATCGCCGCTCGGAATATAATCCATGCCCAGGCCGTCAAAGCGGCCTGTCAGGGAGGCGAGCTCCGCGGGCGGCGGCGTCGAAACTTTGCCGGCCATGAGTTTGCGCAAAGCTTCGTCCTTGAACGGGGCAAGGCAGCGCAGTCCGTGCGGGCAAGGCGCGGACTCCAGACAGGGCGCGCAAAGCGTGGCGGCCTGGCGGATGGTGTGCCCCAGACCGTAAGGCCCGGTTTCATAGCACCAGGCGGAGGACAAAAACAATGCCTCCAGCGGCGTGCCACAGTGCGCGCCAAGGTGCATGAGCCCGGTGTCCGGGGTGAGCAGCAGGTCCAGGCCCGCGATAATTTCCGGCAAATCCGTGAGCGCGGTTCGCCCGGTAAGGTCGCGGACTTGCTCGGCCACGGCGCGGGGCAATTCATGCGTGAGCGCGCGGGCCAGGGGCTGCTCCGCTTCCCCGCCCAGCAGGGTAATCGTCGCGCCGCCCAGGCGGGCGAAATGCGCGGTCGCAAGAGGGGCCAGCGCTTCGGGCGGCACGGAGCGCCGGGCCATGCGCCCGGCCAGCACCACGCCGATGCCGTTGCCCCGGGGACGCGCCGCCGGGTTGACCTCGGCCGCCGTAACGGGCTGCGGGGCCATCAGCCCCCAGAAATCAACAAGATTCACCGGCGACATGCGGCGCTGCGCGGTCCAGCGAAAAGCCAGATCCACCCATAAAGAGCGCCGGGCCATGCCCCGCTCTTCCCAATGCCCGTGCATGACCTCCACGGGAAACAAGGTGGACAGGGCCAGACTCAAGCCGGAATAATTCAGATTATAGACCGCGTCAAAATTCAGGGCGGCCAGGGAGGCGAAGGCGCGGCGGCTCTCAGTCGCAAGGCCGGGCGCATCAATGCCTCCGCCGAAAGCGCGGATGCCGTGCACCTCGGCAAAGGGATAGATGATTCGGGCCAGGCTGGTTAAAGAATTGTCCACCAGCAGGTGGACTTGCCCCGGCCCGTGGTCCGCCCGCAAACCGAGCAGCAAACGCTTGGTTTGCAGCAGATCGCCCAGTCGGGCCAGTTGAATCACCAGGCAGGATGACATAATCTCGAATTCTGCCCTGTCTCGCGCCCCTTGGCAACACCTATTTTACTTTAGGCGGTCTTGGGCGTATGCTGGGGCTGTGCGCTTTTCGCGGAGGCCGCTAGCTGTAATTCATAAACCAGCCGGAAGGTGGACTTGATGTCTCTATACCCCGTATTCCTTAATCTTAAAGACTGTGTTTGCCTGGTGGCCGGTTTTGGCGCTGTGGGCAGGCGGAAGGCCGAGGGGCTCATTGCGGCCGGGCCAAAGCTTATCCGCCTGGTGGACCCGGCCCCGCCCCATGCCGAAGAACAGTCTCTGGCCGTTCAGGCCCGCGCCGCCGGAGTGAGCCTGACCCGCGAGCGGCGTCCCTTCAAGCCTGAGGATCTTGAGGGCTGCGCCCTGGCCTTTGCGGCCACCGGAGATAGGGAAATTAACCAGCGCATCGCCCGCCTGTGCCGGGAGCGCGGCATCCTGTGCAATGCGGCTGACGATCCTGACTCAAGCGGCTTTCTGGTCCCGGCAGTCTGGCGGCAGGCCAATATTCAGGCGGCCATATCCACTTCGGGCGCAAGCCCCGCCCTGGCCGCGCATATCCGCGATGAACTGGCCATTTTCCTGGACGGCCGCTACACCGTGCTGGCCCAGCTTTTGGACCACCTGCGCCCCCCGCTGCTTGAGCTCAACCTGGGCGCGGAGGAAAATAAAAACCTGTTCCGCAAACTCATGGACGCCGGGCTGCCCACAGCCCTGCAAGTGCGCGACCACATTCGCGCGGCCGCAATTTTGCGCAATCTCCTGCCCCGGGAAATCCACGCGGCCATTGAGCCGTTCCTGGACACCCTGGCCGCCCGTCCCGGGAGAATCATCCAATGACCGCCCTCTTTGCCTGGGGTCTTCCGGCCGTGGCCGTGTGCTATCTTGCCGCCGCGCTGAGCGCCGCCGCCGGCCTGGCCCTGCCGGGGCAAATCCGGCGCAAGGCGATGCAGGCGGTTTCCCCGCGCCTGGCCCTGCTGGGCTTTGCCCTGCACAGCACCATTCTGTTGCTGGCGACGCTTACAGCCACCGCCTGGGACAACAGCTTTTTCCTGCATCTCGCGGCCTGGTTGTTCATACTGGTGTATCTGGCCATGCGCCGCAAAGTGCAGGCCGACTTTCTGAACATGGTTTGCGCCTGCCCGGCCGGGCTGCTCATCCTGGCGGGCCTGGCCATGCAGCACAAAGGCCTGACCCAGTTGCAAGGCGCGGCCTACTTTAGCGGACCTTTGTTCACCATTCATGTGGCGGCCATGGCCTCCGGTTTGTCCTGCATGCTTATCGGCTGCGGAGCGGGGCTGGCTTTTTTATATTTGGAACGCAAAATAAAGCTCAAAAAAAACCTGGCCGCATTGGATGATGACTTCCCGGCCCTGGCCGGCCTTGACCGCATCGGACGCCTGGCCGTGCTCTACGGTTTTCCCCTGTTCAGCCTGGGGTTGATCGCCGGTTTCGCCTGGGCCGGCAAAGCTTGGGGAGAGGCCCTTTCCTGGGACATTAAAGAACTTGTCTCCACGCTGGTCTGGCTTGTGTATGCCGCCCTGCTGGGCATCCGCCTCAAAGGGCGCGGTGGACGCCGGCCCGCCCAACTGGCGGTGTGGATATTCGGCCTGAGCATGTTTTCCCTGCTGGTGGTCAACGTCTTTTTACCCTCCCATCACAGCTTCATGCCCTGGCAAGGATAGCGCATCATGCAGCATATCCATCTCATCGGCATGAGCCACCGCAACAGCCCGGTGGAGGCACGCGAGCGCTTCGCCCTGTCCGGCCCGGAATGGTCGGGACGTTTTCCCATTCCTTTAAGCGCGGACGGCCACGGCATCAGTGAGGCCGTAGTCCTCTCCACCTGCAACCGGGTGGAAATTGTAATCGCGGGGCAGGGGGAAGGCCTGCCCGAGGCAACGCTCCAGCATTGGGCCATGGCGGTTGGCGCGCCGCTGGAAGACTTGCGCGCCCACATTTATATCCTGCACGATCTCCAGGCCATTGAACATTTGTTTCGCGTGGCTTCAAGCCTGGACTCCATGATTATCGGCGAGCCGCAAATTCTGGGACAGGTCAAGGACGCCTTTCGTCTGGCTGTGGCCGCCGGGGCCAGTAAAACCATTCTCAACCGCCTGTTCCACAAAGCTTTTTATGTGGCCAAACTCATCCGCTCGGAAACCAATATCGCGGCCCATGCCGTTTCTGTCAGCTTCGCCGCCTGCGAGCTGGCCAAACGCATCTTCGGCGATGTTTCCAGTTGTAACGCCCTGCTCATCGGCGCGGGGGAAATGGCCGAGCTGGCGGCCCAGCACCTGACCAGAGCCGGAATCAAGTCCCTGTGCATCTGCAACCGCACCCGGTCCAGAGCGGAGGAACTGGCCTGCGCCTTCAACTGCCTGAGCCTGCCCTTTGCCGACATCGGCACGGCCCTGCCCAAGGCCGACGTGGTCATTTCCTCCACCGGCGCCGGACGCCCCATAATCACGCGAGATATGGCCGCATCCGCCATGCGGCAGCGCCGGGGCAGGCCCATGTTTTTCATTGATATCGCCGTGCCCCGGGATATTGACCCGGCCGTGCACCGCCTGGAAAACGTTTATGTCTATGATATTGACGACCTCAAAGCCGTGGTTACGGAAAACATGGCCCTGCGCCGCGAAGAAGCGGAAAAAGCCGCCGCCGTCATCAGGGCGGAGGTGGATGATTTCGTTGCCTGGCTGGAATCTCTGGACCTTGCGCCCACCATTGCCGACCTGGTGCGCCGCGGCGAACGCCTGGCCGAGGAGGAACTGAGTAAAACCCTGCGCCGCCTGG
The DNA here is from genome assembly GCA_031547425.1 of Desulfovibrionaceae bacterium. Classification (GTDB taxonomy): domain Bacteria; phylum Desulfobacterota; class Desulfovibrionia; order Desulfovibrionales; family Desulfovibrionaceae; genus JAVBRZ01. The sequence goes on from JAVBRZ010000099.1 coordinate 21,926, forward strand.
GACCGCTGCCCGCTGATACAGAGGCGGCTCTGCGCGACATGCTGGCCGGCCTGCTCAAAAAACTCAATCATGACCCCATTTCCTTTCTGAAAGACCAGCCCATGGGCAAACTCACGCGTTTGCAATATGCGGGGCTGGTGCGCCAGATGTTTGACCTGGACGGCAACGGGCAAAACCATGCCGGAAAGCATCGCGACTCCTCGGCCGCCGCCCGCCCGGAACCTGAAAACCATGACCTGGAAGAGTGACCCCTATGGAAGAAATATGCCTGGCCCGCCTGGCGCCGGCCGACATGCTGCGTCTGCGCCTCAAGCTTAATGAACTGAACATGGCTTCATCTCTGGAGGATATCTTCTGGCTGTCCGTGCCCCGCGACCTGCATAATGAAGAGCAACGGGAGCATTGGGAAAGTTGCGGCCCTTATTTTCTTGCCCTGGAAGCGGACCGGGAAGAAGGCGAACTACGCCTGGAGCCTCTGGTGCGGGCGGAAAAAACCATGCATTGCGTTTGCATCGCTCCGGCCGAGGCCACGGTGCTGGCCCACACCACAGCTTATATTGAAAAATTGTTGCGGGAGTTGCATATTACTCCCCTGCTCCATCCGGGGCGCGGGGAGGCATGACTTCCAGTCCGCCCCGCGCCGCTGCCGCGCCCCACGCGCCTCTGCCCGCCCTGCCCGGGCGAATTCCCGGCAAGTTACAGGACTTTGACGCCCAAAGCGCGCGCCTGGCCCTACAGGTCGAACGCTTTCCGCTGGAAAAAAGCGGGGTTGAGTTAAGCGACGCCCGCATCCTGCTTGGCGTGTCCGGGGGCACGGACTCCCTGGCCCTGCTGGTTATCCTGGCGGCGCTGCGGGAACGCTTGCGCTGCAAAATCAAAGTCTGCCACGTCAATCATTGCCTGCGCCCCACGGCCGCCGCCGAGCAGGGCTGGGTAGCCGGCTTCTGTGAGCGCCTGGAGGTGGAATTTCACGGCCGCACGGTGGATGTGGCCGCTCTGGCCGCGCAAAAACGCCTGGGCCTGGAAGAAGCCGGCCGCAAGGCGCGCCTTGACGCCTTCCGGGAAATCGCCGCGCGGGACGGAAGTTTTATCGCCACTGGCCATACCCTCGACGATCTGGCGGAGGACATGCTCATGCGCCTGTTGCGCGGCGCCGGATGGCCGGCCCTGGCCGGCATGGACAGATTCAACCCGGAAAACAAGCTGATCCGGCCGCTGTTGTTTATTGAGCGACGGGAACTGGCCGCTTTTCTGGAGCGCCTCAAGCTGCCGCACCTGGAAGATGAAAGCAACGCCGCGCCTGATTTTTTGCGCAACCGCCTGCGCATGGATGTGGTCCCGCTGCTGCTTAAGGAAAACCCGGCCTGGCTGAGCCAGGTGCGCTCCTTGAAACGCCTGGCTGAAATTGACGCCGCTTACTGGCTGGCTGAGACACAAGCGCGGCCCGCACAAATATCGGCGCCCGGCGAGGCGGGAATTGCCTTTGCGGACCACGACCCCGCCGGGCAAGCGATCTTTTTAAGCCGGAAGCAATTGCAGGGCGTGCCGCAAGCCTTGCGCTTGCGGCTGTTCATGCGCTGCTTGCGCCTTCTGGGCGGCGGCCAGGCCCTGGCCGATAACCTGCTGGCCCTGGACCGGGCCTGGACAAACGAAGGGGGCGGCCCGCGCAGTGGCAAAGTTATTCAACTGCCCGGCAAAACAGCGGCTCGCGCCACCAGAGACGGCATCTGGTTTTATTTCCAAAAATAAACGAAATCAAAAAAACGGGGCGCACGGCCTCTTGCCGCCAAGCCGGAAGCGCGAGCGCCGCTTTATGGCCTTTAACGCTTGAGAAAGGCGCTTAGCACCGCTGTCCTCATCCGTAAGACTCGCAGGCTCTCCTCACTCCTGTACCGCGCTCCTCTCCGCACCACTGGAGGCAACGGCAAAAACAAGCTGCCCCACAACACGCCCCGCGCCTTGCCCTTCGGGTATCATCCCTGGGCGATATGCGATTTTGCCGTCCCGCAAAATTGCCACACACATCTTTGTCGCGAGCGGTATAGCGCTTCGCTGCATGCCGCCGGAGCATTTGCCAAATATATCATTTCAAGCGTGAAACGCTCAAAAGGCACACGGCGCTGTTCGCGCGCGGGTGCCCACTGCGCTTTGCTTCGTGCCTGTCAGAGCAAATCAACTTTTCAAAGCTGATTTGCTCAAAAAAATATCAACTGCACTCATATCGTATAATATGCTGATTTATCTTGCTTTTTCAAAAAGCTCGTTTGTGTTGAAAAAAATTTTCTCCTCCTGCTTATAATTCTTGACATTTTTTAGAGAAAATAGTTTATATTGAAGCTAAGTAAAGTCCCGCGTTTATAGCAATATAATACAAATTGCTTTTGAACTGATTTCAGGCGGGAGAATATGCATACGCCGCAAGGGCCTCAAACGCGCCCCGCGCGGCATAAGAAATATCCTTTCAAAGCCTTTGGCGTTAGGAGTTAAAGTTATGGCGCTGCTCAACAATCCCCAAGGACAAGTGATTACTGTCCCGGTTACCCCAGGCATGGAATTGGAACTGGGCTTTGATCCGGGTTCCGAAGCGCAGTTGTCGCGTGATGGCGACAACCTGATTTTCACCTTTGCGGATGGCGGGCGGATCGTGCTCGCCGATTTCTACACGCAGGAAATGGAACAACTGCCCACCATGGATATTCAGGGCGCCCAGATCAACGCCGAAGACTTCCTAGCCAGCCTGGGCGATGAAACCTTGCTGCCCGCGGCCGGCCCCACAGCGCCGCAAGCCCCGGCCTCGCCCGACAGCGGCGGCTCCGGAACCTACGGCGACAGCGCAGGCAACCTCATTGACGGTGTGGACGCTCTGGGTACGCTGGGCCGTAATTTCTGGGGCAACAGCGTGGGAACTCCGGTAACCGAAGAAGGCATTCCCGACATAGCGCAGGCGAACCCTGCTCCCACTCTCACGCCCATATCCGCGCCGATCCCCACGCCCGATCCTGAACCTGAGCCGGAGCCGGAGCCTGAACCTAAATACAAGCCTTCCATCACCAAGGAGGCCGACCCTATGACCGTGCATGAGGACGGCCTGCCCAACGGCACGGCAAAGGGCCATGACACTCTTGCTAAAGGGTCTTTGGACATTACTTCCCTGGAAGATCTGGCCAGCATCAAAATCGCGGGCATGACCCTGAGCGATTTTATCGTCAACCCTGACGGTTCGGTGAGCTTCAGCACCACGGGTTCTGAAAATGTGCCTTACGGCGATTTCAGCATCACCAGCATCACCAAAACGGGCGAGGTGTACACGGTGAACTACAGCTACGAGCTGAAGAGCGCCACCAACGCGCATACGCAGTCAAATGTCGATCACGAGTCCCTGCCCGACAAGATCAACATCTCTTACGAAGCCACCGGCCTCTCCGGCGGCAGCACCGGAGCGCACAATTTCACCCTGGACATCCTGGACGACAACCCCATCACCAACTCTGACCGGGTGAGCTTCGACGCCGTCAGCACGGACAAGGTGTACGGCAACCTCAATGACGGCATGTGGGGCATGGCCAAGGGCGCGTATGCCAATTCCGCGGCGGAAAATGGCGACGGCGACGGCGCGGCCGACAACTGGGGCGCCGACGGCGGCCGGGTTTCCCAGATCACCGCCCCCTCGGGCACGTCCTATGCTGTGCCCGAGGGCGGCTATGCGGATGTGCCCACAGACAGCGGCACTTTACGCGTGTACAGCAACGGCGACTATGAGTTCACCCCCAGCCTGAAAACCACGGAAGTAACGTTGTTCAACTCCAAAAACGCCCTGGCCCCCAGCTATAACTCCAAGCATTTCGGCGAAGTGGACGGCTACAAATTTGAAGCCATGGTCTATGACCCCGCGACCCAAAAGTTCACTAATGCGGATTTTGAAATCAACAACAACGTTGACCGCTTCATGGGCGTCAAGCACGGCGATGCGGTGGATGACGGCAAGAAGAACCAAATCGCCACTTATACCGACAAGGGCAAACATACCTACCCGGAAGGCATCCTGATCACTCTGCCGGAGGACTCCAGCGCCACTGAGCTGACTTTCTCGCTGCAGCTCTTCCGGAACAACGTGGAACAGGCCAATTGGATCGTCACTTATACAGACGGCAGCTCCAGCGCCGGCCATTCCAACGTCAGCGACTTCAGCATCGACCTGGCCAGCGGCAAAACCGTCGCCAGCGTTTTCCTTTACGCCAATGACGACGACAAGACGTCCTTCTTCATCGACAAGATGACTGTTACCGAAACCGAGCACACCGAGTTCAAGGACGTCACTTTCGACTACAAGGTGACTGACGGCGACGGCGATAGCTCCACTTCCCAACTGCACTTCCAGGGCGAACATGAACCGATGCTCAGCACCATGGCCGTCGCGGGCGTACATGACAGCCACACCGACCCGCTCCACCCGGTGGATGACGGCGGCCGCGCCGTGCAGCACGGCGCCGGCGGCGATGACCAGCTCATGGGCGCCCACGGCGATGATGCCCTTTACGGGGGTGACGGCAACGACCTCATTTACGGGGGCGCCGGGCATGACATCCTCAACGGCGGCGACGGCAACGACATCTTTGTGTGGAAAACCGGAGACGAAGGCGCCATGGACCATCCCGCTGTGGACATCATCAGGGACTTTTCCATGGATAACCTGGCCGGCAAAGGCGACGACCACATCGACCTGCGCGACCTGCTCGGCAACGCCACCGAGGACACCCTGGGCCGTTACCTGACTATTGAACAGGACGGCGCCAGCGCCAAACTGCACATTCACGCTGACGGCAACCCAGACAACGCCGCCTCCCAGATAATTGTGCTGGAAAACGTATATTCCACCCACAACACCGGCAATGACAACAACACCGCGGCCGTGGACGAATTAATTAAGCAGCACCTTATCCTCAACTCCTAACCTTGGATTATTTCACCCATAACCGTAGGGAGCGGGCCTTGTCCGCTCCCTCTTTTTTGGGCAAAAAATACAAACCCGCCTCCGCCGCCCCAGGCGAGACAATACTAGCCTTTTCCAGAGATTGCTGTTATAAATTAATCTTTGTTTCTAAAAATACGGCCTCATTTTTAGGAGGATGCTTGTGAATATCATAATGTTCGGGCCCAATGGCAGCGGCAAAGGCACCCAGGGCGCCCTGCTCAACGACAAATTCAATATCGCCCACATCGAATCCGGCGTGATTTTCCGCGAGCACATCGGCGGCGGCACGGAATTGGGCAAAAAAGCCAAAGCGTTCATCGACCAGGGCGAGTTGGTGCCGGACGACATCACCATTCCCATGGTCCTGGAAACCCTGAAGGAAAAAGGCAAAAACGGCTGGCTGCTGGACGGCTTTCCCCGCAACATGATCCAGGCCAAAAAACTGTGGGAAGCCCTACAAACGCAAGGCATGCGTTTGGATTACGTTGTGGAGATCAAGCTGCCCCGCAAAATCGCCAAAGAACGCATCATGGGCCGCCGACTCTGCGCCAAAGACAACAACCACCCCAACAATATCCATATTGACGCCATCAGGCCCAAGGACGACAAGTGCCGCGTTTGCGGCGGCGCTCTGTCCGCCCGCTCCGACGACCAGGACGAGGAGGCCATCAACAAGCGCCACGATATTTATTATGACGGCAACAGCGGCACCCTGGCCGCGGCCTATTACTTCAAGGACCTGGCCACGGAAGGCCGCACCAGGTATATTGAGCTCAACGGCGAAGGCAGTATTGACAGCATTAAGGAACAACTGCTGAGCCAGATTTAATTGTCAACGGAAGTTTAAAAAGCGTACTTTCGCGGCGGCCTGGAAAATACTTCCCAGGCCGCCGTTTTGTTTACTTTCGCCAAAATTCGGGCATGAACAACAGCAAAATGGCGTAAGTCTCGAGGCGCCCCAAAAGCATGGCCAAAGACAGCACGCATTTGGCCGCTTCCGGGAGCGTGGCATAGCTTTCAACCGGACCCACAACGCCGAATCCCGGCCCCACACAGCTTAAACAGGCAATGACCGCGGACATGACCGTGGTCAGATCCAGGTCCATTGCCGTTAGAATCAGAGAAAACAGCACAAACAGGCACAAATAAATGACCAGGTAGCGACTGACCGCCAGCAGCACATCCTGGTGCACAATGGTGCTGCCCAGCTTCATGCGCCGCACAGCCCTGGGGTGCACAATGCGGAACAGCTCCTGGTGAGCGCCTTTAAGCAGCAAGAGCACGCGCATGAACTTAAAGCCGCCGGAAGTGGAGCCGCCGCAACCGCCGATAAACATAAGCAGCATCAGAATGAACTGGGGCAAACCATGCCAGGTGGAATAGTCCTCGGTCACAAAACCGGTGGTGGAGGCCAGGGAAGTGACCTGAAACAAGGCGTTGCGGATGGACAGTTCCAAGTCGCCTTTAGTATTGTGATACAGATGCACGTACACGGTTATGATCAGCGCCGCCGCCAGCAACGTAACCGTGTACAGCCGCAATTCGCTGTCCTTGAGCACATGGCGCCAGCGTCCCCTGAACAAATGATAATGCAGCGCGTAGCTGATGCCGGTAAGATACATGAAGATGATGAGCACCCACTGGATGAACGGCGACTGATAATGGGCGATGGAGGAATTCCAGTTGCCGAAGCCCCCGCTGGCAATGGCGGAGAAGGTGTGGCACATGGCGTCAAAAAAGTCCATGCCGCCCAGAAATAACAACGCGAACAGGATAAAGCTTAGAGCGAGATACACGCGCCACAAGGCCACAGCCGTATCTTTGATGCGCGGCTTAAGCTTGTCGCCCATGGGACCGGAAACTTCGGAAAGATATAGTTGCATGCCGCCCACCCCCAGAAAAGGCAGGATGGCTAAAAAAAGCACAATAATGCCCATGCCGCCCAGCCAATGAGTGAGCGTCCGCCAGAGCAAAAT
>JAVBRZ010000001.1:0-8477 GCA_031547425.1 Desulfovibrionaceae bacterium
GCAACAGCTTTTCCAACTCGTCCAGCTCAACCTACTCGGTGCGGCTTCTCTGGAAGAACTCCTGACTCCGCGACGACGAAAAAATGAAAATCCCTACAACCTCAGCCTGTTAGACTCAGCGGCTTAGCCGGACAGCAATGAATTTAAATGTCAAAATGCTCTAAAGGCATCAAGATAGGCATACAGGGCCGGCGAGCCACCGGTGTGCAGGAAAAGCACATTGGATCCGTCCGGAAAAGCGCCCTTGCGGATATGGTCCATGAGCCCGGCCACAGCCTTGCCGGTATAGACGGGATCCAGGAGGATGGCCTCGGTGGAGGCCATCAGCCGCACCGCCTCCACCATGCCGGGGGTGGGCAGGGAATAGCCGGGGCCCAGGTAGTCATCATGGCAGACGACTCGTGAGGCGGGGATGTCCTGCTTCAGGCCTATGAGCTTGCAGGTGTCGCGCACCAGATCGTGGACGATTTTTTCGTGTTCCGCCTTGCCGCGCAGCACGTTCATGCCGATGACCGGAATGTCGGCGTTGCAGCCGTCCAGGCCGATGATCAGCCCGGCCTGGGTACCGGCGCTGCCCGTGGGCGTGACCAGGTAGTCAATGTTGACGCCCATGTGGAAAAGCTGCTCCAGGCATTCCTGGGCGCAGGCCACATAACCCAAGGCTCCCACCGGCGTGGAGGCGCCCACCGGCATAATGTAAGGCTTCTTGCCCTGTTTGCGCAACTCCTCGGCCAGCTTGTCCATTTCTTCCAGGGGCGAAGCGCCGAAGGGGGCCACGCGCAGACTGGTGGCGCCCATGAGCTGGAAGAGGAAAATGTTGCCCGAGGCGTCGGCCTTATAGCTGCCTTCAATTTTTTCCGTGAGCACCAGATGGCAGTCCAGGCCTTCTTTGACCGCCCAGGCCAGGGTCAGGCGGCAGTGGTTGGATTGAATGGAGCCGCAGGTGACCAGGGTGTCCGCGCCCTGGGCCAGGGCATCGGCGATGCAGAAGTCAAGTTTCCTGGTTTTGTTGCCGCCGGAGCAACCGGGCAAAAGATCATCGCGTTTAATGTAGACATTGATCTTGCCGCCCAAGGCTTTGGAAAAGCGGGGCAGGCGTTCAATGGGGGTGGGGGTTCGCACATAGCCGCGGCGGGGGAATTTGGCCAGATTCATACGCATCCTTTCTGGTTAAACGTTCATATGGCGCCGGGCGATGGACGCCCGGCAACAACGACATTTAACAGAGGTGTGCGCGACTCCATTAATGTCTTCAAGCCTTAGCCATTTTGTTGCCCGGTTCTTCGCTTTCTGTCAAGCCTCACGCCAGCATACCCTGTTTGCACGCTTGAAGTGAAGTTAGACTTGTGCAACTGGTTGATTTTGTTTATAGATAATATAAATTGCGTAAAAGTCGAGTCGCGGGTTGCGATTGACAAAAATGTTTTACGGCCATTTTTTTCGTTTGATTTGTTTAAACTAAATTACCAAGCAAAAACGTACTGAGAGAGTACCATGCATCGAGCATTTCCGTCGGCGTTCGTTGTTATTTGCGGTTTGTTTCTGTTGTTGGTTTTACCGGCGCGGGCCCAACCCCCTGAAACGCCGGAAACTCAAGGCGCCGAACTTCCGGCCGCGCGGGATAAATCGGCCTTTATCGCGCTGGTTTATTTTGAAAACGATCTCTTTTACGGGCAGGACCGCTATTACACCAATGCGGTGCAGATGCGCCTGATCAGCCCCGACTTGAGTTCCATAGCGGAAAACCAGATGTTGCCCGGCGGTTTCAGCCGTTTTTTGAGCAATGTCCCTTTTCCGGGCAGCCGCAGCGCCTCGCAATTCAACCTTTCCTTGGGGCTGGGGCAGCACATCTACACGCCGGAAGATACCCAGGAGCGCGACCCCGCCCCTGATGACAGGCCCTATGCCGGGTATCTTTACGGTCTGCTGGCCTTGCACGCCAAACAATACAATCGCCTGGACACCTTGGAACTGGCCGCCGGGATAATCGGCCCCAGCGCCCTGGGAGAACAGGCCCAGAACGGAGTGCACCGCATGCGGGGCATTAACACGGCCAAGGGCTGGGATCATCAGCTCAAGGACGAGCCCACGGCCATGCTGACCTGGACCCGCATTTGGCGCTTGAACCCGGAGCGCGACCCCGGGTGGGGCTTTGATCTTCTGCCGCGTATGGGCATCAGCCTGGGAACCCCATTTACCAACGCCAGTGTGGGCGGCGATCTGCGTTTTGGCTGGAACCTGCCGCCCGACTATGGTTCTTCGGCTATTCGCCCCGGGTCGGGCATCAACGCTCCGGCCGGCGACGAGGCGCCGAGCCCGCTGAAGAGTTACGGCCTGTGGGACAACATCAGCGCGTATGCCTTTGTGGGGTGTGAAGGCCGGGCTGTGGCCTATAACTCTTTTCTGGACGGCAACTTGTGGAAAGATAGCCCCAGCGTGGACAAATTCCCCTTTGTGGCCGATCTGAGCGCGGGCCTGGCTTTAAATATTTACAGCACGAGTTTGACCTATACCTACGTGCACCGCACCAATGAATTTCATGGTCAGGGGTCAGGGCAGGACTACGGTTCCATCACCATGGGCTATACTTTTTAACCGCATGGGCATGAATTGAAATAAAAAGGCCGGAAGTCCCGCACCAGGGGAACTTCCGGCCTTTTTTGCCGGTTAAGAGGCCGCGTTTTCAGGCTTGCTTGTACATCTGTACAGTGTAGCGGGCCACGCTGTAGACATTGGCGATGAAATTGCCCACCGCGCCATAGTCGCGCCAGGGCGCATCCCGCTCTTCGCGTTCCATAAGGCCTTCGCCCAAAAGGTGTTTGCGCAGGTCGCGGGCCAGGCTCGGGCTTTTGCGTTCCATGGCCCGGCAGAGGCCCTGCGCGGCTTTTTCCGGAGCGGAAGTGAACTGGCAGGCCCTGGCGGTGTAAGCGATAATGGACTCTTCGGGCGTGAGGCTCATGCCGTGCCAGAAAGCCGAAGCCGCGGCTTCGAACTGGCCGCTTTTGAGCAGAGCGCCCCCGGCCTGGTATAAGGGGTTGGCTTTGGAGGCGGCTTCCGCGCCATGGCGTTCAAGGCCGCCCAAATCCTCCAGGCGGGAAAAAGCGCGTTGCGCGGCCTGAAAGTTGTGCGCCCGGATATTGATGATCGCCGCCTTGTACAGCAACTGGCGGCTGTAATCCGTATGGCCCTGCCGGGCCGCAACTTCGGCCAGGCCTTGCAACCCCTGGGCGGTAAACGCGGGATGGCGGTCAATAACCTTCTGGAATGTTTGACGGGCTTCAGTGGGGCGGCCTTTGCGCAGCAGGGAAATGCCCTGGCGCAGCAGTTCTTCGGGGCCGGCGTCCTCGCGTGGTTGGGTCATGAGTTTTAAGGCGGCCCGGAAAGCGGTTTCATTTTCCTGGTCAGGCCTGGAAACGGGCAGGGCGGCGGCCTGGGCGGCCAGGCTTTGCAGCGCGCCGATAAACTCGTGCTGGGTATAAGGACGGGGCAGATAGGCCACGGGCTGGAGTTTTTCAAGTTCCGCGCCGTCTTTAAGCGCCCGGTCGTGCCCCAGGAGCAGCACAGGCAGCTTGCGCAACGCCGCGTGCAGGCGGATGAGGCTCAGAAACTGCACAGCGGCCATGTCCGCCAGCGGCAGGTCGCAGACCAGCAGGTCTGGCAAAGCCAGGCGGACTTCAGCGGCGGCGGCCAATCCTTGCGCGGTTTTGAGCCCTGAGTCCATGAACGAGAACCGCCGGAAGGGCAGATAGCCATTGTTGCGCAGCATCTGCTTGTCAATGGTTACCAGTGATTCCTGGCGGGCCAGCAATAAAACCGAATTCAATTTCATATCTTGTGCTCCTTAAACGGTGCACTCCCCTCAAAGCATAACTATGGATCGGTGCATTTACGTAAATCTTTAGGCCTGCCGGGCAAATCGCGACAAGCTTCGTGATGGGTGCGGCCCAATTAGTGCTTTTCAAACTCCTGATCCACAGGTATGTTGCCGGGCATGGAACAGACGGCGATTCAAATTCCCGCTCCGCCTGCGGGCGATTTTAAAATTTTGCATCAGGACGGCGCGGCGCGTTGCGGTATTTTGCAGACCGCGCACGGAGCCGTGCGTACGCCCATATTCATGCCCGTGGGCACGGCCGGCTCGGTCAAAGGCATCGCGCCTGACGATTTGGCGGCTATGGGCGCGGAAATAATTTTGGGCAACACCTATCATCTGTATTTGCGCCCCGGCGACGAACTCTTGGCCGAACTGGGCGGGCTGCACGCCTTCAACGCCTGGCATGGTCCCATTTTAACCGACAGCGGCGGCTTTCAGGTTTTCAGCCTCAGCGATTTGCGCAAAATCAACGAAGAGGGCGTGACTTTCCGCTCCCATATCGACGGTTCCAAACACTTGTTCACGCCTGAATCGGTTATCAGGGTGCAGCGCAATTTCAATTCCGACATCATGATGGTTTTGGACGAATGCGTGGCCTACGGCACGGACCGCGCCTATACGGAAAAATCCGTGGAGCTGACCGCCCGCTGGGCGGCGCGGGCGCGGGCGGCATACCCCAAAGGCGCGGGGCGCAACTTGTTGTTCGGCATCAGCCAGGGCGGTTTTTTTAAAGACCTGCGCGAACGCTCCATTGCCCAGATCGCGGAACTGGATTTTGACGGCAACGCCCTGGGCGGCTTGTCCGTGGGCGAATCCAAGGCCCAGCTCATGGATTTTCTGTATTATTCCGCGCCCCTTTTGCCCGCGCACAAGCCGCGCTATCTCATGGGCGTGGGCACGCCTTTTGACATCATCAACGGCATCGCGGCCGGAGTGGACATGTTCGACTGCGTGCTGCCCACGCGCAACGCCCGCAACGGCACGCTGTACACTTCCCTGGGCAAGGTCAACATCAAGCGCCGCGAATACGCCAACGACGAAAGCCCCCTGGACCCTGCCTGTTCCTGCTACACCTGCCGTACCTTTTCCCGCGCTTATTTGCGCCATCTGCACGTGGCCGGAGAGATTTTGTCCTACCGCTTGAATTCTTTGCATAACTTGACCTATTTTCTGGACCTGGTGCGCGGCGCAAGAGCCGCCATTGCCCAAGGAACGTTTGCGGAGTATAAGAGTGAGGTGGAAAGCATTTATCCTGAAGAATTAGCTCAGGCATATGCGGAATAGCCCGGCGGCGAGGCGCGGCATGGGGTGGCCCCGCAAGGGAGCCTTTGGATGGCGCGAAATTGAAGCGGCTGAGGGCGGATGTTCAGCATAGCAAATTTAAATTTTTGTCCATATACTTTGATTCTTTGGAGTTACAGACCATGAGCGATACTTTGGCCAAAGGCTATGAGCCTGAACTGGTGGAGCCGCACTGGCGGCGGCATTGGGAAGAAAACAAGGTCTTTACCCCGGACCCGGACGGGCCGGGCGAGCCCTACTCCATAGTCATCCCGCCGCCCAACGTCACCGGCAATCTGCATATCGGGCATGCCCTGAACCTCACTTTGCAGGATATCCTCTGCCGCTATCAGCGTCAAAAAGGGCGCAAGGTGCTTTGGGTGCCGGGCTGCGACCACGCGGGCATCGCCACCCAGAACGTGGTGGAGCGGCGCCTGGCCCAGGAAGGCAAAACCCGTCATGACCTCGGCCGTGAAAAATTCGTGGAGCGCGTCTGGCAGTGGAAAGAAGAATACGCCGGCAACATTACCCGCCAGATTCGGGCCATGGGCGCTTCCGTGGACTGGACCCGCGAGCGCTTCACCATGGACGAGGGCCTGTCCCGCGCCGTGCGCGAGGTGTTTGTGCGCCTGTATAACGACGGCCTGATTTACAAGGGCGAGTACATCATCAATTGGTGCGGCGACTGCCACACCGCTCTCGCCGACGATGAAGTGGAGCACGAGCCCCAGAAAACCAGTCTCTGGCATATCCGTTATCCTTTGGCGGACGGCAGCGGCGAACTCATTGTGGCCACCACCCGGCCGGAAACCATGTTCGGCGACTCGGCCGTGGCCGTGCATCCTGATGACGAGCGCTATCAGCACATGATCGGCAAAATGGCGCGTCTGCCCCTGACGGATCGCAAAATCCCGGTCATCGCCGACAAATACGTGGACATGGAGTTCGGCACCGGCGCGCTCAAAGTCACGCCTTCCCACGACCATAACGACTGGCAGCTCGGGCATAAGCATAACCTGGCCTTTATTCAGGTTATTGACGAGCACGGCGTGATGCTGGCCGAAGCCGGCAAGTATGCCGGCCTGAGCAAGGAAGAGGCCCGCGCGGCCGCCGTGCGTGACCTTGAGGCTCAAGGCCTTCTGGTCAGCACCGAAGAATACAACAACAACGTGGGCGTGTGCTATCGCTGCAAAAGTGTGGTGGAGCCCCATGTCTCCAAGCAATGGTTTGTGGCCACCACCAAGCTGGCCCCTCGCGCCCGCGCCGCCGTGCCTGAGCAGACGGAAATTTTGCCCGCTTCCTGGGTGAAAACTTATTACAACTGGCTGGATAATATCCGCGACTGGTGCATCAGCCGCCAGATCTGGTGGGGGCACCGCATTCCGGCCTGGGATTGCGCGTGCGGGCATATCACCGTGGCCGCGGACGCGCCCGTTACTTGCGCCAAATGCGGCGGGCAGGACCTCAAACAGGACCCCGACGTGCTGGACACCTGGTTCTCTTCCGGGCTGTGGCCCTTTTCCACTTTGGGCTGGCCCGACAAAACCAGGGACCTGGCCGCGTTCTATCCCACTTCCGTGCTGGTTACCGGCTTTGACATCCTCTTTTTCTGGGTGGCCCGCATGATCATGATGGGCCAGTACTGCATGGACGACATTCCCTTCCGCCAGGTCTACATTCACGCCCTGGTGCGCGACAGCCAGGGCCGCAAGATGTCCAAGTCCCTGGGCAACGTCGTGGACCCCATGGACATGATCAAGAAATTCGGCACCGATTCCTTGCGTTTTACTCTGGCCTCCTTGGCGGCCATGGGGCGGGACATCAAATTGTCCGAAGACCGCATTGAAGGCTATCGCCACTTTGTGAACAAGCTCTGGAACGCGGCCCGCTTTTCGCTGATGAACCTGCCCCCGGCCGGACAGGGCGCGGCGCCGGAAGTGGCTTGGGATAAACTCAACGGCCTGCATCACAAATGGATTATTTACCGCCTGGAGGAGATCAAACGCGAGACTGATGCGGCCCTGGCCGCCTTCCGCTTCAATGATGCGGCGCAGGGGTTGTATAAGTTTGTCTGGAACGAGTTGTGCGACTGGTATCTGGAACTGGTCAAGCCGGACATGCAGGCCGGCGGCGAGCGCCAGGCCGCGGCCCAGTATGTGCTTAGCCTGGTGCTCCAGGAAACCCTTATTCTGCTGCACCCCATTGTGCCCTTTGTGACCGCTGAAATTTGGGCGGCCCTGCCCGGCAAAGCGGGCGGGGATATCGCCACGGAGCGTTTCCCGGCCGCGCGCGGCGCTTGGGAAGACAGCGCGGCCGCCGGGAACATGGAAGCCATCATGGCCGTGATCGGCACGGTGCGCACCATTCGGGCGGAATTGAACATCGCGCCGTCCCACCGGCTCAATGTGCTGGTGCGTCCGGCCTCGCCGGAACAGGCGGGGCTCCTGGAAGCCAACCGGGAAGTGATCACCACCCTGGCCCGCCTGGCGGACTTGACCATTGACGCGGCCGCCGTGGCCCCCAAGGCTTCGGCCAGCGGCGTGGCCGCCGGCAATGAGGTCATTGTGCCCCTGCACGGCGCGGTGAACCTGGCTGATGAAGTGGCCCGCCTGGATAAAGAACTGGGCAAGCTGGAAAAGGAATTCAACATGCTCTCCGGCAAGCTGGCCAATCCGGCTTATGTGGACAAGGCCCCGGCCGAACTGGTGGAGCGCGACCGCGCCCGCGTGGAAGAGCTGGGTGAAGCCAGGCAAAAGCTTACAGCTTTGCAAACCAGGTTTAAAGAAGCCATGAGTGAATAAACGGCCAGGAGGGTGGGCTTCCGAGCCCCCTTCCCGGACCCTCTCCCGCGCAGGGGATGATCCCCTCCCCGGGTGTTGGACTGGTGAACCTGCGGATTGGCAAACTTGTAAAAAGCAACTGGCGGAGACACGCGCAATTGAATTGCTCAGCCAGGGTTTCGAAAGGGGCTCAGCCCCTTTGCGGGAGAGGGTCCGGGGAGAGGGCGGAGCCCTGTTCCCGACCGCCGGAGGCATAATCCATGACTACCGCCACAGTCTACCTTATCGGCGCCGGTCCCGGCGATCCCGGCCTGCTGACTTTGCGGGGGAGGGAGATTCTGGGCCGGGTCGATGCGGTGGTTTATGATTATCTGGCCAACCGCGCCTTTTTGGATTTTGCCCGGCCGGATGCTCAACTCATTTACGTGGGTAAAAAGGGCGGCGAGCATACTTTGCCCCAGGCCGAGATTAACCAATTACTGGTGGATTTGGCCAAAGCGGGCCAAAGCGTGGCCCGGCTTAAAGGCGGCGATCCCTTTATT
>JAVBRZ010000090.1:0-5167 GCA_031547425.1 Desulfovibrionaceae bacterium
GGATAACAATGTCAAAGGCGGCCGCCTTGGGCCCGGTCAGGCCCAGCAGGTGTCCCACAATAATCAGGTGCCCGGTGGACGATACCGGAATAAATTCGGTCAGGCCTTCCACAATGCCCTGAATCACCGCAATGCCTAAATCTCCCATACAAGTTCCGCCTCTGGGCATTGCCAATAACGCATTTGCGGCCGTGCCGCAATGAGTATTTTACGGCGCGCGGGCAAGCATGCCGGGAGATTGCCCTTTGCCGGCAAATAGGCTATATCTGCCCGCAAAATAGCGACAGCCGCGTAAAATCGCAATTCGTCAAAAGTGTTTTACCGCGTTTACATTTAGGGGAAATGATCTATATTTATGAAAATAAGAGGCAGTTATGAGCACCGTCATGCCCCACAGCGAACTGTTGCGCCGCGCCGCGTCCTTTGTGGCCGAGCGCTTTGCCGCAGAATGCCCGGACCGCGCCGCAACTGACGGCCGCCCTTCGGAAAAAGCCCTCATGGCCATTTTAGACGAGGCGGGGATGCGGTTTAATTTAAGCCCGTCCGAGACCACGGCGCTGTATGATTTGTTTCATAAGCGCAATGAACTGAAGCTTGATTGACTTGCATTGAATTGGTTACGGAGTGTTCAAATCTCCCGCAGGATGGGGGAGGCCCCGCAGGGGAGCAAGCAAAAAACCCGTTTTTTGTGCAGCGAGCCTTGCGTGTCCGCCAGGACGGCGGACCGTAAGGTATATGATAAGGCCGCGGGGATGCGGTTTAATTTAAGCCCGTCCGAGACCACGGCGCTGTATGATTTGTTTCATAAGAAAGGTTAGCCGCATAGCTTGAACCCCGGCCGCGCCGGGGCGTTTAATAGTCTAAAATCCCGTGCTCTTTTCAGGAGTCCGTTCTGTTTAAATTTTCCAAACCCAAACTTCTGCAAATTTTTATCTTCAAAGAGCTGGTCTCTTTGTTCTGCCTGTCCACAGCGGCATTGCTCTCGCTGGTGCTCATCGGCCGGGGTCTGCAGTTGCGCGAGGTATTTTTCGGTGCGGATCTGGGTATAGCGGACATCCTGATTTTGTTTTTTTATTTAAGCCCCATGTTCCTGTTCCTGATCATGCCCATCGCGGCCATGCTTTCAGTGTTTCTCACCTTTCTGCGCATCAATTCGGACAACGAACTGGTGGCCCTTAAAGCCTCGGGCATCAGCCTCAAGCAGCTTTTGCCCGCACCGCTGCTTTTTTGCGCTCTGTGTACGATTCTGGCGCTGATTGTGTCCGTGTTCTCCGTGTCCTGGGGCATGAGCAATTTTCGCGGCACAATCATGGACATCGCCCAAACCCGCGCCCGCTTGGTGCTGCAACCCGGCGTCTTTAACAAAGATATCCCCGGCATCACCATCTTCGCCCGCCAGGCGGATCTGAACACCGGACAAATAAGGCAAGTGCTGGTGGAGGACCGCACCCGCGAAAAGAACAGTGTGGTCATTCTTGCGCCCACTGGCAGCATTGTCACCGATGAAGAGCGGGGCGAGATAATTTTCAAGCTGCTTAACGGGCGGCTATACCGCACAGCGGAAAAGCAGCTTTCGGTTATGGGCTTTGGCGAGTATGAGGTGCGCCTCGATCTTTCGCAACTGTTTAAGGGCGTCAAGCTGGGTGGGGTGCCGTTCAAGGAAATGAGCTGGACGCAACTGGAGAACATCCTGAGCGGCAAGGACCATTCGTCGGAATGGGATGCCGAGGATCGCGGCAAGGTGGTGGTGGAGATGCACAAGCGCTGGGTTTTCCCGGTGGCCTGTATTGTGCTCGGGTTTTTCGCCCTGCCCCTGGCCTGCTATTTTGAAGGCCTCAACCGCCAATACGGCATTGTGATCATCCTGCTGATGTTCCTCGTTTATTACAGTATGGTTTCCTTTGCCATGAACGCGATTTACAGCTCTGTGCCCATCTGGCTGAGCATGTGGGCGCCCAACCTGGCATTTCTGGCCGGCGGCGGCTACTTTTTCCGCCTGACCCTGAAGGAGCGGCATGTGAACATGCCGCGCGCCTGGCGTTACTTGAAACGGCTTTATCCCTTAAGGCGGAAGCAGGCATGAGCTTTGCTAAACTGAAATTTTCCCGCCAGCCCGATTCGCGGCCTGAAGGGGCTGGGGAGCCCGTCCGGCGTCTATCCGGCCTTGTCCTGGAGTGTGTGCGGCCCAGCCTGCTCACCCGCTACCTGCTGCGGCAGAACTTATATTACGTGATCTTGGCCATGCTGGCCGGCACGGCGGTGTATCTGCTTATCGACGTGTTTGACCGCATGGACAAATTCATTGACGCCGGCGTGAGCGGCAAGCTGATTTTCGCTTATTTCCTGGTGAAGATCCCGCTGATTATTTCCCAAATCCTGCCGGCCACGTTCTTGCTGTCCACCCTGGTGCAGCTATGCGTTATGGCCAAAAACCGGGAATATCTGGCTTTGCAGGCCGGCGGCATTTCCCCCCTGCGCCTGGTGGCCGTGGTCGTATTTCTGGGCTTACTCTGGGGCGGGGTGCAGCTTGTCTTTTCCCAGGCCGTGGGCGTGCAGGGTGAGCGCTATGCGGTTTCGCTGTGGCAAGAACATGTGGACGGCAAAGGGGATAAAAACCTGGTGCTCAGGCAGTTATGGTTCTGGAATGAAAACCGGGCCATTTATTTGGACAGGGTCAATACCAGGACCAAGAAAGGGCGCGATGTTTCCATTTACACCCTGTCTGATGACGGAAACGCGGTAACCGAGGTGATTCGGGCCGACGGCGTGACCGTGCACGATGACTTCTGGGCTTTGCACAATGCCACGGTTTATAATACGGACGGCTATATTCAGGCCACGCATGAAGAAATGGATTTTCCCATTCGGCAGAAGCTGAAAACGCTCACCGTGCTGAGCGAAAGCTCGGACCTGAACGCCATGTCTGTCTGGCAATTGGGAGACGCTCTGGACCGCCTGAAGAAGGCCGGCTCCAACCTGGAATCTTTGCGCACTCTGTGGCATTCCAGGCTGGCCTATGCCGCGTCGTTGATGGTCATGGGCCTTATTGCCGTGTCTTTGATGTTCTGGCGGGACAATGTGTATATCAATGCCGGCTTAAGCCTGGTCATTGTTTTCGTGTTTTACACCATGTTTACCGTGGGCATCACCGCCGGGCAGAAAGGGCTGCTTTCGCCGATTCTGGCTGTTTGGGGCGGGCTTGCAATCTTTTCTTTGTTCGGCGGGGCCTATATCCTCTGGAAGGCGCGGCCGCCCTGGTTCAGGCGCATTTGGCGGCGGTTGCGCCAATATAGGGCGCACGGGCGATCCGGGACCTGATTTTTTCGCGCCGGGAAATGCGGCTTAAGCCCGCGGCGCGGCAACGGTCGGCTCCTGAAATTCCGGGCGGGCCAAATTATTCAGGCGACGCCACAGTTCCTCAATTCCCAGGCCGGTCACAGCGGAAACCGCCAGCGGCGGTTCTGACCCCAAAATGGCCTGCCATTCCCTGATGCGGGCGGAGCGGTCGCGTTGCGGGCATTTATCGGCTTTGGTCAGCACGGGCAGGGTGGTCATGCCCTGCCCCCTGGCATAAGCGGCCAGGTCCAGATCCGGTTTTTGCGGCGGCAGGCGGCAGTCGATGAGCAGCAAGAGGGCTCTCAGTTCCCGGCAGCCAGTCAGGTAGCGGTCAATGAGCCCGGCCCATTTCTCGCGCTCGCTTTTGCTGCAGCGCGCATAGCCATAGCCGGGCAAGTCCACCAGATAATAATCCGGCGGCAGCACGCGGTAGAAATTGAGGCTGCGCGTTTTGCCCGGCGTGGCGCTGATTTTGGCCAGGCTTTTGCGCCCGGCCAGGGCGTTGATCAAGGAAGATTTGCCCACATTGGAGCGCCCGGCCAGGGCGATCTGGGGCAGGTCGAATTCTTGAAGCTGGCTGGTTAAATAGATGGTGTGTTCCAGTTGCAAAGAGAGATGCATGGGGCTCCTTGACCGTTGCGGCATTTACAAGTAGGAAAAAAACGGTTTATCCACATAACAGGGGTGATGATGTCCGCTACCCGGCCTTACAAAATATTGGTTGTCAACGGGCCCAACCTGGGCCGCCTTGGCGTGCGCGAACCGGAAATATACGGCCGCATTGGCCTTGACGTTCTGCCCGGGTTGATGGTTGAGGTTCTCGGCGGGGCTGCCTGCCTGCCTGCCTTTGAACTGGATTTTTTCCAATCCAACCATGAAGGCGCGCTCCTTGACCGTCTGGAGCAGGCGCACGATCAGGGGGCGGCCGGAATAATCATCAATGCCGGGGCCTTTACCCATACCAGCCTGGCTTTGGCCGACTGTCTGGCCAGCCTCGCCCGCGCGGGTATCCCCTGCATCGAGGTGCATATCACCAATGTGCTGGCAAGGCCAGAGGCCATTCGCCATAAAAGTCTCATCGCCCCGCACTGCCTGGGCGTGATTTCCGGCTTCGGGCTTGCGGGTTACGGGCTTGGCCTCAAGGCGCTTTTATGGCATTTACAGGGAAGAGCATAAGCCGTTATCGCGGTTTTTTTATAATCTGACAACAGTTTACGGAGGTTTCATGTATTCCACCACTGACTTTAAGCGTGGCCTGAAAATCGAAATGGATAAAACTCCTTTTGAAATCATGGAGTTTGAACACTACAAGCCCGGCAAGGGCGGGGCCATTGTGCGCACCAGATTGCGCAATATGACCAACGGCAAGATCATTGACCACACTTTCCGCTCCGGCGAAAAAGTGGGCAAAGCGGATATGGAAATGCGCGAAATGCAGTTTTTATATCGCGAAGGTCCGGACAGCGTGCTCATGGACCTGACGTCCTATGAGCAGTTGCATCTGTCCGGGGACATCACCGGCGGCAAGGAACTGTATCTGAAAGACGGGCAGAAGGTTTTTGTGCTGCTGTACAACGGCAACCCCATGGACCTGGAAATCCCGCAGGTTATTGTGCTGGAAGTGACCGAAACCGAGCCCGGCCTGAAGGGCGATACCGTGAGCAACGTGACCAAGGCCGCCACCCTGGAAACCGGCGCCGTGGTCCAGGTGCCGATTTTTGTGAACACCGGCGATAAAATCAAGGTGGATACCCGCACCAACGCATATCTGAGCCGGGAGTAACCGGACGCGCGCCGGAGAGGGGGAACTCTTCATCGCCCGGACGTGCTT
>JAVBRZ010000187.1:0-8400 GCA_031547425.1 Desulfovibrionaceae bacterium
CCTTGAGCGCAGCGACGTGATTCTGGGCTATGAAACCTATGTGGACCTTCTGCCCACTCGTTTTCTGGCCGGCAAGGAGGTTGTGCGCGGCCACATGGGCGGCGAGGCCGAGCGTTGCGCCGCCGCTCTGCGGGCCGCCGAGTCCGGCCGGCGGGTTTGCCTCGTATCTTCGGGCGATGCCGGCATTTACGGCATGGCGGGCCTGGCCCTGGAGCTGGCTGAAGCCGCCGGCCTGGCCGACCCCGCCTATACGCCGCCGGACATGGAAATCGTGCCCGGGGTGCCGGCGCTGTGCGCGGCCGCCGCGCTTCTGGGCGCGCCGCTCATCCATGATTTTGCGGTCATCAGTCTGTCGGACCTGCTCACGCCATGGGAACTCATCGAAAAACGCCTTACAGCGGCCGCGCAAGCGGATTTCGTGCTGGTGCTGTATAACCCCAGTTCCCGGGGGCGTGGCCCCAAATTCAGACAGGCCTGGCAACTGCTGCGCGGCCTGTGCGGCGACGCCCGCCCCTGCGGTCTGGTGCGCGAGGCTTTCCGCCCCGGCCAGCAAGTATCGGCCGGGCCCATGGCCGCCCTTGATCCCGAGGCTGTGGATATGCTCAGCATCCTGTTTATCGGCAACAGCCAGACCCGCCTGCACAACGGCCGCCTGATCACCCCGCGCGGTTATCCTCCTTCATCTTTCCGCCCCGCCGCTCTGTAAAGGCCGCCCGCAATAAGCTCTTGCTTTTTTATGCCGTTCGCATGTATGTTAGACGTATTAGTCTGTCAGATGGTGGTATTTGGCTGTCAGAATTTTCCCAATATCCGACTGCCCGGGAGAGATGGATTATCATGGCCCCTAAGAAAATCGTGCCCAAGGGCACTGATGATATCATAGAACTCACTGACATTGTCGAGCAAGGCAAGCTGCCGCCGGAAGACACAGGAGCGGGCTTGACCGATGCCTCCTTTGAGGACGAGTTGGACTCTATGCTGGCTGACGTGCCGGAATTATCCGCTGCGAAAAAAGAAGTGGCCGCCTCGCCCGGGTTTGGCGTTTCCGGGGACCAGCCCCCGCCCGTGGCCGCGTCTTCCTCCGCTTCCGTTGACTCCGACGAGTTCGCCGACCTGGACAGCCTGTTGGAGGGCCTGGACGACGATCTGGCAGCGGCCGCGCCCCCCGCGCCCAAAGCCGCTCCCGCCGCGCCGGCCGGAGATGTGCTTTTGGATGTGGACGATCTTCTGGCCGAAGCCGGAGCCGCTGACAAAACCGATTTTATTACGGCCGTCGCGTCCGACGACGCGGCCGACAATGAGCAAACAGATGTCGATGTGGATGATTTTCTGGCTGAGTTCGCCGATATGGAAGCTCCTTTGGCTGAAGTGGCCGCGCCCGCTTCCATTGACGGTGCAACCGTTGATGCGGATGAGCTGCTTGCCGAGTTGCAGGGCGCCATAGAGCCGGAAGTGGAGGACGACGATATTTTGGCGGAACTGAAGTCAGTGATGGGCGACGGCGAGGCGGAAACGGCCGCCGCGCCTGAAGCCGCTGTTCCTGAAGCCGCCGCGCCTGAGGCGGATCCGTTTGAAGCCGCCATGGCCGCGACAGCGCCCGCTTCAAAACCCGTCGCTCCTGTGGCGGATCCCTTTGAAAGCGCTATTGCCGCCGCTGCCGCCACGCCCGATCCTTTTGCCGCCGCCATCGCCGCCGCTTCCCCCGAAGTTGACCCCTTTGAAGCCGCCGCCGTTGCCGCGGCTGCCGCTCCGGAGCCTGATCCTTTTGAAGCGGCCATGGCCGCAAATGCGCCTGTGGATGAGGATTTGGACGCCATGGTCGCTGACGTGGGGCAGGAGGAAGCTGCCGCGCCTGAAGCTGTAGCGCCTGAAGTTGCAGCGCCTGAAAGCCCGGCAGAGGAAGATGCTTTGGCTGCTGAAGATTTGCAACAATTAGACGCGCTGTTGGATGATATTTTACAACCTGGGGCGGCCGCCGCTGCCGAGGTTGACGAAGACCTGCCCGGCGAGGAAGAAGCTGTTCCCGCCGAGGCGGAGCCCGCGCCCCAGGCCGCCGCCTTTTCTGAAGAGATTTTTGAACCGGCCGAGCCCGCTGTTGCGGCCGCTTTTCTGGACATGGCGGCTTTAACCGCCGAACTGCTGGCTGAAGACGGCCCCCTGCTCGCGACTGTGCGCGATCTGGTGCAACAGGACATGGAAGCGCGCTTGGCCGTGCTGGAAGAGCGCCTAGCCCGGAATCTGGACCAGGCCGCGGCCCAGGCCGCCGCGCGGATTATCCGCGAGGAAATCGCCGTTCTGGCCCAGGATCTTGTGGGGTAGGCTCCAGTTTTTTCTCCCAGCCGCATCGTTTTTGCCGCGTTCGCATATTTTAAAAACAGGGGATGGCCCTTTCCCGGTTATTCTCTTTTTTACCCGTCCAGGTCCGTGATCGCGGTGGTCCGGCCATTCCCCCAAAGGACGGGTTTTTTGTCGCCACTCCAGGCCGCGCCGCGCGCAAGGTTTTGTCATGCACAAAGAAAAAAAAGAAGCCATCCAGGTGACCAAAGAAATCATGGTCAAGTTTGTTGAAATGGGCAAAGTCTCGCCCGCCTCCTTTCCCCAGATCTTTCCAGCCGTATATGAAGTGGTGCTGCAAACCCTGGACCCCATCGGCGAGCACCGCCGCCCGGAGACCGAAGAAAGCTCCGACTAAGGTATGGCTGGCCGTTTTTCTTGACAGCTCAGCCCAGTGGATCTAATTAGTAATTATTACTATTAGCTAGAGAGGTATGATTATGTCCAAGACACACGAGAATCTGATGGCCGCCTTTGCCGGTGAATCCCAGGCTAACCGCAAATATCTGGCTTACGCCAAGCAGGCTGAAAAAGAAGGCCTGCCCCAGGTGGCCAAACTCTTCCGGGCCGCGGCCGAGGCTGAAACCATCCATGCCCACGCCCATTTGCGTTATGCGGGCAAGATCAAGGGCACCATGGAAAATCTGGAAGACGCCATTGCCGGCGAAACTTACGAGTTTACCAAAATGTATCCGGACATGCTGGTTGACGCTGAAGCGGAAGGCGAAAACAACATCAAGCGCCACCTCGGCTGGGTCAATGCCGTGGAGGAAGTGCACGCCAATTTGTATAAAAAAGCCCTGGCCGCCAAAGGCGACATCAAAGACGTGGACTACTACGTCTGCTCGGTGTGCGGCTACACCCACGAAGGCCCTTACGCGGGCAAGTGCCCCATTTGCAACGCGGCGGAAAGCGCTTTTTATAAAGTCGCCTGAGCGGCGTAACTTCGTTGCTTTTGTCCAGCGCCTTATTTGACGACATCGCCCCCGGCTACGACCTGGTCAACCTGGTTCTTAGCGGGGGCGTTGTTGCGTACTGGGATTATAAATTCCGGCGCGCTCTGCTCTTGCCCGGAGAGAAAAGGGCGGCCCCCGCGCCTCTGGTTCTGGATTTGGGCTGCGGCACTTTGCGCCTGGCGCGCGGCCTGCTTCGCGTGGCGCCGAATTTGCGACTGCTGGGCCTGGACCTGTCGCGGCCCATGCTTGAAAGGGGCCTTGCCCGCCTGCCCGCGGCGCTGTCACGGCGCATCCTGCCGGTGCAAGGCGCGGCGGAAAGCCTGCCCCTGCCGGATAACTGCCTGGATGCGGCGGTCAGCCAGTTTGTCTGGCGCAATTTAAGCGCCCGGCCGCAAGCGCTGGCTGAGATCATGCGGGCGCTGAAACCCGGAGGCCGCTTGCTGGTCATGGAATTCGGCTCCGGCCAAAGGCGCGTTTGGGGAGGGCTGTATAATTTTTATTTGCGTAAAATTTTGCCCCGCTTGGGCGGCCTGCTCTCCGGGCGCCGGGGGGCATATGCTTATCTGGCGCAAAGCATCCAGGGTTTTCCGTTGCCGGAAACCATAACCGGGGAAATGCGCGCGGCCGGGTTTGCGCAAGTCACTTGCGCGCCCCTGACTTCAGGCATTGTGTTTGTGTACACGGCGCGGAAGCCGTGAGGCTTATTTTCCCGCCAGATAATAAGACAGCCAGACCAGGGCGAGACCCGCCACTGCCCCGGCCAGGCCGGCCCGGCGCAGCTGCGTGTCCGTGATTTGCGTTGCGATCATCAACAGCCAGGACCGCATTTTGCTTGGGAACAGGAAATAAGGCGTGCCTTCCAGCAGAAAAGCCAGGCCCAGTCCGGCCAGAATCCAGGCAAGATAACTAGAAGTCATTTCATAATTCTCCTTGGCTGCAAAAGCGAGCTTTGCGCCATTAGCCGCGTTAACAGGCCATAATCCTCCTCCCCTTGTGGTTGGCTTCGCTTTCGTCGTATTTTGTCGTGTTGCGCTGGCAATGTCACAAATCTCGTTTTTTCGCTACAAGGGGAATTATGAAATGACTTCTATTCATGGCCTTGAGTAACCCACAAGGGCGGCGCGTGTCCAGCTTTCTGAGCCTGGCCGTGGCAGGCTGTATTTTTCGTCGCTTATCGGCGTATCCGAGGTTAGAGCATTTTAACATTTAATTATATATGAAGGAAAAATGCTCTGGCGGATGCGCCGGCAGACGCCCGCAAGCGAGCAGCGCAGCGTGTCTTTAGTTCAGGCCGCTTCGGCCTGAACGTGTATGATAAAAGGCTGTGTTTTTTGTCTTTTAAATGCTGCAGATGGTGTAACATTTCAAAGTTAAAAGGCTCTAAGAGCGTATGGCAGGCCGTTTGACCATGCTTTGTCTTGTGGTGTATTAGGAAGGTTGGGAGAAACGCGATGGATAGACAGTTTGAGAATATCCTGGTCATCAGTCATGAAAATATCGGCGATGTCATCATGTCCACCGCTGCGGTTAAATTGCTGCGGGAGCAGTACCCGCTCGCCCGGATAACCGTGATGACGTCACGGGAATGTTGCGCGATTATGCAGGACGGCGGCGTAATCAATGAAGCCATTGCGGATGCCGTGCCTGAAGGAACTTTGGCCAGGCAGCTTTATAAACTCCGGACCATCTTGCGGTTAAGGAAAAAACGTTACGACGCCTGCTATTTTTTGGAACACCCCAGGCGTAGAATTGTTCAATTATGCAAATATGCCGGTATTCCCGTGCGTGTTGTCGGCAGCCATACCCTTTCGGGCGGGCGCAATGCAAGCCCAAGGCGTTTCGCCACCCATATAGTGCCCGTGACCGCGCCTGCTTTCAGGCATGTGGCCGACTATTATCAGGATATCGTGCAGGGCTACAACTGCAGCGGGCGGCGCCATAAGCCGTTCATGCATGTGCCGGAGCACAGCGCCGCGCCTCACGAGCTTGTAAGCAGCACCGCCGCCAAAATAGCGTTTTGTTTTTTCGGACGGGGATATAACACCCATAGATGGCCAGCTGAGTATTTTGACGCGATTATCCGCAAGCTCGCGGAAAGACACACCTATATGTTCACGGCGGTGCCGCCGAATGATTACGATAGAATCACGGGACTTGTGGCCCGGCATAGCTGGCCGGTGGATGTTTTCAGCACGGCAAGCCTGGGAGAGTGCGCCGCCTGTCTTAGTCATGCCGATCTTCTTGTTTCCGTGAATACCGGGCAGACGCATATGGCGGCGGCTTTGAACTTGCCCGTGATCTCCATTTCCGGCAAAGACGCCGCGCGCACGTATCCCTATTCCGCCACGGGCGTGGCGGTTTCTCTGGTGGAAGGCTGCCGCCGTTGCGAGCTCGACGCTCACTGCCGCATCAAAGCTGGCCGGGACAGATTGGACTATCTGCCCGAGTGCATCAAAAAACTCACGCCTGACAAGATTTACCCCGTCATTGAACGGATGCTTGGCGGCGAAAAGTTCAAGGACAGGGTTTTTCTGGTTTAAAGGCCGGGTAAATTTAAACGGCGGAGGACAGTCGGCGTTTCTATTTTCGTCGCTTGGGCTTCCAGCATGAGAGCGCACATGGTTACATTCACTGATTTGCGGGAGCAAAAAAAGAGCGTGGCCGTGGTGGGCCTGGGCTATGTGGGCCTGCCTCTGGCCATTAAACTGTGCCGCTATTTTAAAGTGGCGGGTTTTGATATTTCCGGGCAGCGCATTGCGGACCTGCAAAGCGGCCGGGACCCCACTCGCGAGGTCAGTTCCGAAGAGCTCAAAAACTGCTCCATGACTTATTCCTCGGACCCGGCCTGCCTTAAGGACGCCGGGGTGATTATCGTGGCCGTGCCCACGCCCGTGGACCAGAGCCGCGCCCCGGACCTCGCTCCGGTGCGCGCCGCTTCGCACACCGTGGGCCGTTGCCTGCAGCCCGGCGCGGTGGTGGTCTATGAATCCACAGTGTATCCGGGCCTGACCGAAGAAGTGTGCATTCCCATCCTGGAGGCCGAGTCTGGCCTTAAGCTGGGCCGCGATTTCAGCGTGGGCTATTCGCCCGAGCGGATCAACCCCGGCGACAAAGTGCATACCGTGGACAAAATCGTCAAAGTGGTGGCCGGCAGCGATGCGACGACCACGGACCTGCTGGCCGAGCTTTACGGCGCCATCATCACGGCCGGCATCCACAAGGCTCCGTCCATCAAAGTGGCCGAGGCGGCCAAGGTCATCGAAAATACGCAGCGCGACCTGAATATCGCTCTCATGAACGAACTGGCCATTATTTTCCAGACCCTTGGCATCGACACCCACGACGTGCTGGCCGCGGCCGGCACCAAGTGGAATTTCCTGCCCTTCACGCCGGGCCTGGTGGGCGGGCACTGCATCGGCGTGGACCCGTATTACCTTACTCACAAGGCCGAAAGCGTGGGCTATCATCCGGAAGTCATTCTGGCGGGCCGGCGCATCAACGACAACATGGGCAAGTTCATCGCTCAGATGACGGTCAAACAGCTGGCCAAAGCGCGGCGGCCCGTGGTGGGCGCGCGCGTGGGCGTGTTGGGCCTGACTTTTAAGGAAAACGTGCCTGACCTGCGCAATACCAAGGTAGTGGATGTCCTGCATGAGCTTGCCCAATACAACATCACCTGCCTGGTGCATGACGCCGAGGCCTATGCCGAGGAAGCCCACGCCGAATACGGCATTGAACTGCGCGGCCTGGACGATCTGCGCGACCTGGACGCCCTGATTCTGGCCGTGCCCCATGCCGCCTACCGGGGATTCAAGCTTGCGGAGATAAAAAAATGGTTTGCCGCGCCCGAGCAGGCCGTGCTCATTGATATCAAGTCCTTTTGGAACCCGGATGAAGCCGGGGCGGCCGGCGTGAACTACTGGCGCTTATAGCCCGCTGTTGCGGCCCGGATTGCAATTGCTGCGCTTTTGGCCGGCAAATAAGGAGATTAAGCCATGTCCCTCAAAATCAAACGCTCCCTGGGCGCGCACCCTTTGGTTTCGCCCGCGCCCTCTTTTCTCATCGGCAGCTATGACGCCGCGAACAAGCCCAATGTCATGGCCGCGGCCTGGGCGGGCATCTGCTGCTCCAAGCCGCTGTCCATTGCCGTGGGCGTGCGGCCCGAGCGCTGGACCCACGACGCCGTTCTCGCGCGCAAGGCGTTTACCGTGTGCCATGCCCCGGTGAGCCTTATGGCGGAGGCTGATTTTGTGGGCATGGCTTCCGGCCGGGTGCATGACAAATTCAGTATGGCCGGGCTCACGGCCGTGCGCGCCGAAAAAGTGGATGCGCCCTATGTGGCCGAATGCCCTGTGATCCTGGAATGCGCGCTCATCCATACCGTGGAGTTGGGGGCGCACACGGTGATGATCGGCGAAATTCTGGACGTCAAGGCCGATGAGGACTGCCTGGATCCCACGGGCAAGTTTCCGGATTTCAGCAAAGTGGACGCCCTGATTTATGATCCGGGCGCACAGACTTACCACCGCCTGGGCGAGCGTGTGGGCAAGGCCTTTTCCGTTGGCCGGGCGCTGATGACGGGCCAAGAGGAATAAGGCGGGAAGATTCTTCAGGTTGAAGCGGCTTTTGGGAGGAGGAAAACCCAAGGAACTCAACTCCTTGAGGCCTTCGCTCCTTGCCGGTTTCCTCCCTTCCTGAACCCCGTGTGTAAGCGGTTTCAGTGGGAAAATGCTTTTAGCGCGCTCGCGGGAGGGCGATGATGAATACGAGCAAGCCCGCTTCTTTGCCGCAGCAAACCGCGCCCTGGCTCAACTGGGGCATTGCCGTGGCCTATCTCATGCTCGGGTTCGGCTTTCAAAGCAGTTACGCCATCCTCAACCGGCAGATGGCCGATAAGCTCGGACTCACGGCCACGGACATCGGCATTGTCAGTTCCACTTACACCTGGGCTTTTGCCGTGGCGCAACTGCTTTCCGGAGCGTTGCTGGACCGCGTGGGCGCGAGGCGCGTGTTG
The DNA here is from genome assembly GCA_031547425.1 of Desulfovibrionaceae bacterium. Classification (GTDB taxonomy): domain Bacteria; phylum Desulfobacterota; class Desulfovibrionia; order Desulfovibrionales; family Desulfovibrionaceae; genus JAVBRZ01. Next base: position 8,305 of record JAVBRZ010000187.1, read on the forward strand.
CCCAAGGCCTGCGCTTTGCTCACGGCCGGGATTTTTTGCTTTGCCTGGGCCGACGGGTTGGTCGGACTGGTGGCCGCCCAGGCGCTGGTGGCGTCC
>JAVBRZ010000045.1:0-3145 GCA_031547425.1 Desulfovibrionaceae bacterium
CATAAACCAACCCGGGCGGTCGAGGCGCCGGCCTCCGAAAAGCGCTCGCGCCCCGGCCGCGATATTGGCCTCCACTTGGCGCAAAACCTCCTTAAGCGCGCTTTCACCGCTTAAGGGCTGCAACTGGACGCCCTCCGCAAAAGGGTCGCCCACTTTCAGCCCGGCGCAGAGGTCTCTGGCTTTGGCAATAAACTCCTCGACCACGGCTTTAACCACGATGATACGCTTGGGCGCCGTGCACACCTGACCGGCATTATAAATACGGCCGAACACGGCATGCTCCGCAGCGGCGTCCAAATCCGCATCCTCAAAAACAAGAAACGCGTCATTGCCTCCCAGTTCCAGAACACAGAGCTTAATATGCCTGCCGGCCATCCCGGCCAGGCTGGCCCCGGCCGTTTCGCTGCCGGTCAGAGTAACCCCGGCGATGCGAGGATCGGCGACCAAGTCCGAAGTTTTCTCGCCGGACAAGAGAAGAACGGCAAACACGCCCTCCGGCGCGCCGGCTTCTCTTAAAACAGACTCAAGAGCCAGCGCGCTTTGCGGCACATTGGAGGCATGCTTGAGCAACATGGTGTTGCCGGCCATAATTGCCGGCGCCAGGGCCCGCACGGCCTGGGAATAGGGAAAATTCCACGGCTGTACGCTCAAAATCACCCCCACGGGCTCAAAAGAATTAAAGGCCCGCCCTTGCGACGTTTCCAAAGGCCGGTCAGCCAACAGAGCCGGTCCCTTGTCCGCGTAATAATCGAAAATAGCCGCGCAATAGTCCACATCCGCTTCGCTTTCCGCATAAATCATGCCCATTTCCCGAGAAACCGTTTCAGCCAGGTTTTTCTTTTGAGCTCTTAACACTGCGGCAACCCTGCGCAACAGGGCCACGCGCTCACACAGCCCGACATTTCGCCAAGTTTGAAATGCGGCATGTGCGGCGGCGATCCGGCCCTCCACTTCCCGCGGCGACATTTCATCAAAAGTTCTCAGCACTTCACCGGTGGCGGGATTAATGCTTTTAATCCTGAGCATATTTCTACCTTTTTTAAAACCATAGTATCAATTGCACATTTAAATGAAAATAATTTGCGCTCCAGACGCATAATTTTCAAGAAAAATTCCTGAACTCACCATGCACAAAACAAAACTTCAGGGTTCGCCCTCAGGGGTAATGCCCAAAGCCTGCTTCAAATGCCGCTTTTTCCCATATTCCCCTTGCAAATACTGCTTATTCATATATCTTCCCTCTGCGACCTGCTGCGAATATGGGTCCGCAACAGCGCAACAACCCTAAAGCGCCCGGTCTGTTTGGCGGTCCGGGTTTTTCGTGCTTGGCACGGGCGGCTTTTTGCTATGAAACTCACCATTCCTTTTCACCCCAAACTGTGGGACTGTCTACGCAATTATAATTTCAAAGTTTTCCAGGCCGACATCATGGCCGGCCTCACAGTGGGCATTATTGCCCTGCCTTTGGCCATGGCCTTTGCCATCGCGTCCGGGGTCAAACCCGAAGCCGGGCTTATCACCGCGGTCATCGCCGGGTTCCTCACCTCATTCTTTGGAGGATCGCGCGTGGCCATCGGCGGCCCCACCGGCGCGTTCATCGTCATCGTTCTGGGCATAGTCAACCAATACGGCGTGCCCAACCTGCTTATCTGCACCATCATGGCCGGGGCCATTTTGTTGATTATGGGCCTGGCGCGCATGGGCACCTTGATTCGCTACATCCCCTTCCCGCTTATCAGCGGGTTCACCACCGGCATCGCGGTTTTGATTTTCCTGTCCCAGATCAAAGACTTTCTGGGGCTTAAAATCACTGTGGAGCCCGGGCTTCTGGGCACCATTTCCTCTCTGTGGCCTCATATCGCCGAGCTGCATTGGCCCACGTTCATCATGGCCGCCGCCTGCCTGGCCGGCGTTTACCTCTGGCCCAAGCGCGTGGCCCGCTTTTTTCCGGGCACCATCGCCATGCTGGTCATTGCCACGGCCGTGACGGCTTTGTTCAACAATTCCCTGGGCCTGGGAATCGCCACCATTGGTTCGCAGTTCAACGGCATTCCCCAAAATTTGCCCCCCATGAGCATTCCAACCTTAAACCTTGAAACTTTCCAATACCTTCTGGCTCCGGCCATCACCATCGCGCTGCTCGGCGCCATTGAATCCCTGCTTTGCGCAGTGGTGGCCGACGGTATGATTGACGACGAACACGACCCGGACCAGGAACTCATCGCTCAGGGCATCGCCAACATCGTCACCCCGCTGTTCGGCGGCATTCCCGCCACCGGGGCCATCGCCCGCACAGCCGCCAACATCCGCAACGGCGGGCGCACGCCTGTGGCCGGCATCATTCACGCCGGAGTTCTGCTGGCCATCATCCTGATTGCGGCCCCCTTGGCCAAAGACGTGCCCCTGGCCGTGCTCTCGGCCATTCTTATCACGGTGGCCTTCAACATGGCCGACTGGCAGGAAATCAAGTATTTGCGTGAATACCCCAAAAGCGACATTCTCGTGTATATGACCACCTTCCTGCTGACCATCATCTTTGACCTCACCGTGGCTGTGGAAGTGGGCATGATTGTGGCCTGTGTACTGTTTATCAAGCGCATGTCCGAGCAGGCCGGCGTGGAAGAACAGATCATTCCCATGAAGATGTTTTACGACAACCCCAACAACCCGGAAACCCCGGCCAACCCCAATGCCCCGGTTATGGAACCCCTGGCCGACGTACTGGTGGTGCGTATTACCGGGGCCATGTTCTTCGGCGCGGCTCAAAAACTTAAAAACATACTCCTTTACCTGAAGCGTGAGCCCAAGGTGGTGATCATCAAAATGCTCCAGGTCATCAGCCTGGATGCCACCACGCTGGTGATCATGGAAGAAATCATCAACAAATGCATGAACAAAGGCATTGTTGTGATTATTTGCTGCCTGCAGCCGCAGCCGCACCTGGTGCTCAAGCGGGCCAAAGTATTGGAGCGCCTGCCGCCAGAAAATATCTGCCCTGACCTTGAGAAGGCCGTCGAAAGGGCCGAGGCGATTCTGGACGCCATGGAAGCCGACAAGAACGCGGCATAAAAACCACAGCCCGTCCGAAGGACTTGCCTCCTTTGGACGGGCTGCGAACTGCTCTTTATTTCCCGTTTTACCTTGC
>JAVBRZ010000119.1:0-8232 GCA_031547425.1 Desulfovibrionaceae bacterium
CCGCATGATGAAAATGCTCGCCGGAGATTAGCCGATTGCGTAGTCCCGCCGTGTATTCCCGTATACCGCCGCCGCTCAATTTTCGCCGGACTCCAAGCGGCCTTCGGGGTCTATGGCCGGGGACTCATCGTTGCTGGCATCTTCCCCGTCGTCTTTCCCGTCACCCCTGCTCACTTCCCCCTCTTCTTCCTCTTCTTCCTCAGGGGCGTAGTAACTCCACAGGTCCTCAATTTCCTCGAAAATCTGCGCCCGCAGGTGTTCCGGCTCCAATAATTCCGCCCAACAACCGAAACTGAGCACCCAGCGGATCAACTCATCAATTCCGCTAGCTTCAAAATGCAGTTCAATCTCGCCGCTCGGCAAATCAATGATTTCCTGTCTTTCGCTCCAGATGCGTTCGCGGACGTAGTTGACATACGGCCCGCCAAAAAGCACGCGCACCGGAAAAGGCTCATACCCCACCAGACCAAATGCGCCCTTATACTCAGGCAATGCAGGGCAATCGGGGAAAGTACGGCGCGTAGGGATAAAAGATAAAATGCGATGCACAGCCAGTGTCAGCGGATGCTTCACCTGCGGCGCGCCCTTGTCGGTCACCCACCAGCCTTCGATGTTGAGGACCTCATTTTCAGCGGCCAGGCGCACAGGCACGAACTCCAACCGCCGGACTTCGCGTTCGTCAAACAGGTGCTCCACTTCGCGGTATTCGACTTCGCAGACCCCGTGCTCGGCAATGGCTTTGAGCATGAATTCTATGGTTCCCTGAAACGGCGTGTAATCAATGCGCCCCCAACTTACCCGGCTGGCTTTGGGAGCGGTCGCCTTGCCCCGTTCCGTCGGGCGATCTATGAGCGTTGAAACCTTAGTCAGCGTCTCGGAGATGGCGCGTTCAACACCCTCCGGCAACAAGCGTTCCAACAAATCCCGGCACAACGTCAACTTTTCCATTTCCGCCACAGTCAGGCCGATGTACGGCGTTCCCGGCAGATTTTTCAACTGATACCAACGCCGTCGTCCCTCCAGGCCGGTTTCAATCTCAGCCGCCTCCGACGCTTCAATGGTCTCCATCAATCGCATAACAGTGGGCTTGGAGCAGCCCAGCCGCGCGGCGAGGTCCGCCAGGTAGTGACGTTTGCCCGTAAACAGCAGCAAAGCGTATAGGGAAACAGCCTTGTGCGCAGCTGTGGCATCGTGATTTTTCGGCATAGCTTTCTTCCCCCCTTCCTTGATTCACCCCGGACTGGATCTTGGGCTGATTTTCTTGGCCTTCTACCTTTTCGTAAATAATCAGCACCAGGTCAATGTTTTAAGGCTTTCAAAAGCACTTTACCCAAGCAGTGTTTCAGAATCCGAAATGTCGGGGAGAGTTTTTTCGGAGTTAGCGATTTTTTGAATGAGACGGGATATAAAATGAAAAAACTTAGCATAATTATTTGAAATATCTGGCTTTATTTCCAAGAATATGCTATAATATCGGCAATGGTGAAACTTGTCGTTGTTGACACACCATCACCGCCACACCTGTACGCCCCTCATCCCGAGGGGCTTTTTCATTTTAAAAGGGGAGTAAAGTTTATGCTGAATAAACCTTCAGAGGCTCAGTTCCGCAAACTGCCTGGCCTGTACCAAACGGAAGACATCCCGGCTGTGGACAAGCTTATGCACCTGCATTTTTTCCTGGGCGACAGCCATTGGTTCGTGGCTGAATTTGACGGCGAGGATCTGTTCTTCGGTTTCGCCGTGCTGGGCGGCGACCTGATCAACGCGGAGTGGGGATATTTCAGCCTGACCGAACTGGACAGCGTCAAGGTTTTGGGCGTCTTCTCCGTGGTTTGCGATCAGAATTGGCAGCCCACTCCGGCGGGCGAAATAGATATCATCAAGGAATACTTATGAACAGCACCGCCATGAACGCGAGCCTTGCGCGACGCCCCGACCCGGACATCGTGGTCAACAAAATCGGTCTGGTTACGCGGGATTATAACGTCACCTTTGATAACGATTACCGCGATTTTAGCCACGTTATGCCCGAAGTCCTTAAAATGTTGGACGAGGCGGGCTGCGACCTGGTCCTGTTTTCACTTTACAGCCTGGTGCCCCGTCCTGATTTTGACCCGAGAGCGGCTTTTACAGGACTTAGAAACATCAAGCTCATTTGCGTTGAGAAATTCCGGGATAATAAACGTGGCCGGAGACCGGACAAATACATAGTTTACCACAAAGCTGAATCCGGCTGGCAGCCGTACCGCTTGCGGCAGCTCTTCTCCAGAGTCAACCGCAAAGCTGACCACGAAGCTGTCGAAAAGCTGGTTACAGAAGAGCTGCCCCGCCGTATTCTGGGAAATTGTTGCCTGCTGATTTGCGGGGAGACAAACGGGGTCAAATACGACCGCCAGGTCAAAGCCGTCCGCGACGTTTACGGCCTCCGCGCGGCCATCCCCCCGGAGGCCACGATTATCCTTAATCCCGTGCACGATCGTATGACCCGTTTCGAAATGAAGCTTAAGGGGCGATTTTTATCTGAAAACAACCGCTGGGTTCTTACGATTTGGAATAAAGGCAAACTGGATGAACGCGGTAGAACCCGTGACGGCACCGGCCCGGCCTGGACTGTCTTCCATAACGCCGCACTCCAAGCCGTACGCAAAATCACCAATAGCCCAGAGATTGAATCCGAAATTGAAATTGGCATTGTGGACCTCAATCAACCTGAGTCCAACGACATCTTAAGCAGTACACCCGTCAACCCAGACTAATCAACGAATCCTGGTCCGGTGTTAGCCCCGTGTTAGCCCGGACTAAAAAAGGGGTTACGCGCTATCGCGTAACCCCTTGATTTCTATGGTGGGCCATCCAAGAATCGAACTCGGAACCAACTGATTAAGAGTCAGCTGCTCTACCTATTGAGCTAATGACCCGGGTGCGAATGTGTTTTTAGTCGCCGCAGGCGGTAATGTCAAGAATATAATCAAGAAATTTGCCGCTGCAGAAAAAACCGGCGCCGGGCAGTGGGCCGCCCCGCTCTTCCCGCGCCCCGCCCCACTGCGGGACCGGCGCGAAAGTATTGACAAACGGTCTGGATTATTCGATCATACCCCTAATATCTTCAATGCCCCATACCTGATCGACTTCTTGAAACTAGAACTCATTTCATAATTCCCCTTATAGCGAAAAAGCGAGATTTGTGACAGTGGCAAGGCAACAGGACAAAAGACGGCGAAAGCGTAGTCAACCCTACGGTGAAGAGGCTTTTGGCCTGTTAAGGCGACTAATGACGCAAAGCTCACTTTTGCAGCCAAAGAGAACTATGCAATGAGTTCTAAACACACATATACAGCAATACAACGATATAAACATGGCCCTATTCTGGAATAACGAACACCCTTCCAGCCCCGCACGCGGCTTTCAAGCCCGCCGGGCTGGTATTTTCAAAATTCTGTGCCTGAGCATGCTCTTTGGCTTGCTCGGTTCCCTGTGCGCACTGGCTGCGGCGCATGCGCAGTCGGCGCCGTTTTTCATCCTTGCCGCAAGCGAAAAACAACCCGTTGCCCTGGACGCGTACCTTTATGCCGCCAAAGACGCCACCTCGGGCCAAACCAGCCCACTGCTGCTGCTCCGCCTGAGCCCGGCGCCGGGCTATTACGCTTACGCGCATGTGCCGCAGCCCGGAAGCAAACCCACTGACCTGAAAATTCTGGCTGCGGATGGAGAATCTCCGGACCCCAGCGCAACAGTGTTCTATCCGCCCGGCGAAGAAGCTCCCGACATCGTTGACAACTCAAAAATCAAGTTCTTATACCGCAAGCCCACGCCTTTGTTTGTCGCCCTGCCGGCAACCGCCGCCGGGAGCACCCTGAGCTGCAAGCTTTCCCTGCTTATGTGCTCCAGCGTTCATTGCCTGCCGGTAACCAAGCGTTTCACCCTTAATGTCCCCGCGCTGGCCCCCAACACTCCCAAGGCGGAAGACCAGCCCTGGTGGCCGGAATATCAGGCCCTGTACGCCCAGGAAAACAAGGCCGGCCTGAACAGATTCGCCGCTGTGGCCAGCGCCGCGGACAAAACCACACCTAAAGACGACGTTGGGGCGGCGGATTCCAAACACCCCGCCGGCGTGCTTGTGGATCCGGAAGCTCCGGTTTTGAGCCGCCAGCCCGAAAACCCGGACGCGGCTGAAATCGCCTCCTGGCCAATAACGCCGCGTTCCGCTCTGCCCGCGCTTGAAGTGGAAAGCCTGAGCGCCGCCCTTTTTTTCGGTCTGCTGGCCGGGTTCATTCTTAATTTCATGCCCTGCATGCTCCCGGTCATCGGCCTCAAGCTTACGGCTTTTATGGCTGCGGGCGGCGTGCGCCAAAGCAGCGCGGCCATTCACTCCTTCCGCGCCTATTGGCTGTTTTTCTCCGGGGGCGTCATCTGCTGGTTCGTCACCCTGGCCGTGTTGGTGGCCACCTTGAACATCATCTGGGGACAGGCATTCCAAAACGGGCTCCTGGTCCTGGGCATGATTCTGGTGGTTTTTTCTCTGGCCCTGAGCACTTTCGGCTTTTACACCCTGCCTATCATCTCCTTGCGCGGCAATGCCTCCACCCCGCATCAGGCCTTTATCACCGGCTTTCTGCTCACCTGTCTGACCACGCCGTGCAGCGGACCGCTGCTGGGCGGCGTTCTGGCCTGGACCTTCCGGCAGGGGCCGGAAATTTCCAGCCTGGTGCTCATTGCCGTGGGCTTGGGCATGGTTGTCCCCTATCTTTTCCTGGTGGCTTTCCCCTCACTGTCCCGCTACTGCCCAAGGCCGGGGCGCTGGCTGGTCCGCCTGGAAATCCTGGTGGGATTTTTCCTGCTCCTGACCACAGGTTATCTCTTGTCCATGCTGTCCAAGGCTCTGTTGCCCTGGGCCATTGCCATGCTGATAGCCACAACCGCTATTGCCATGGTGGTCCACTACCATTCCAAAGTTCGTCACGAAACCCACTGGAAGGCTTTTGCCCTGTCCATATTCTATCTGATCACCCTGGCGGTGGCCTGGCGCACGCTGATTGCGCCCGCCACAGCGCTGGAATCGGAGTGGACGCCGTTCAGCGTAGCTGAATTCAAGGAAAACTGGGGCAAAAAACCCATCATCATAGATTTTACCGCAGACTGGTGCGCCAACTGCAAAGTATTGGAAAAGACCGTGCTGACCAAGGAGCGCCTTGAGGAATGGGCTGAGCGTTATGACGCCGTGTTCATCCAGGCGGATCTCACTCACGACAACCCTGCGGCCCAGGCCATGCTGCAAGCCCTGGACAGCGCAAGCATCCCGGTGGTGGCCCTGTTCCCGGCCGATGCCCAGGCCACCTCCCCCCTGGTTCTGCGCGATTTGTTCACCCCGCAGCAGATTGAAACCGCTGTACGCAAAACATTCAATTGACTGCGCGCGCTGTTTGGCCGTCTGTCTTCCTGGCCCGCGCGTTTATCGTCCTTTGCAGCCACGGTCCAAATAGTTATAAACGCGCCGCTTTTTCATAAGCTTGCCCCTACCTTCGCCCTGCTCCAAACCTCGGGACATCTTACATTGTCGACACAGCCTTCTCTAAATGTAAGGTCCGATTGTCTTTTGAGGAGAATCAGGTATGATAAAAGCATGGGAACGGCGTATACTGCTGATTCTTTACCCGAATCAACCCCACACGACGCGACCGCCGCGTTGCTCACGGCCAAAGACTTAAGCAAGGCTTATGGCTTTCGCCCGGCATTACGCCATGTGGATTTTACCATGCTCCCCGGTTCGCTCACCTTGATTTGCGGCCCCAATGGAGCGGGAAAGTCCACTTTGCTGCGCATCCTGGCCGGCCTGATCCCTCCGGACGCGGGGCTGCTAAACCTCACCGTGCCGCCTGAAAACATCGGCTTTATGACTAACGAGCCCTGCGCTTATGCCGGGCTTACCGCCCTGGAAAATCTGACTTTCTGGACCAGACTGCACGGCCTTGGATTCACCCGCACGGACCTGGAAACTCAGTTGGCCACGGCCGGTCTGGCTGATTTTGCCCACGCTCCCGCCGCCACATTCTCTCAGGGCATGCTGCAACGCCTGAACCTTGCCCGCTGTTTTGCGCCACGCCCGCGCCTGGCCCTCCTGGACGAGCCCGGCGCAAGCCTCGACCGCGACGGCCTTAAGTTGCTTAAGCAGCATCTTTCCGCCACCCGGGCCGAGGGCGGCGCCGTTGCCGTGGTCAGCCACCAGATTCAGGATTTCCTGCCCGAAGCTGACTTCGTCCTCGCCTTAGATTTAATCCAAACTCAAAACAAGTCTGAAAACGCCGTTTCCAGCCTCAGCTATTACGGCCCGGCCGCCGCCTTCACCCCGCGAGCGCACGAGGCCGGCCATGCTTAAAACCGCTTTGCTCATAGCCGGCAAAGATTTGCGCCTGACTCTGACCCGCGGCCGCTTCTGCCCGGGCGGACCCGTATTGCTGCAAGCCTTGATTTTGGGCTTGCTCATCATCTTTATGTTTAGCTTGATTCCAAGCCTGGCCCTGTCTGAAAACGCTTCCGACATGCCGCTCGCTCCGGCCCTGGCCGCCATTTTGTTCTGGATGAGCAGCCTGGCCGCGCAAACCGTTATTTTTCAACACCTATACGGCCTTGAGCACCCAGGAAGCATCCAGTCGCTGCTGCGCGCCGCGCCCATAACCCCGCAAGCCGTATGGCTGGGCAAAACCCTGGCCGGCCTGGCGCTGCTTATCCTTATTCAAATCGTCCTCTTTCCGGCCTTGGTGCTGCTGTTGAAGCAAGAGGTGGGGCTCGATTGGCAGGCGGCCTTGGCGGGATTTATCCTGGCCGACCTGGGTCTGGCCGCCCTGGGCGCGCTGCTGGGCGCTTTTCCCGCCGCCGCGCCCGGCGCTTCAGCCCGCCGCAGCCTGCTGCCCGCCATTTTAAGCCTGCCCTTGCTTATTCCTCTGCTTATCGCCGTCACCCAGCTCTTCCAGGCCGCGCTGATTCCAAACATCACCATCATGGAGCCGGACGCTGCCCCCTGGCTGGGACTCCTCGCCGCTTTTGACGTTCTGACCATAGGCGCGGCCCTGGTCTTGTTTCCGTTTATCTTTATGGAAGAGTGAAAAAAACGGACCCCATGGCGGGATTCTTGCCCTGCACCGGTGGCAGTTTAACAACGCCCCTATTCAGACAACCCCCGCAGCCAATCCGGAACGGGCACGGGCTTACCCTCAATATTCACGCAGGCGTGCAGCGTGCGGCCCGTGGTGGCTATGGCGGATTTATCCTGATTATAAATCTCATATTCAAAAAGCATGGACGCGCGGCGCCAGTCGGTAATCATAGCCCGAATATGGATAAGGTCGTCGTAGCGCAACGGAAAACGATAACGGGCTTCGGCCTCGCGCACGGGAAGATACAGCCCCCGCGCCTCCACTTCTTTATAGGTCATGCCCCGTTCCCGAATGTATTCATTGCGGGAGCGCTCAAAAAGGTGGAAGTATTCGGCATAATAGACTACGTTCATGGCGTCCGTTTCGCCGTAGGATACGCGGTGGATAATCCAGGTCTCGGCCGGATGTTTGCTGTTCACGCTCAGCTCCTTATCTTGCAGAGGTAAATCATGCTCAGATTTCGGTATCAGATATTTAAAGCCTTGTCTCTCCTCATTCTCGCAAGCGCCATCCTGTCCGGGTGCGCTTCACAAAGCCCGTACACCAGCAATACCATTAGCGTGAGCACACGCCAGGCCATCATCAAGGTTCCGCCCCGCAATCACTATGGTTTTCAACGCATCAGCGACAATGAAACCGCCACCATCGCGGCGGGCCTGAATCCTAAAAGCCAGGGCCTTAACTCCTGGACAGACCTGGCCCCGGCCATTGACCGCAGTCTGAAGTTCATGGCCAGAAAAGCGGACAACGACATTGCCCTGGACCAGCCCGAACTGCGCGTCACCTGGGGCGAACTGCGCCGCAGTCTGACCATTTTGCGCAGCCTTCTACCGGAATTAAACAGCCGCCCGCAGATCCTGGCCTCAGCCTTTGACTGGTACGCCATGGGCCCCAACGTCAACTTCACCGGCTATTATGAACCTACCCTGGAAGCCTCGTGGACAAAAACCGGCCCCTTTACGCACCCCTTATATGCCGTGCCCCCGGACCTGCGCCGGGGCAAACCATACCACAACCGCCACGCCATTGATGAAAGAGGCGTGTTGCAGGGGCGCGGTCTGGAACTGGCCTGGATCAAAAG
>JAVBRZ010000162.1:0-13510 GCA_031547425.1 Desulfovibrionaceae bacterium
CAATCCTGGAGCCAACCGGGCGGCATACTTCGGGCCATGGCTCCGCACCGGGGACCAGGGCTGGCTCGACGAAGACGGATATTTGTTTATAACCGGGCGTTTGAAAGAGCTGATCAACAAGGGCGGGCAAAAAATCGCCCCGGCCGAAATAGAGGAAGAGCTGCTGCGCCACCCGGACGTGGACCAGGCCGTCGTTTACGCCATGCCGCATCCGAGCCTGGGCGAGGACGTGGCCGCCTGCGTGGTGCCGGCAGGGGCGCCTCGCCGGATCCATACAAACTCAGGTTTTTTGTGGCGGAACGCTTGGCCGCGTTCAAGGTTCCGTCGCAGATCGTTGTGGGTAATGAAATTCCCAAAGGGCCCACCGGAAAAGTTTCGCGCATCGGCCTGTATGAAAAAATTAAAACTTTGCCGGTAATCACTGTGCAAAAGAGGGGAACGGAAATGGACATCGCTCTTGAGGCCGACATTCTGGCTGTTTGGCGCGCGGTTATGGAAAATGAGGCCATCTCGCCCGAGGACGACTTTTTTGTGCTGGGCGGAGACTCCATCCGCGCCTTGCGCATTGCCGCGCGGATCAGCGAACAATACGGCATGCCCTGCGCGCTGTCGGACGTGCTGCTGTACCCGAGCGCGCGTGAACTGGCCGCCGAGCTGGCGTCCCGCGCGGCGGCCCCTGAAATTTGAAGAGGCGGGCCATGCGGACAAGTGACGACGCGTTTTCCGCTTGTGCCAAAAGGGGCCTGCCGCTCTCCTGCGGCCAGGAGCAGATGTGGTTTATGCAGTTGCACACGCCGGAAAGCACTGTCAACAACCGCCTGACGCTGCTGCGCCTTACCGGGGATCTGTCGGAAAGCTGCCTTGAAAAAGCCTTGAACCAGGCGGTTTTTGTGCACCAGGCCCTGCGCTCCGTGTTTTATGAACAGGCGGGCGCGCCCTATGCGGCGATCACCCCTTTTTCGCCTGTGGCGCTTGCAAAAGAAGACCACACCCGACGCCCGGCCCCGGAAGCCTCCGCCCTGGCGGCCATCAGGCGGGAGCGGGAGTCGCCCTTTGACCTCGCGGCCGGGCCGCTGTTCAGGCTGTCCCTGCACCGCGTCGGGCGCGCTGAACACCTGCTGGCCCTGACCATTCACCATATCGTCATGGATGCCTGGTCCATGAGCATCTTGATTGACAGCATCCGGCAGGCTTACGGGGACGCCCTGCGCGGAGCGGAATGCCTTGCCTCGCCGGAGGACGAATATTACCAGCAACATGCCCGCCGGCAAAAGGATGATCTCGCGGCCGACCGCTTCCGGGGCGATATTGATTATTTCAAGGAAGACCTGGCCGGCATGGAGCCGCTGGACTTCCAGTGGGACCGGGCCAAGGGCGCGGGCGACGACTACCAGGGCGCCGCTGTGGAATACAGTCTGGACGCGGGGACCTGGAGCGCTTTGAAGGCCCTGGCCGGACGGGAGCGCTGCACGGCCGGCATGGTTTTGTTCGCCGCCTGGCAGCTGTTGCTCTGCCGCTATACCGGGCGGCGCGACCAGACTTCGGGGCTGGCTCTGTCCGGCCGCGAGGCTGCGGCCGCGCAGCACACCGTGGGCCTGTTCATCAATACCGCGCCGGTCCGGACCATTTTGCCGCCGGCCTGCACTTTTGCCGAGCTGCTGCAGGCGGTTCGCCAGGATTTCATCCAGGCGCTGGCGCGCCAGCGCCTGCCGTTTGGCGAGCTGGTCAAAGAGCTTGCGCCGGGCAGGAGCCAGTCCACTCATCCCGTGTACCAGGCGCTGTTCAATATGTATAACGTCCCAGCCTTTGCCCCGGATTGGGAAAACGGGCTGCGCGCGGCCAACGTGACCCCGGATGACGGCGCGGCGCTTCTGGATTTGACCTTGTTGCTGCGCGAGCGCGAGGGCGGGCTTTCCTTGCGCCTGAAATATAAAACCCGCCTGCTGGACGCCGGGTGCGCCGAGGCCCTGCTTACAGCCTACGGCATGCTGCTGGCATCTTTGCCGGAGAATCTGCAGGCCGCCTGTGACGATATTCCGCTCCTGGACGAGCCGACCCTTTCCCGCCTGCTCTGTGATTGGAACCGCACCGCGCTGGATTTTCCGCATCCCGACCTGGTGACGCATTTTCGCCGGACCGCTGCGACCCGCGCTCAAAAAACCGCGCTGTTCGACGAAAATCGCGCGCTGACGTTCGCGGAGCTGGATCAACTGTCCGACAATTTGTTCGTGGAACTGGCGGCAAACGGCGTAAAGCCCGGCGACTTTGTGGGCCTGGCCCTGGAGCGTTCCCTGGAATGGTATGTGGCCATGCTGGCGATAATCAAGGCCGGGGCCGCGTATGTGCCCATTGATCTGAAAGCGCCGCCGGAGCGCACTTTGGCCATGCTGGCCGGCATCGGCGCGGTTTTTGTCATCCAGGCCCCTCCGGGTTCCCTGTCCTTTCCGGAGCATATCCGTGTCCTTTCCCCGGAGGGCATGCATAGGGCACGAGAAAGCGTTCCGGCTTATCCGGCCATGGATGCGCGCACCGCCGCCTATGTGATGTTCACTTCGGGCTCCACCGGCGCGCCCAAGGGGGTTTGCGTCACCCATGGCGGCATCATGCGCCTGGCCATGTCCACAGACGCGGTGCGCATGGACGACCGCCAGGTATTCATCCAAAGCTCAACGCTGTCTTTTGACGCTTCCACCTTTGAAATCTGGGGCGCTTTGCTGTGCGGCGCGTCACTTGCCGCGCCCCCGCCCGTTCTGGAGGATTTGCGCCACTGGTCGGATGCGGTGGCCGGGCATGGCGCGACCACTTTATTCCTGACCACGGAGCTGTTTCACCTTATGGTGGAGCGGAAGAGCCCCCTGTTCGATCACCTTCAACAGCTGATTATCGGCGGCGACGTGCTTTCGCCGGCTCATGCCGAGGCCTTTGTCAAGGCCTACCCCGGGGTGCGCCTTATTCATGCTTACGGCCCCACCGAAGCCACCACCTTCACCACCTATTACTCCATAACCCCGCAAACCGATTTCTCCCGCAGGATCCCCATCGGCCGGCCGCTGCCCGGCACCAGGGTATACATTCTGGATGACAAGCTTAATCCGCTCCCCGTGGGCGCCCGGGGCGAGCTTTATATTGCCGGTGACGCGCTGGCCCGGGGCTATGTGAACGGCGACAACGCATCTTTTTTCGAACACGAGCTCCCGCTGCTCGGCCGGGAACGCCTGTACCGCACGGGCGACCTGGCGCGCTGGCTGCCTGACGGAAACATCGATATTATCGGCCGGCGTGGCCGCATGCTGAAAATGCGCGGCTTCCGCATTGAACCGGGCGAGATAGAGCACGCCATCCGCCGCTATCCAGGCGTCAAGCAGGCGGCGGTCTGCCCCATGCCCGCCGGGCCGGTCCTTAAGCTGGCCGCTTTTGTGGCGCCCGAGGGGATTGAGCTTGCCGGGCTGCGCGCTTTTCTGCAAAGCTGTTTGCCGGCGTATATGATTCCGGCATCCATCGCGCCTGTGGCGGCCATCCCTTTGAACGCCAACGGCAAGGCGGATATCTCCGCTTTGCGGCAACTGGCGTGTGAGCGGGCCGCGGAAAGTTGCGGCGCTGAGATTGGGGACGAGCAACTGCAAAGGATGCTCGACCTTTGGCGCGAGTTTTTTGGCGCGCAATATGGCGCTGACGACGATTTCTTCGAAAACGGCGGGCATTCGCTGCTGTCCATCCGGCTGGCGGCCAGGGTTGAAGAGGCCTTCGGGGTTAAGGTTCCGGTCTCGCTCCTCTATCAATACGGCACGCCCGTGGCCCTGCACGCCCACATCCAGGACCGGCTCGCGGAAAACGGCGCTCGGCCCGGCCCGCAAGGCATTGAAATTGTGACGATCAGGGAAGGCTCAGAGGGCGTTCCCTTGTTTGTGATGCACGATCTTAACGGCAAAGTGGTCTGGTTCCACAGCCTCAATACCCATTTGAGCGACGAGCGGCCCATTTACGGACTCTGCCGCCACAGCGGCGCTGAGGCGTCTGTGGAAGTAAAGGATATCGCGGCCGAGCACGCGGCAAAAATCGAGGCCTTTTATCCCCGGGGAAAAATCCTGCTGCTGGGCTATTCCATCGGCGGCGTCTACGGCTATGAAACGGCCAGACAACTGGAAGCGGCCGGCCGGCAAGTGGAATTGGTTATTTTAGACATAAAAAATAAATATCACGCCTACCCGCTCCCGGTACGCATTGCGGGGCATCTGCTGCATGTGGCCAGGCTGCCGTGCGGGGAGCGGGCCGCATACCTGCGCCAAAGGCTGCGCAACTTGAAAGCCAAAGCCGCGCCGGTGTTCCAAAGGCTGCCCCTTTTCGCCGGATTGCCGGCCAAAGCCGCGCCGGCAAACGAAGCCGCCGTTTATGCCCCCCGCACGAGCCAAAAACTGGAGGCCTGGAGCCGTTATCGCTTTTCCCCTTTCAAGGGCCGCGTCTTTTTGCTGCGCACCAGGCAGCACAAGCTGCCGTTTCACTATATGAAAGATTTTCATTGCGGGAAACTGGAACCGGCGGGCGGCCTGCATACCATGGAAATCAAAGGCACCCATGAAAGCTGCGTGGGCAAAGAGTTTGCGGAGCATAACGCGGGAGTGCTGCAAGAAAGTCTCAGGCTGATCGCGGAATCTTGATTTAAAGCCGCAAGGAAAGGCTGGCCTTGGAAATTAAGCCGGGCTATACTCGCCGCCATGTCCGAGCAATCTCATTTCATTTACGGCGAGACCGAGACCGCCTGGCTTAGGGCGCGTGATCCCTTGCTGGGCGCGGTCATTGCCGAGCTTGGCCCCCTCCGCCGCACCGTCATCCCGGATCTGTTCACGGCCTTGGCCAGCTCCATTGTGGCGCAGCAAATTTCCAGCAAAGCCCTGGAAACAGTTTGGGGCCGCATGGTCGCGCGTTTCGCGCCTTTTACCCCGCAAAGCATTGTTGCGGCGTCCGTGGAGGAAGTGCAGGCCTGCGGCATGTCCATGCGCAAGGCCGAGTATATTAAGGGCATTGCCGGGGCCGTGCTCTCCGGCGAGCTTGACCTGGCGCTCTTGCGCGGGTTGCCCGACGCCGAGGTTTGCGCGCGCCTGGCCGCTTTGCGTGGCATTGGCGTGTGGACGGCGCAAATGCTGCTTATTTTTTCTTTGCAGCGCCCCAATGTCTTAAGTTGGGACGATCTGGCCATTCTGCGCGGCCTGCGCATGCTTTACCGCCACCGCCGCATCACTCCGGCCCTGTTTGCCAAATATCAGCGCCGCTATGCGCCTTACGCCTCGGTGGCCTCGCTTTATCTCTGGGCCATTGCCGGCGGGGCCTGCCCCGGCCTGGTTGATTGCGCGCCCCAAAAGCCCGCTTCCGCTAAAAAAGCGCCCCAAAAGTCCGCGCTTGCCAAAACCGCCTCGTTCTGAAACGCATTGCGTTCAAAAGCGGGCCACGGCGTTTTTCCTAACGGGCCGGGTGGAGTCGCAATTTTGCCGCCGCCTTTGCGCTCCCCGGTCTTTGCGCTCCCCGGTCTTTGCGCTCTTCGCCCGCGCGGGAACGGGCCGCGCGCAAAGCGCGGCGGCGGAGAGCCTGTGGCTTTGTTTTTTATTCACTGTGTTGTTTCAGCGGCGAGCGGCGGCTGATGAACACGCCCAGGAGCACCAGGCCGCAAGCGGCCCATTGCAAGGAGGTCAGCCGCTCGTCCAGGAAGAGGACGCCGAAAATGACGGCCGAGACGGAGACCAGGTTGAGGAGCCCGGCCGAGCGGGTGGCGGGCAGGCCGGACAGCGCGTAATTGTACAGGCTGATGCCCAGGAAAGTGATGAGCACGCCCAGGTAGCCGATGGCCAGGGTGGGTATGAGCGGCCAGGTCTGGGGCCAGTGCGTACCCGGCAAAAAGAGGGTGGACAAAAAGAAGACGAGCCCGCCAAAGGCCTGGGTGGCGGCCAGACAGAGGGGGGGATAGGATCCTTTGAGTTTTTTCAGGCACATGACGAACCCGGCGGCCGTGGCCATGGCCAGGCCCTCCAGGAAGTGGCCCAGAATGGGGTTGGGGGCGCTTTCAGAGACCCCGGCGTCGTAGCTTAAGATCATGACCCCGGCAATGGCCACGCTAAAGCCGATCCAGACCGGGGGGCCGGGGCGTTCCTTGAGGAAAACGAAGGCGGCCGCGGCGATAATCATGGGTGTGAGGGCCACGATCATGCCGGCCTGGGAAGCGGTGGTGTTGTACAGGGCATAGGCTTCAAAGGTGAAAAACAGGCAGGGCTCGCATAAAATCATGCCCAGCATGGGCAAAATGTCGCAACGCAAAACCCGCACATGGCGCAGTTTGCGCCAGCACAGGGCAAACAGGGTCGCGGCGACGAGCATGCGCGAAAAGGTGACCACAAAAACGTGATAGTGGGCGAGGGCCAGCTTGATCATGGTGAAAGAGCCGCCCCAGAGCAGGGTGATGGCGATCATGGCCAGGGTGGGCCAAAGGGTGCTCTTTTTTGGTTCAGACATGGCTGGCGGCAAAGGGTTCATGGTTAAAGGCCTGTTTTTTAAGCCATCAATTTTGACTGTAAAATCGGCTTTCGGGCTGCCGGCGGTGCGGGCAGGCGAAAAAATTTTCCCGTCGCGGTTTTATTCCGCTCTTATTCTGTTTTTCGCCAAGCGCCGCTCCCGGCCCGCGCGCCGTGTTTTCGCCCGGGGGCGGCCAGGGAACGGTTTTCCGGCGCAAGGCGCAGCGCGTTTGCGATCTTGCGCTTACGCTGAGCAGGATGATAGCTCAAGTGCGGCAAAGCGACAACACAGCCGGGGCAATTTCTTGCCGGGCCGGCGCGTTTCTCAAGGCGGCGGCGAGAATCTTGCCGAAAAACAGCTTGACAAGTGTTGCGGAATTCAGCTAGGGAGAAAGGCCCAAGGGCGGCGAGGCCGCGCAGCCGGGGCCAAAAGCGGCGGAACTGCGCCGCCGGCCTCACAAGCAAAAACGCCCCTCTCGCCTCAAGGCGGAAAGTTTCCGCTGCGACGGCTGTAAACCAGCAGGCCCGAAGGGAAAAGCAAGATAAAGCTACAGATGTTTTTCGGAGAGGTGTCCGAGCCGGCCGAAGGAGCACGCCTGCTAAGCGTGTAAACGGGCTTAAACCTGTTTCGAGGGTTCGAATCCCTCCCTCTCCGCCATTATTAAGAAAAACACCGGGTTACAGCAATGTGGCCCGGTGTTTTTTTGTGGTTTGGGGGCGGGGAGGACGGCCTGCCCGGCAAAAAAACATACCGGAAAACATACTTTCGCCCGAATGGGCGTATGCACGGGGAGTTGAGATTGATCTTTTGAATTTGCCTGTTCTTGACAACGGCGGTTAAAATAAAAAACTTAGTTTAAGACTTAGTTCACTTGTGGCGAAGGAGTTAAGGAGGGAACAGTCATGCAGCAAATTAACATTCACGAGGCCAAAACCCAACTCTCCCGGTTGGTGGAGCAGGCGGCCAAGGGCGAAGCGTTTGTCATTGCCAAGGCGGGCAAGCCCATGGTCACGGTCATTCCTTATGCGCCGCCGCCTGATCCGGCAAGCCGTGTGGGGTTTATGGCCGGGCGGGTCGAGGTGCCTCCGGATTTCGATAGTTTGGGAAAAGAAGAAATCGCCGCCCTGTTTGAGGGCGAGAAATGAAATACTTGCTGGATACGCACGTGTTGCTTTGGGCGGCGGCCGGGAAGCTGCCGGAAGAGGCCTTGGGACTGATTACGGATAGCGCCAATGAATTGTATTTCAGCGCGGCCAGTCTTTGGGAAATCGTTATCAAAAACAGTCTGGGGCGCGATGATTTTAAAGTTGACCCCGCTGTGCTGCGGCGCGGCCTGCTGGACGCCGGTTATCAGGAATTGTCGGTTGCCGGGATGCATGCCCTTACGGTGGCGGACCTGCCCCTGCTGCACAAGGACCCGTTTGACCGTGTCCTTTTGGCTCAGGCCAAGGCGGAGGGCATTACGCTGCTTACCTTTGACGCCGCTCTGGCGGAATATGCCGGTCCGGTGCTGTTCATTCGCAAATAGAACAAAATAAAACAAAAAAACAGGCCGGGGCGGACGCGGGCAGGCGAGGGCGCGGGGTTTATCCTCGCTCGTAATGATAGCGACACTGCAAAACGGTCAAGGTTTGCGCATCTTCATCCCAAGCATAAATCAATCGGTGTTCCTGGTCGATACGGCGGGACCACAGCCCGGCCAGTTGATAGCGCAGGGGTTCGGACTTGCCTTCACCTGCAAATGCTTTTGCCCCCGGCCAGCCGGGCGGAATGCCATTTCATCGACCGGCCTCTGCTCACTTACCTGCGCCGGGCCGGTAGTCATTCGCGCCTGAACTTCCGTTTCCCGGCAAATCTCGCCAGGATGCGGCAGCTGGCCGCTTTGCTGGGGGATCTGACGGATCTCAGCGAGTGCGACCGGGAACGATATCACGCCCTGGCCCGGCAGGAAGAAAAAAAGGCTTTCGCGCATATTCGCGGGATAAAGAGGAGGCAGGCCGGGGCGGACGGCTGTGCGGCACTGGAGAAAAATATATGGATGTAGGCATAGTCACCTTTCATGCCGCGGCCAATTACGGCGCTGCTCTACAGGCGTACGCTTTGCAGAAAAAACTTGAGGAACTGGGCGTGCGGGCGGAGTTCGTCGCCTTTGCCGCAAACGAAGCCATAAAGAAACCCGTGACTCCGGAACTCCAGGCCCGGTTGCAAAAATACCCGCGCCTGGTCCGGGAGAGGGAGGAACTGGCCGCGTACCGGGAAAAACGCGAGGCGTTGTTTGCGGATTTCCGGGCCAGGCGCCTTAAAATATCGCGAGCCTATGCTGAAAACGAACCCATTGATCATTTTTACGACCGCTTCATTGTCGGCAGCGATCAGGTATGGAATCCTGAAACAATCAAAGGCAACGCGGATTTTTTCCTGAATTTCGCCGCCCCCTCCCAGCGTTTCGCCTATGCCGCCAGTTTCGGGCTGGAATCCTTACCCGAAGCGCTGCATGACTGGTATGCGCGCCAACTGTCCGCTTTTGCCGAAATTTCCGTAAGAGAGCGCAGCGGCCAGGAACTGGTGAAGCGCCTCGGCAAGCGGGAGTGCCCGGTCTGCCTGGACCCGACTTTGCTGCTTGCCCCCACGGACTGGGAAATTCTGGCCGCTGACGCCGCATCGGACGACTTGCCCCGCTCAGGCTATGTGCTGATGTATCTGATTAACTTTGATGTGGACCTGATCCGGGCCGCGCAAAAAACCGCGCAAGACAGAGGCCTGGCCTTAAAGATCGTGACCGCCGGCTTGCAGCCGTTGCTTGGCCCTGAAGCCTGGACCGACTCGGGAGTGGCCGAACTGGACCTGCTGGCGCGGCACGCCGCCGTGATTATGACCGACTCTTTTCATGGCCTGGCGTTGTCTTTGCTGTTCAACAAGGAATTTCACCTGGGGGCCATAGGGCTTGCCTCTCCCCGCGCCGGCCGTCAAGCGGCAGGCTCAAAACGAAAACACGATAACAGCCGCGAAGTTATGTGCGACTGATCAGAATTTATCCCTGTGCGCCGGCATTTCTGTGACGAATATGTTTTTATCACATAAAACTATATTTACGGTTGTCCAGCACATAAAAATATTGTCTTTCCTGGTAAAGTTGGGTAGTATTCATGGAAAAAAAGGGGGAATTATGAGCATGCCTAAACAAAATTCTGAATTGGGACAAAGGAAGGCGGGCAAGCTGTTGCGGGCGGGCCGGGCGGTTGGTTTTGCCGTCCTGGGCCTGATTGCTTTTGCGTTGGTTCTGGGCTTGAGCGGCAAGCCGCCGCAAGGGGATGGCACTGTTTTTTCCAGCGCCCAGGCCAGGCAGGAAGGCGATTATGCCCGCCATGACCTGGATTACGGCATTTCCATGGAACTGCCCAAGGATTGGAAAGTTTTGTCCGCTGCGGAACTGGCCGGGGAGATGGAAAAAAGCCTGGAGTATTTGGAAAAAAGCGGCGGAGGCAGCCTGCCGCCTCCCAAAATGCCCTTTGGCGCGACCTCTGAACCTGGCGGCGCCGGGGTTTATGTAATGGTTTATGATAATGAGCTTGGCGTTGCCTCTGTCCAGATGATGCTCGGCCTCGCCGAACAGCCGGACGGTCTGGCGGGCATAAAAACATTTTATGAGCCGGAACTGGCCAAGGCCATGGCCTATGAAAACAAACCGCTGCTTGCTATGCATCCTGTAAGCCTTGCGGCCGTGGACGGGCAAAAAGCGTTGCTCATCGCCTACCAATACCAGGACGACAAAACCGGGACGCCCTGGGAAGCCAGGCAGTACCAGTTGGCTTTCCCCAAGCATGCCCTGGAGCTGGTCATGGTTTGGGAAGAATCCAGGGCGGACGCCATGCTGCCCGTGGTGGAAAAAATACTCAGTTCCGTCAAGTTCGCGCCTTTGCCCGCCGCCCAGTAAGGCAGCGGCCATATGTTTTAACAGCAGCCGGTTTTTGCCCTGGTTACGCAAAAGCCGGCTGCCTTGATTTATGGTTCTTCAGCCCTCTCCTTTTATTTTATTTAAATAAACGAAACGCTCCGCCTGGCCGCGCAGCGTTTTACCTGGCCGGCAACCATTTCGGGGCCGCCTTGCCTCCCTAGGCCCACAGTGAGCGGTTTGGGGTTAGCGCCTTGTTACAGGCCGGACAGCACCAGGCCTTCCAGCAGCTTGTCCACGGTTTTTTCCTGGAAAAACAACAGCAGCATGGCCTCGTAGCCTATTTTTCTGAAATTGGGCTCAACCGCCAGCAGGGAGGCCAGTTCCACGCGGCCCTGCTCAATGAGCCCCAGCTTGCCGTAGGCCGCGGTCCGCATAATGTGGCCCCACATAAAGTTGGCTGTGGTGATGTGCTTGGCCTCGTCCAGGGCCGCCTCATACTCTTCGTTCACATAGTGTTCAATAAACAGGCCGCCGCGATACCAGCAGGGAAGGTGCGGGTTCAGGCGCAAAGCCGTGTTCAGCATTTCCAGGCCTTCGCCGCTGTGGCCGATCATGGCCAGTTTCATGCCAGCTGTGGCGATGATGTTGGTGTTGAACGGGTTAAGCTCGATGGCCCGGTGCACGGATTCCACAAAATACTTCTCGTCCCGGCGCAAGTAGCAGTTGTAGGCCTTGGCCCAATGCGCATACTGGTTGTTGATGTCCAATTCCAGGGCCTGGTCGGCCAGGGTTTGCGACAATTCAACGGCATCTTCAAAAAGATGCAGGCCCCACTGGCAGTGCGAGGCATAGACGTCGGAAAGCATGGCTTTGGTGGTGGCGTAAGCGGGGTCCAGCTCCACAGCTCTTGCCAGGGCGTTTTTGGCTTTGAGGCAACGCTGCGGGGTAAGGGAAATGACCCAGTGGTGATAATACAGCAGCGCTTCATACACTTCCAGCTCGGCAGTGCGTTTTTCCGCCGATTCCTTGAGCATTCTGCGGTTGATCAGGCCAAAGCTGTCGGCAATGCGGGCCACGACCTGGCCGGTGATCTCATCCTGCAAGTCGAACAATTGCGCGCCGTCCAGCCTGCCGTCAAATTTTTCCGCCCAGATGTGCGAGTGGGTGGTCGTGTCCAGCAGGGTTACACGCAGCCTTGTGTTTTCACCGCAAATTTGCGCGCTGCCGCCGAGCATGAACCGGGCCTCTGAGGTTTCGCCCATTTGGGAGCCTGCATCTTCAGCGCCCGAGTAGTGCATGTTCAGCACCCGCAATTCCTCAAACCTGGTCAGGGCGTTGGCTATTTCCTCGGCCAGGCCGAGCAGGAACGGCTCCAGGCTTTTATGGCCATTGAGATTGGAGAAGGGCAACACCACAATGGTCGGACCGGAGTGGCGCTGACGGGCTTGTGAAACCTCGCCCTCAGCGGAGGGGGCGTTGGGCGTCTTAGCCTCTCCAACCGGAGCGGTTTTGGCGGCGGCTTCTTTCGCGGCTCCCATGGAACGAGCCGGTTCGCGGTAGGAAAATTCCGGCAAATAGCCGCCCCGGGGCACCTCAATACACACCTTATCATTGTTGTTTGAGGTGGAATAGTATTGGTCAAGCTTGGCGCGCAACCTGCCCGCAACCACGCGAATGTAGGGGTTGAGGCTGGGGTCGAAATCCGAGCTCAATTTAAAAACTTCAACACCGATATTGTAAGCCTTGATCTGTCCCCCGCGCCCGGCGAGAGTTTCCCCCACCACATAGGCTAAAAAATCTTTCAACCGTTTGGATGAATTGAATTCTTTGCTGTTAAGCACCAGTTCCAACTGGCTGTTTATTTCCACAAGGGATGGGGTTGGCATGGACAAGATATTTTCTCTCAGTTTGGATGAGTTTGATAAAAAGCGTCATAAAAACCTTTGCCGCCCTGTGCGGCTGACGAATTTCAGTCACGTTCTTCGGATGTTACTTTTGGATAAGTCGCGGGATTTTTTGGGAGCCGGGCAACGGCAAACCGAGGGGCGCGAGATTTGAGGCGGGAAATTTTGGCTGTTTTCCGAGTGCGCTTGGGGCGGGGGTCATGTCGCTGTTGGTGTAATCATTGTTACAGTAATTAATAAAATTATTTTGAAATTTAAAAACCATACAGTTCATCTAATCACCCAGCGTATAGAAGTGTGACAAATCTGTTACAATTGTGTGACAATTATGTTACCAATAAACGTATGCAACCATATATAACGCACAAAGTTCATTTTTCAGACTCAGTGTATCATTACAATAGACAAGCTCCAGCCTGTTACCGAAACGTAACGGTTATATGTCGATAAGATACTTACCAAAAGGCCATCAAGTCTTTACTTTGCAACCATGTGAAGAACCTTGGCCGTGTTCAGCAAGCTCAGGGGGAAAACGAGAGGCGGCCCGCCGCGAAAGCGGGCGAACGCGCGAGGATTGCCTTTGAGAATGGGCCTTTCGCCCATAACATTCAAGGAGAGGTGCGATGGTTGCATTGTATATTGGGGTATTGGTTTATTTCGCCTGCATGATCGGCATAGGCTTTTGGGTGAGATCCAAAGTCAAGACCGCGGAGGGCTACCTGGTGGCCGGCCGCGCTTTTGGGTTTGTCCAGAACTCTATGGCGCTCACGGCGTGTTTCCTGGGCGGCTCGCTGGTGCTTTCCGTGCCCGGGCTCACTCTGAAGTTCGGCATTTGGAACGATGCGGCCATGTGGGGGGCCACTGCCGTGTTGGGCGGCATTTTCTGCCTGCTCCTCGCCGGTATTTTCTACATGCCCCAGCTCTGGCGGCTTAAGCTGCTTTCGCTGGGCGATTATTTTTATCTGCGTTTTGGCCGGGGCACGGGCCTTCTGGTCAGCGTGGTCACCGCCTGCACGTTTGTGTTTTACATCGGCGTGCAAATTCTGGTGTTCGCCAAAGTGTGTAATGCTTTCCTCGGCTGGGACGTGACCACCTCCGCCTTCGTGGGCATCGGAGTGGTCACCATTTACACCGTGCTGGGCGGGTTGTGGGCCATCATGGCCACCGACATGGTCCAGGTATTCATTGTCTCGTTGGGCATCCTCATTCTCGT
>JAVBRZ010000148.1:0-5559 GCA_031547425.1 Desulfovibrionaceae bacterium
GCTTGAAATTGAAAAGGAAGATTGGCGGGGTCTTACGGTGGGGGCTGAAGACACGGTGGAAATTTGGGGAGAAACGGATAAAGATGGTTGGAACCATAGTGTTGAAGTGGAGAGAATCGTCAAAATATAAATCCGGCGGGCGGCAAGCATGCGCGTGTTGATAATTGAGGACGACAAGCTCATCGGCGATGGCCTGGCCGTGGGCCTGAATAAATTGGGCTTCACCGTGGACTGGTTCAAGGACGGGCTGAAAGGCGGCGAAGCCCTGTATCAGGCCGCGTATGACGCCGTGGTCCTGGATTTGGGACTGCCTGGCCGCAATGGCCTTGAGGTGCTCAAGGAATGGCGGGCCAAAGGCCGCCGGGAACCGGTGCTGGTTTTGACCGCCCTGGGCGATGTGGAACAGCGGGTGGCCGGCCTGGACAGCGGCGCTGACGATTACCTGCCCAAACCCTTTGCCCTGGCTGAAGTGGCGGCTCGCCTCAAGGCGCTCATCCGTCGCAGTTGCGGGCGGCTGGAGCAAGTTCTGGCCCATGGCCCGGTGGCCTTTGATCCCTCCTCCAGAGCCGTGACCCTGGACGCGCGGGAAGTCGCATTGTCCCCTAAAGAATCAATGCTGCTGGAACTGTTCCTCCTGAACAAGAACAAAGTTCTGAGCAAGAGCCTTATTGAGGAAAAACTGTACGCCTGGGAAGAGGAGGTGCAAAGCAACGCCGTGGAGGTGCATGTGCACCACCTGCGGCGCAAGCTGGGCGCGGGCCTCGTGCGCACAGTCCACGCCATGGGCTATATTATGGACGACAAGGATAAAAGATGAAGCGGCGCTTTCAGAAAATGAGCCTGCGGCTCCGTCTGACCCTGGTATTTCTGGGGGTAGCCGTAATAGTCTGGCTGGCGGCCGGCTTGTTGTCTTGGCGGGAATGCAGCGAAGAGCTCAGCGAGTTTTTTGACACCTACCAGCTGCTGCTGGCCGGCCAACTGGTTGCGGCCGATTGGCGTGACCCGCAAAGGGCGGAGGAAATCAGCCTGAAGGGGCAATTAAAGCGCATTGAAGCGCAGGGCGGCGACGAAGGGGAGGTTGAGGACGAAGCTTTGGGTTTTGCCGTGTTTAATCAGGCCGGTGAGCTGCTGTTCAGCGATGGACGCCGGGGGCGGCGTTTTCTTTTTGATCCGGGGGCGCGAGGGTTTGTAAACCAGTTTGTTTCCGGGGAAGAGGAAAAGTGGCGCCTGGTGTGGCTAAAGTCTCAGGACGGGCAATATACGGTGGCTGTGGGCCAGGAATTGAAGTTCCGGGAAAAGGCTTCCCTGGAAATGACCGGGCAGACGCTGTGGCCCTGGCTGGCCGGGTTTGTTTTTTTGACTGCGGCCAGCGCCTGGCTGGTGGGCCGTGAATTGAGGCCGTTGAAAAATATGACCGGGGAATTGTCTGGCCGCAAGCCTGCGGATTTCACTCCGGTCAGCATTGACCATTTACCGCCGGAAGTTGCGCCCCTGGGCCAGGCGCTCAATGGCCTGTTTCAACGCCTTGAATCTCTTCTGGCCCGGGAGCGGGGTTTTATTTCCGACGCTGCCCATGAATTGCGCACCCCGCTGGCCGCGTTGCGGGTCCAGGCCGAAGTGGCGCAGATGTCCGCTGATGACCCCCGGGCCAGGGAAGAAGCTTTGAAAAACCTTACCCTGGGCATTGACCGCACCGCCAGGCTGGTGGAGCAACTGCTGACCCTGTCGCGTTTGGACAGCGGGTCCGGCTTTCAGGAAGCTGGGCCTGTTGATTGGCCGGCGTTGATTCAGGACGTTGTGGCTGAAAGCCAAAGCGGCGCCGGCGGTAAAACGGAAGTTGTTTTCCGCCGGCTGGACGAACCCGCATTGCGGACGGGTCGGCCTTTGCTGCTGGGCATCATGCTGCGCAATTTGCTGGACAACGCCAGGCGCTACAGCCCGGACGGCGCGGCGATTGAGATAACTCTGGATGCGGATCGCCTGGAAATACGCAACAGCGGCGGGCGGGTGGCCGAAGAGTATCTGGGCCGGCTTGGGGAACGTTTTTTCCGGCCGCCGGGGCAGGAGCAAGGCGGCTCGGGCCTGGGGCTGTCCATAGTCAGGAAAGTGGCGGAAATTCATGCCTGTCGGGTAACTTTTCAAAATCTTTCTCCGGACGGCTTTGCGGTGGTTGTCCACCTGCCTGCCCAGGGCGGATAAGCGCAAGGCGGTTTCTCCCCGATAGCCGCGCGGAGGGCGGGGTTGCCCTTGCCCGACCGAGCCCTTGTTTTTGCGGGGCTCTTGCGGCGGGCGGCGCGAGCGTAGGCTTTGCCATGATTTTTAGTCTATTTTTTTACAGATGAGGCTTTCTTAATAATTAATGCTTATATCTGAGTTGCGAACATTCGCGGCGAAGTTGATTATGAGATAGGCGCTGATGCCCGAGATTGCGGAGTGCGGGCGCTGGCTTGATAACCGGACCAGGGGAAGAAGAGAGGCTCAAGATGTTCAGCATTCTTCGGCGCGCGGAACATTTGTGCGCGCGTAGCGCTTGGTGCATGGGCGCCGCTAAAATCAAAAGCCTCGGATCACGTCCCGAGACTGTATTTGTCCGTGAGTGGTTGCGTTCCCCGCGTCTGGCCGGGGCCATATGTCCCAGCAGCGCCGCGCTGGCCGAAGCCATGGCCGGAGGCGTGCCCGACGACGGCACAGGCCTGGTTGTGGATCTGGGCGCCGGCACAGGCGCGGTAACCGCCGCTCTGCTCAAAAAAGGGATTCAGCCGCACAGAATTATCGCGGTGGAACTGTCCGGCGAGTTGTCCGGCTATCTGCGCAAGCGTTTTCCCGGCATCACGGTGCTGCGCGGCGACGCGGCCGAGCTTTCCGGCCTGCTTCCCTCACGGCCTGTGGACTGTGTTGTCTCGTCGCTGCCTTTGGTATCTTTTTCAGAAGCGCAACGCGAGGCTGTTGTCCGGGAATTGAAACTGATTCTGCAGGGGCGGCCGCTTATCCAGTTCACTTACTTGTGGGGCGGATCGTATCTGGCCGATAAAGGCCTGGTCTGCGTTAACTCCAGACTGGTTTTGAAAAATCTGCCGCCCGCCCGGGTCATGAAATTTATATAGCCGGGGCGGGCGGCGAGACGCGACTTTACAAGCTCGCCGCGCGCGCAAGGCGGGCCAGGCTTTCGTCTTTGCCCAGCCAGGCCATGATTTCCGGCAGGCCCGGCCCGGCCAGAGCTCCCACCAGGGCCACGCGCAAGGGCGGGCCTACCTGCTTCATTTTCAAGCCGCCCGTTTCCACATAGCCATGCATCGCGGCATGGATATTTTCCGGCGTAAAAGCGGACAGTTCCCGGAAGGCTTCGGCCAGGGCGGCTACATGAACGCGGCCTTCCTCAGGCAGGGCTTTGTCCACAGCCATCTCGTCGTAATGCAGCTCCGCGGCCGGGACGAGCATGAAGCGCATGGCCGCAGCCATATCTTTCAAACCTGTGGCCCTGTCGCGGAAAAGTTCAATGATCCCGGCCAGGCGTTCGCCTTCGGGCGGAGTCAGGCCCAGTTCAAGCAGAAAGGGCCTGAGCAGTTCGGCCAGGCGGTCCGGCGCGGCCACTTTCAAGTGCTGGCCGTTCAACCAGGCCAGCTTTTCCGGGTCGAAAGCCGAGGGCGAAGCGGACAGGCGCCCCTGGGGAAACTTGTCGATAAGTTCGCGCAAGGTGAAAATCTCATCATCGCCATGCGACCAGCCCAGACGCACCAGATAATTGACCAGGGCTTCGGGCAACAGGCCGTCTTTTTCATATTCAATCACGGCTTTGGCCCCGTGGCGCTTGGACAGTTTCTGTTTGTCCGGCCCCAAAATCATGGGCACGTGCCCGAACTTGGGCAAGGGCAGGCCCAGGGCCTGGTAAATCAGGATTTGGCGCGGGGTGTTGGTCAAATGGTCGTCGCCGCGCAGCACATGGGTGATGCCCATTTCCGCATCATCCACCACCACGGCCAAATTGTAGGTGGGGGTATTGTCCGGACGCCGCAGGACCATGTCATCCATTTCCGCGTTATCGACCGCCACCTGGCCTTTGACCAGATCATCCACCACGGTTTGGCCGGTAAGGGGGGCTTTGAAGCGCACCACCCGGTCCGGCCCCGGCCCTAAACCCCGCTCGCGGCAGCAGCCGTTATATTTGGGCTTCAATCCTTTGGCCCGCGCGTCCTCACGCATGGCTTCCACGGCTTCGGGCGTGCAGTCGCACCAATAGGCGTGGCCGCTCGCCAGCAGACGGTCGATGTAGGAGTTGTACAGATCCATGCGGGTGTGCTGGTAAATGGGTTCGCCGTCCCAATCCAGGCCCAGCCAGCGCATGGAGGCCAGAATGGAGTCGGTATATTCCTGCAAAGAGCGCTCGCGGTCGGTATCTTCAATGCGCAGGTAAAATTTGCCGTCGGCGTTTCTGGCCATCAGCCAGCAGAAAATGGCCGTGCGCGCGCCGCCGATGTGCAGATGCCCGGTGGGGCTGGGAGCGAAGCGAGTGATGATTTTAGTCATTGCTTTGGTTCTTTGTTCTTTATTCGCAGTTGTTTTCAGGAACCATTCCGTTTTATGGATTCCGCTGTCCACACAGGGAATGACGGATAAAGGGGCGAAGTTGCGGCCTGCGATTTCTTCACTCCGCCATGCTCCGCCCAGTTTGAAAGGAAATGGCCTTGTCTTATATAGTTTTTTCCCCAAGCCCAAACAATCAGGGTTCAGGAGGGGAGGAGGTCCGGAGGAGGAGAACCTCAAGGGGGTTAGCTCCTTGAGGTTCTCCTCCTCCGGCAGCGTCTTCGTCCCCCCTACAACACCCTGGCTTTTTGTTTGCGGACGTAATCCACGGGGTTATAACTTTCTTTGGCTTTGCGCAAGCCCGGATCATCAAGATCCTGCTCGCGGTTGGAGTAGGTGAAGCCTTCGCCGTTGTGCTGCAGGAACATGGCGTTGACGGCCTGGTAGACGCCGCGGTATTTGTCGTGGCCCTTTTCAAAGTGGATGACCAGGGTGTCGCCCAGGGGTTCGGCCACGGTATAGGCGGCCATGACGTCATCAATGAAGACCGCCCCGCCTTTGAGGGCGGGAAAGCGCTCCCAGTTTTGCAGCACGCGGAACACGGCGTCGTTTTCAGCCAGCAGGCTGGGCGAATCCGCGTCTTCGCGCCATTGCACCCAGTCTTCCTGCATGTTCAGAACATCAGGGATGTCGGCGGCGGTGAGATTCTGGTAGCGCCAGTTGTATTGCTTGAGGAACTGGTTGTAGTGGTTGCGTTTGCGGTGGAAGCGGTTGCCCCTGAGTTCGGCCAACTCGGAGACGAGATAGAGGTAGTCCCAGTGGCCGCGTGTTTCCGTGATTTCCAGGCGGTCGCCCAGGATGGACTTCCAGAGGCCCAGCAGGTCGTCGGGCACGCGCACAAAGTGCAGGCCGGCCGGCCAGTCGCACCTGGTCCAGTCCACGGCGCGCCAGTCGCCCACGGGCGCCCAGTAGCATTCTTCAGGCCTGGTTTGTTTGATCCAGCAAATGTGGTCGGCGAAGCACCACTCCAGTCCGTAA
>JAVBRZ010000022.1:0-3826 GCA_031547425.1 Desulfovibrionaceae bacterium
ATTTTGAACCGCTCTTGGCTGGTTACAATTTATTGCACAGAAAAAAATTATGGTTAAGGAAAAAGGCCGCATCCAGTTCCGGCCAAACCCAACAGCCGCAATGCGCATAATCCAGATGCAGCGCCAAAGCGTGAGCATAAGAAGAGGAAGGCTCAGACGCGAACACGGCGGTATAGCCTTGATTCGCGTTTTGAGGCATGCCCTCGTTTTTTTCCGTCACTTGCAGGGCGGCGTCGGGGTGCAAAGCGCTAATCACATTATGATACGCCCCAGCCTGGTCTCCAGTCAACAAAATTCGCGGAGCCGGGCCTTCCCGGCGCAACAGCGCCTTGCTTTCGATGTCGCAGGCAGCATGGATTTTTCGGCTCCAGGCAGGCGCGCCCAGAATGAGCACCCGCCCCGGGCCTGACGCGGCGCAATCAGAGGAGGCCATAAACTCGCGCCAACGGGCCAGAAAGGCATCTGATTCCAGAACGGCCGCGTTTTCAATGCCGGCCAGTTCCCAGGCGGCCAGCAGCGGTGCGGGAGGAACAGCGAAGGGCTTGTTTTTTTCCCGCAAAGCGATGCTCCAGATCAGGGGCACGCCGGCTAGTTGCGCGGGTATGGCTGCGGCCAGCGCGCGCGGCGCGGCGGGGTAGGCGGCGTCATGCACAATCAGGCACCAGGGGGCGGGTGAGGCCGTGCGGGCGCAGAGGGTCGCTCCGTAGGAAATTTCCGTGCGCTTAAACTCAGGCGGCAGGCGTTGCTCCAACATCTCGTGGTGCACGGCGATATTCTTTTTCAAGTGCCCGCGCAGCACCGGCCCGGTCTGTTCATAGCCCTCGGCCAGGCAAGCGTCAGAAATACGGCCGTCCTCCAGGAACTCCCAGAAATCGTGCATGGTTTTGCCCTCAGTTGATGGTGTTTTTGTGCTTGAGCTAAACATAAAAAAACCCGCGTGAAAAGACTCCACGCGGGTTAAAGTGTATAAAAATCGACCGTTATATCTGGTTTACGGCTTTAGATAGGCGAGAAACCCTGCGGGCGGCATTTTTCCAGTGCAGCACACGTTTGCCGGCGGCCTTGTCCAGAATGGAAGTGGCCCGGACCAGGGCGGCTTTAGCCGCTTCGGGATCCTGCTGCTGACCAGCGGCGCGCACGTCTTTGATCACGTTTTTGATTCTGGTGCGCACGGTACGGTTGCGGGCGGCGTTCTTCAGGCTCTGCTTATGCCGTTTAATAGCTGATTTATGGTTAGCCAAAGCAAATCTCCTTAAAGCTGTTGCTTAATCTGTTCTTTTTCAAGCTTGCGGCGTAGTTTAAGCAGCCGCTTAACGCCGTGAATGCAGTGTTTACCCCCGGCTTACGGGATTGTCAATAGCTTTGTTCTCATACGAGAACTTTTTTATGAGTGCAACAAACGGCGAGGAGTTGGCAATAGCCAGGAGACGGAGCGATCCTCATGTGGCATGATTAAAAAGGAGCAACAGCAAACAAAAGAAGAGGAAGGCGATAGCTGCGCCAGCACGTGCTCGGGCATTGAATGTTTGTTCTTTGGGATAAGTCTCGGAGGAATTAGGTTCTGATTTTTCTTTTGAGGATGGATAGTTTTTTGCAAAACTGCGAAGCGCGTAAATTCCCGCTCCAACAGCCATTATAAACCCCACCACACCTGCCATTAAGGCTACACCGTCTCCTCCTCTAGTAGGAGACATGATAAAAGCTATAGCCACCGAGACCAATGCCATGCACTTCAAAATCATCGGTAAAAAATTCTGACCAAAAACATATCCTCCAGCCATGATTAAAAAACTATAAGTTATGCCGCCACATAGCAAAACATATATTGCTCCTGCAAATTGTCGTTCATTGCCGTTAATTAAAGAGTAAAAAAAGAAAAAATAAAGGGACTAACAGCCACAAATAAAGACGCTTATTTATTTTTTTCACCTGCCGGGTTCTTCTCTAGAGAATAAGTGAGTTTATAATCTTATGAACTCACAAGGTATGCTGATCAGACTACCTAAGGAGAGCGATGGTAAGCGCAAGTTGCGTCCGCATCATGCTGCCGAAACGCTTCACAACAAGGAAAGATTGCCTCCCCCCAATCAGGGTTCAGGAGGGGAGAGGGTCCGGGAGAGGGGAGCCTCAAGGGGTGTCTTTATAAATATAGTTCACCTTCGCTTCACTTGGTTACGCTCAGGATGAACAGGCCCTTGGTGTTCTCCTCTCCCGGCGGCCTTCGTCTCTTTACAGCTGCAGCGCCTTGAAATCGGCCAGCAGGCCCAGGCGGCCAGCCAGGGCTTGCAGGATATTCAGGCGGTTGCGGCGTACGGCCTCGTCTTTGTCCATGACCATGACCTGGTCGAAGAAGGCGTCCACAGCCGGCCGCACTTCATCCAGCAACTCAAACAGTTCGGCGAAGCGGTCTTCGCGCCACAAGGCGTCAAAGCGCGGGGCAATATCTTCCAGCTTGGCCGCCAGGTTTTTCTCGGCCGTTTCTTTCAGGAGCTCGGGCGCATATTTGCCGGAGAGGTGATCCAGATCCGCGCCCTCAATTTTGGCGATGATGTTGGCCAGGCGCTTGAATGTGTGCACGGCCTGCTCGTAATGGGGCTTGCGGCTGAAGGCGGCCAGGGCTTCAATGCGCAGGGCTGCGGAGCAAATGTCCTCAAGCCCGGCGGCCAGAGCCGCTTCGGCTGTCAGCACGTCATAACCCTTGTTGGTCGTGAAGTAGTTTTTGGCCCGCAAGGCCGTAAAGTCCATAACTTTGTTCAGGGCTTCGTCCGGCGGCAGCTTCCAGTTGATGCCGGTGTACAGGTCCTGGGCCTCGGCGAAAAGCTCAGCCAGATCAAAGCGCATTTCATACTTCAGGGCAATGCGCAGGATGCCCAGGGCGCAGCGGCGCAGGGCATAAGGGTCGGCCGCACCGGTGGGAATCATGTTCAGGCCGAAGCAGCCCATCATGGTATCGGCCTTGTCGGCCATGGACAAAATGGCCCCGGCCAGGGTGTCGGGCGCCGGGGTTTCCGGCCCGGCCGGGAGATATTGCTCGCGCAGGGCCTGGACCACGGTCTGGGGCTCGCCGCTGTGCCGGGCGTAAATGCCGCCCATGATGCCCTGCAGGGAGCCGAATTCGCCGACCATGCCCGAGCAGAGATCCGCTTTGGCGATGCGCCCGGCCCGCGCCATTTCAGCCGGGTGGGGGTAGTTAATTTTTTTGGCCAGCCAGGCGCACAATTTTTCCAGGCGCCGGCATTTGTCGCCCATGCTGCCCAGAGGGGCCAGGAAAATAACGCTGTCCAGGCGTTCCGCCCAGGCGTCCAAGCCTACGATCAGGTCGGTTTTCCAGAAAAAGTCGGCATCTTCCAGGCGGGCGGTGAGCACGCGTTCCCAGCCGGCCTGCACGGGCTTCAAGTCCCGCGGGGTGATGTTGAGCACGGTGATGAAAAAGGGCAGAAGCTCGCCGTCCTGGCCTTCCAGGCCAAAGCATTTCTGGTGGGTTTCAATGCTGGTAAGCAGCACTTCGCGGGGCAACTCCAGATATTTGGTGCCGATGTTGCCGAGGATGGGCACGGGGTGCTCGGTGAGGCCCTGCACTTCCGTAAGCAGGCCGTCATTCCAGACCACGATTCCGTCAACGCTTTTGGCCAGTTTTTCCGCTTCCGCCTTGATGTGCGCGCGGCGTTCCTCGGCGGACAGGATAATTTTGCCCTCGTCGCGGATAATGCGCTGATAGTCTTTGGCGGCGGGCACTTCCAGGCGGCCGGAGCTGTGCGCCCGGTGGCCGTAAGTGTGGCGGCCGCTGGCCACGCCGGCCACGCTGAAGGGAATGGCCGCGTCATCC
>JAVBRZ010000004.1:0-2899 GCA_031547425.1 Desulfovibrionaceae bacterium
CGCCGCGCGCTGTGCAGCCCAATGTGCACGACATTTTCGCCGGCCTTGATGACGGCGAGGTGAGCGCGGCCCTGCTTGACGCCACGTCCTCGGCGTTGATGAAGCCGTTTTTCCTGGGCGTCAAGGCCAAGACCAAAAACCTGAGCGCCAAAACCGAGCACCGCTGGTACTGGCTCAAGAACGGCGCCCTGCCCGACCTGGCCTTGTCCGCTTTCTGGCAGGATAAAGATACCCAGGCGCTGCTTGCGGAGTTGGAGGAGCGCTATTTCGGCTTCCTGCCCAAGGGCGTGAACGCTCCTATCCTGGAAGCCCTTATGGCTACTTTGGGCGATGAGTTGCAGCGTTATCACGAAACCATCGCCAAGGCCGCCCGGCAATATTCGCTGGACCCCCTGCTGCTGACAGCCGTGATTTTTCAGGAATCGCGCTTTAACGCCAATGCGGTCAGCCCCACCGGAGCCAAGGGACTTATGCAGTTTACCAACGCCACCGCCCAGGCCATGGGCGTTAACCGGGCCGACCCGATCAGCAGCATTTACGGTGGAGCCCGCTATTTGCGCAAATTGTGGGATTCTCTGGCCGCATACGACATGCCCTTCTGGGACCGTTGGTTTTTAGCCTTGGCCGCCTATAACCAGGGTCCGGCCCATTTGCAGGATGCCGTGGCCCTGGCCGAACGCCTTAAAGGCGACGGCGGCTCGTGGGGCAATGTGAAAAACGTGTTTCCGCTTCTGACCGGGGGCGAATACGCGGCCCGGGCCAAGTACGGCGCCTGCCGGGGCAGGGAGGCGGTCAATTTTGTGGAAAATGTGCGCTATTATTACTATGTGCTTAACGGCCTAGTCGTTCTTGACCGGCCTGAAGCTGAGCACCTTGCCCCGCTCCTGGCGATCAACGCCGGAGGGAGCGGACGGAGCGGTTCCGGCTTGTGACCCGCCCTCTTCCGGTTTGTGCAGGGAAAAGACCGGGAGCTGGTTGGGTTGCAGCGGGTTGGGATTGGCTTTCAGAGACTCGGACCAGTGATGGTTGAAAAGCTGGTTTTTCCAGCGCATGCCCTGAATCAGGGTTAAAACGATGGCCGCTTCTTCCCATTCGCGGGAGGGTTCGAACCGGGCGACCTTACGGGAATAACGCTCCCACAGCTCCATGAGCGAGGCTTCATCAAGGCCGCACAATTGTTTGGCTATTTTTTGCAGCATGCGTTCCACTGCCTGGTCTCCTTAAACAGCGCCAACTTAAATGAAACATCTATAAAACGCCGGGCGCCAGCCTGGCGTTTTTTTATGCCCACCGGCCCACCATAAGCGTAAAATTCGCTTCCGGCAACAGAAAGTGATTGCAAAATCGGCCGCGAGCGGCGAACCGCCTTGCGGCGGGCCGGGGACGGCATTTTAGAATTTTTCCACTGGGGAAATTGCGCACCGGTCTGGCTTGTGTTATATCGCTTTGTCTTCAGATCACTATATTTTTTTATGCCGGAGCAAGCCATGGCCCAACTTAAGGATATGTACCGGACCATTCAGACGGATATTTTTCCAGACACTCTGAGTTTGCGCCTGGGCGAAGAAGAGCTGCGCTTTCGCAAGCGCGTATGGCGCTTAGAAGGCGAAACCTTGGGGCTGCGCTATGGTGAAAACCCGGATCAGCCGGCGGCGCTCTATGAACTGGAGCGGGGCGAAATCCACCTGGGCGGCCTCATTTGGCGAGGCCCGGGCAAAGGCCTGGTTTCGGCCGTAAATGAAAAACACATGCTTCAGGCGGGCAAACACCCCAGCAAAATCAACTTTACAGACGTGGACAACGGGGCCAACATCCTGCAATATCTCAGCGATCGCCCGGCCGCGTTGATCTTGAAGCACAATAATCCCTGCGGTGCGGCCTGGTCACGCTCCTCCATCCACGATGCCCTGCACAAGGCGTACAACGGCGACCGCATCGCCGCGTTCGGCGGAGCTGTGGTGGTCAACAGGGCCCTTAGCCGCGAGGCCGCGGAAATTATCAACAGCGCTTATTTTGAAGTGGTGGCCGCCCCCGAGTTTGAGGACGGGGTGGTGGACATTTTAAAACAGCGTAAAAATCTGCGCATTCTTAATCTGCCGGGCCTGGGCCGCCTTGGCGAACTCGCCGGCGCGCCGTTTTTGGATATCAAATCTCTGTGCGACGGCGGGTTGATCCTGCAGCAATCTTTTGTCAGCCGCATCCGCACGGCGGCGGATTTTATTCCGGCCAAGGCGGAGAAAGACGGCGTGACCGTGATCGCCCGCGCGCCCACGAGGGAAGAGGCCGACGATTTGGTCTTTGCCTGGTCGGTGGAGGCCGGGGTGACTTCCAACTCCGTGATTTTTGTCAAAGACGGGGCCACAGTGGCCATCGGCACCGGGGAGCAGGACCGGGTGGGCTGCGTGGAACTGGCCATTCACAAGGCTTATACCAAGTATGCCGACAACCTGGCTTTTAACGAACTGGGCCTGTCCCTGTATGAACTTAAGCGCAAAAGCCAGGATGATTCCTCCCTGGCCACCAAATTTGCGGATATTGAGGCCCGGACCACAGAAGCCAAAGGGGGCCTGCGCGGCACGGCCCTGGTGTCCGACGGCTTTTTCCCCTTCCGCGACGGTGTGGATACGGCCATTGCACAGGGCGTTTCCGCCATTGCCCAGCCCGGCGGTTCCCTGCGCGATCATGAAGTCATTGCCGCGGTTAACGAAGCCGTGCCCCAGGTGGCCATGGTCTTTACCGGGCAGCGTTCTTTCAAACACTAGAGCATTTTAACATTTAAATTATATATTAAGGAAAAATGCTCTGGCGGATGCGCCGGCAGACGCCCGCAAGCGAGCAGCGCAGCGTGTCTTTAGTTCAGGCCGCTTCGGCCTGAACGTGTATGATAAAAGGCTGTGTT
>JAVBRZ010000106.1:0-3150 GCA_031547425.1 Desulfovibrionaceae bacterium
TGAAGGAATGCGAATTTAGGTTTAACAACAGGGGTGAGGACATATACAAAATCGTCCTCAGACTGCTAAGAGAAAATCCTCTCTGCTAGTCATGACCCTATTATTTTATCAATCTCAATTTAAATACGGAGTTTATTTGCGGATGGATACGCATCTGATTTGGAATATTGTTTGTAAAATCCGGGCCGCCTCGCCCCTGGTGCACAACATCACCAACTTTGTGGTCATGAACAACACGGCCAACGCCCTGCTGGCCCTGGGCGCTTCGCCCATCATGGCCCACGCCGGGGCGGAGTTGGAGGACCTCCTGGACCTCGCCTCGGCCCTGGTCCTCAATATCGGCACCCTGTCCGAGGAATGGGGCGCGACCATGCTGCGCGCCGCCAAATACGCGGCCCGCAGAAACCTGCCCGTGGTTGTGGACCCGGTGGGCGCGGGCGCCAGCTCCATGCGCACCCAACTGGCCC
Organism: Desulfovibrionaceae bacterium; assembly: GCA_031547425.1. Classification (GTDB taxonomy): domain Bacteria; phylum Desulfobacterota; class Desulfovibrionia; order Desulfovibrionales; family Desulfovibrionaceae; genus JAVBRZ01. The sequence goes on from JAVBRZ010000106.1 coordinate 468, forward strand.
TGGCCCTCGTCGAGTTTGCCGGCCCGCGCACCGTGGTGCGGGGCAATGCCTCGGAAATTCTGGCCGTGTGCGGCCGCAACAGCCGCACCCACGGCGTGGACAGCCGGGGCGGCGCGGAAGCCCTGGGCGCGGCCGAAGGCCTGGCCGCCAAGCGCAAATGCACTGTGGTGGTCAGCGGCGAGCGCGACATCATCACCAACGGGCAAAGCACCTGGCTGGTACGCGGCGGCCACCCCATGATGCAAAAAGTCACGGGCCTGGGCTGCACGGCTTCGGCCATAGTGGCGGCCTGTGCCGGGGCGGCCGACTCCCTGCTCACGGCCGGCGTGGCCGGCATGGCCATCATGAGCGCGGCCGGGGGCCTGGCGGCGGAGAAGTCGGCCGGGCCGGGCTCGTTGCAGGTTAACTTTCTGGATGCGCTGTATAATCTTTCGGAAGAGGATTTGCAGGAACGAGCCAGCGTGGAGCAAAGCCAATAGCATGAAATTATACCAGGTGGACTCCTTCACCGACACACCATTCAAGGGAAACCCGGCCGGCGTGTGCATTCTGGACAGGTTTCCCGACGCTGAAGCCATGCTGGCCATTGCCGCTGGAATAAACTTGCCGGAAACCGCGTTTATAGAGGCCGGGGGTCCTGGCATATTCAATATACGTTACTTTACCCCCACCCGCGAAGTCCCTCTTTGCGGGCACGCGACGCTGGCCGGCGCGCACATTTTGTACGAGTTGGGGTTAAGCGCTCCCACCGATAGCTTGCGCTCAGGGCTCAAGAATCCACTTTAGAGCATTTTAACTTTGAAAGGTTACACCATCTGCAGCATTTAAAAGACAAAAAACACAGCCTTTTATCATACACGTTCAGGCCGAAGCGGCCTGAACTAAAGATACGCCGCGCTGCTCGCTTGCGGGCGTCTGCCGGCGCATCCGCCAGAGCATTTTTCCTTAATATATAATTTAAATGTTAAAATGCTCTAAGGGTTTCTTTGAAAAACGGCTGGATAAAGATGCTTTTTCCCGCCTATGAACTTACGAGAATCGATAATTTGGCGCAAATTAACAACATCATGGGCGTCAACGCCTTGGAGGCGTATAAAAGCGAAAACGGCTGGATTGTCGTAAGAGTTGGGAGTGAAAAGGAAGTTTTGAACGCGTCTCCTGATTTTGAAGCCATCAGAGAAAAGGAGCTCTCTGCTTTAACAGCTGTAAGCGCGGTGGCGGACTCGCCGGGCTACGATTTTGTGGTCAGAGTTTTTTGCAACCCGAAATATGGCATTACTGAAGACTCTGTGACCGGAGCGGCCAATTGCATTTTGGCTCCTTATTGGCCCGGGGCGTTGCGCAAAACAAGTTTTACCTCCAAGCAGCTGTCAATGCGGACAGGGCAAATGAAAGTAAATCTTGTCGATAACAAGGTGGAAATACTGGGGCAGGCTGTGACTGTTTTTGAAATTGATATGCCTCAAAGCATTTCATGCTTGAAACGATATTTTTGATAAATGCCATACTCCCCCATCAACAAGGGATCGCCTTGAAAGCAGCTTCCTCCCCGCGCGGCCGCTTTTCCCTCGCCATTCCCCTCCCCGTTTACGTCACATCCGGCACTCAATCACTTTCAACCTGAAACACAGCACCAGCGTGGCCAGCAACGAGGCGGGCAAAATAAGCAGGGCTTCGGCAAGGCTTAGGTCCAGACCGGCGTCGAGCAGGCGGCCGGGGATGTAGACCAGAAGTCCCCCGGCAATGAACTGCCCGCAGTTGACCAGGGCCATGGCCGTACCGGTGTGCGCCGCGCCGGCGCATCGCGCGGCCAGCACAAACGGCAGCAGGTTGGCCCCGGCGCCCGCGCCCCAGAAAAACATCAGCAAAGAGCACAGCCAGGGCGCGCCGGTGCTGTTGAACAACAGCAAGCTGACGCACAGAGCCTGCAGGGCCAGGCCAAACATAATCATGGCCTTGTCCTGGTTAAAACGCTGCGCCCACCAGGCAATCACCGGCGCGCCCAGTCCCAGGCCCAGCCAGCCCAGGGACACGGCCGAACCGGCCGCTTCCGGGTCGAGGCCGTGGGCGATGAGCAAACGCGGCCCCCACACCGCGCTTAAGGAAAGCATGGCCCCGAAAGATGCCGCGCCAATGAGGATAATGCGCGCAATGCCGGGCATGAGCAGCACTTTGCCCACGCCCTGCAACAGACACTTGAGCAGCACAGGCAAAGTTCCGGTAAGACGCCCGGCCCCGGAGGCCGCCGGCGGGTCGCGCAGACACAGCAGCATGGCCAGCAGCAACGCCGCCCCCACCATGCCCAGACCGCTGAGCACCCAGGCGTAGGGCAAATCTTCCAGCCCCCGGGCCAGGCTTTGCTGGCAGATAAAGGCGAAAAAGGACACTAAAAACTGGGCCAGGGAAAACATGACCCCGTATAGCCTGGGGCTGAACCACATCCGGCTCATAAACCCCGCGCCCACAAAACCGAAGGAGGCCCCGGCCGCCACCAGCACCTGGGCGACCACGAGGCCCATAAGCCCGGGCGCCCAGGCAAAACAAAAAATCCCGGCCGTGAGCAGAAAACAGGCCTTGGGCAGGATACGCCGCGCGCCCACACGGTCCAGCACTCGTTCACTAAGCACCTGCAAATCCGGCTTGGCGAACTGGGCGTCAGCCCCGACACTTACACCCTTGTGTT
>JAVBRZ010000046.1:0-9337 GCA_031547425.1 Desulfovibrionaceae bacterium
CAAAATAACCGCCGGCCGCGCTCTGAACCGGGCGCGGCCGCTCCCGGCGCCCAACCGCTTTTTATGAAATAAGTTCTAAGTCTTTTTATTTCCTCTGGCCTAATCGCAAAATTTAGGATATAAAGCCGCTGCCGTACGGGAGTGGCCAAAATTTTGCGCCTTGTAAGCGCGCTCCCCTGCGGGCACACTTTACATTGCTATTCACCGGAGGAAGCAAGACGTGGCTATTAAAATCGGCATCAACGGCTTTGGACGCATCGGACGTTACCTGCTCTGCCTCTTGCAGGACAATCCCAACCTGGACCTGGTGGTCATTAACGCCCGGGCCGACAACTCCACTCTGGCCCATCTGCTTAAATACGACTCGGTTTACGGCCGTTATGAAAAGGAAGTCAGCTATGACGACGGCGGTCTGATCGTGGGCGGCAAACATATTCCCGTGACCCGCCGCCCCAACAATGAATGGGACTGGGGCTCCCGCAACGTGGATATTGTGGTGGAAACCACCGGCAAAATCACCCAGCGTGACGACCTGGCCGGGCACCTCGCCTGCGGCGCCAAAAAAGTGATCATTTCCGCTCCGGGTAAAAATCCGGACGTGACCATCGTCATGGGCGTCAACGAAGAAGCTTACAATCCCGAAGAACACCAGGTCATCTCGGCCGCATCCTGCACCACCAACTGCCTGGCCCCGGCCACTAAGGTCATTCTCGACAATTTCGGCATCAAGCACGGCCTGATGACCACCATCCACTCCTATACCATGGGCCAGCGCATCCTGGACGGCTCAGACAAAGACCTGCGCCGGGGCAGAGCCGCGGCCATGTCCATGATCCCCACCAGCACCGGCGCGGCGCGGGCCACCGGGTTGGTCATTCCCGAACTCAAAGGCAAGATGGACGGCATTTCCGTGCGTGTGCCCACGCCGGTGGTCTCCATGGTCGACGTTGTCTATGAACTGGAACGCGACGCCAGCAAAGAAGAAGTCAATAGCGCGCTTAAAGCGGCCGTGCCCGCGATGAAGGGGAGCTTGGGCGTTTCCGAGGAACCACTGGTATCCATCGACTACACGGGCGACACACACGGCGGCGTGGTCGATTCCCTGTGCACTGCGGTTATGGATAAACGCATGCTCCAGTTGCTTATCTGGTATGACAACGAAGCCGGCTTCACCCACCAGTTGGTCCGCCTGCTGAACATGGTGGGCGCGTCGTTGTAGGCAAAGCCGCACACTGCACGCCCCGAAAATATTATTCAGGCCCGTCGCGAAATGAAACGGCGGGCCTGAATTGACTTTAGACCTGATTTGCACCTATACTTCGCGCCATGTTTAAAAAATTCGCGCTCATCAGCTGTGCATGCTTAATTTGCATAGGAAGCGCCACAAACATGGCCGCAGCCAAAAATATGCAATATGGACAGGCGGACCAGCAGGATATGCTGCGCCGCAGCAAGGAGCTCACGGATAGGGCCAGGCGCGACACGCGCAGCGCCACGGACCGCATGCGCAGAATTTTACAGGAAAAACGCGACGGGCAACGGGGCTTAAGCAAGGACTTCATGAACAGACAGGGCCCCGGCACGGGAGCACCCAGACAATAACGCGGCGGGCAGATATGAAAGCAGCACTTAATATTCTAATAATCATCGGCCTTCTTTTCTCAATTCCGAGCTGGAATTCCGTTGCACAGGCCGAGGACGCCCCCATTATCGAGCGCTCGGAAGTCAACTCCCAGATAGGCTATGAGCTTCGCCTGCCGCAGGACTGGACCGATTTAAACCCCATGCTCGTGGGGCTGTATAACACCCAGGCCGAGCTCTTCGCCGCCAAGGACACCCTGCCCACTGTTCTCAGCGCGGGCTTCAGCAAAGCCAGCACCGCGCCCATCCCCCCCGTGCTGCTGCTGCTCTTTTCCCGTGTGGCCGAGGGCATCCGCCCCGGCGAAATCGCGGGGTACAATCAGCTATACCTGGATGAAGCCAAAGACACTGTGAGCAAATCACAAATGGCCAAACAAACGGGCCTGGCCACAGACGTAACTTTCCTGGGTGCGGATGAACTGCGCCACAACACGCCTCTGTTTATTAACGGAGTGACCACCACTCTTGATTTCAACGGCAAATTGCTGAGCATCCCTTTCTATACCAAGGAAGGCGTGCTGACTTTGTTCTTCTTTGCCCGGGATGATGAGTTTGATGCACTGTCCTCCGAAGTGCGTGAAATTGCGCGTAATCTTATTATTTTCTCCGACAAGCGACCCTAAGGGCCTCCTCGGCCTTTACGAAGTTTCGACCAGATATGCCGGGCCTGTTTGCACGCTTTGCCGCATGCTGCCAAAGCATTTATCAAAAATATTATTTTCAGGTGTGAAATGCTCCAAATTCGCGGCGCATGACCGCCTGCCGAAAATATTTTTTCCAGAGCACCCAGATGCTCCACATACTATAGCCGCAAAACTCACCTTCTCTCCCAACCTTTTTATAGCCTTTCCCAAACTGCCCATCCCATTTATAATTTTTTATTTGCCTTTTCTGATATACAGGCTATATATCCCCATATCGCGGGCGAGATCCTCAAAGCCGCAACGCTGCGGATAAGGATTCAAGCGCGTGGTGCCGCCTTTTTTCTCAATCACTTTTTGTTTTGTTTCCTTTAGGTTGCGCAGCAGCGGCTGCGTTATCGTTTTTCGCATTATACATCTTTAAGCACGGAATTTAAACATGAAAGTAGCTATTCTCATCGACGGCGCATTCCTGCGCGCCAGGCACCGCCAAATACACAACGGCCGCTACCCTTCCGCCGACTATGTGGAAACCCTCTGTCTAGACCGGATCATGAACTCTCCCCTGCTTAAAGGAGACTATCTATTCAGGATATATTACTATGACTGCCGCCCTTTTGCCGGCACTCTGCACAATCCCATCACCGGCGAAAGCACGGACTACACCGCCACTCCCACCTTTCTAGGCAACCTGGCCCACCGCAATTTTTTCCAGGTGCGGGCCGGGGAACTGAAATTCAGCGGCTGGCGCCTGTCCGACGAGTCTTTGAAACGGATCATTGATGAAGGCCGCCTGATCAAGAGCGACGACCTGCAGCCCACCTTTCAGCAAAAGCAGGTGGATATCAATATCGGCCTGGACATCGCCTGGCTTTCCCAACAGGGCATTGTGGATAAAATCGTGCTCATCACTTCTGACTCGGACTTTATCCCGGCCATGGACTTTGCCCGCCAGTCCGGCGCGCAGGTCTATCTTGTCCATCTGGACGTGCCTGTTAAAGAGAGCCTGCTGGAAAACGCCGACGCCGTCATTCGCATTGATCCCTGCAACGGCGCTTTTCACTGCTCTTTTAACGGGGATATCAAGTGAGCGCAGTCCGCCCGCGGCGGAGGCCGGCCACAAGCTCTCTACTCTTCTCGCAAACCACTTATGTTCATCACCTTTCTCTTGCTCAAAAATAAATCAAGATTTACACTTTGCCATTCATAACAGCCCGGATTCAGGTCCGGGCGCTTTACCTTTAGCCGAGGGAATACGGCCCATGCCGCGCGGTGTTTTTTATTTATATTCGCAGTCCGACTCTGACGCCCCGCTTACTCCGGTTCAGCGACATTCACGCATAAACAAAACCCTGACTTTGCTTTTGCCGGCGCTGCTCTGCTGCATCCTATTTTCCGGCTGCGCCCAGCAGCAGCGTGTGCACTTGCGCGAGCTTCCTCCTGAGGAATTGTACACCGGCGCTCAAGCCGGCAATTCTCGCGCCCAGGCGGTTTGGGCGGCTGTCATTTTGGAAAATCCCAAAGCGCAGAAAAATTATGCCGCCGCCGTTGATATGGCGCGCCCCCTGGCCGGCAAAAACCATCCAGACGGCCTCTACGCCCTGGGTTTGGCCTATCTTTACGGCCGGGGAGTTGAAAAGAACTGCCCGGAAGCTGTGTCCCTGCTTTCTCACGCCTCCGCAGCCGGCAATCCCTGGGCCGATTATATCCTTGGCCGTTGCTACGACACGGGCGACTGCCTGCCCCAGGATCTGGCCAAAGCTGTGGACGCATACGCCATAGCCGCCAACGCCGGATTGGCCGACGCCCAATACAACCTGGCCGTGGCGTTCAGTCGCGGCGACGGGGTATTGCAAAACGACATGCAAGCCCTTTACTGGTATGGCAAAGCCGCTGAGCAAAATCACGCCAGAGCCCTGTTTAACCTGGGCACACGCTATGCCGCCGGCAAAGGGGTGCCCAAGGATGAAGTAAAGGCTGTCGAGCTTTACCACAAAGCCGCGGAGCTCGGCCTGCCTGAGGCGGCCCAAACTTTAGCCGGGCTGTACGCCCATGGCGTGGGCACGCCCCAAAACGGGCAGGAAGCCATCCGTTGGTATACACGCGCCGCCAATCAAGGCCAGGTGCGCAGCATGCTGGCCCTGGGGCAAATTTATCGGGCCGGAATATTGGTGAATAAAAATATCTACTTGTCCGTGCACTGGTATGAACGAGCCGCGGCAACGGGCAATACCGACGCCGTCTTCCTGCTGGGAACCATTTATGACCAGGGAGACGGCGTAAAAAGGGACTACCGCAAAGCCGCGCAGTACTACCTGACCGCAGCCGAGGCCGGGCATCCGGGAGCGGCCTATAACCTGGCGCTGTGCTATGCCGCCGGGCAGGGGATAACCCTTGATTACGCAAAGGCCCTATACTGGGCCCGCATCAGTGCGGACCGGGGCGTGACCAGAGCCGGAGAATTGATTGATAAATTAATGCGGGGCGGCCATTAAAAATTTTCAGCCCACCCATCAAGGAGACTAAGCATGATATCCTTTCATGTGCAGCAAGATCTGTGCATTTCCTGCGGCTTGTGCGCGCGTGATTGCCCGCACGGCATCATCAGCCTGCATGATGATTATCCTGTAGTCAGCAACGAGGACAAGTGCCTGCGTTGCGGACATTGCCTGGCTGTTTGCCCGCAAGGGGCCATTTCCGTGCTCGGCCGGCACCCTTCCGGCTCCACCCCGCTGCAGGACAACATGCCCACCCCTCCGCGCCTGGAAACTTTAATTAAAGGGCGGCGTTCCGTGCGCCACTATAAAGATAAAGACGTGGACCCCTCGCTGATCAAAGAGCTGCTCGACATCGCCTCTCATGCGCCCACAGGCACAAACTCGCAAAAACTGCTGCTCACGATGCTGGATAAACGAGAAAGCGTGCGGGCTTTTAAAAACGAAGTCTATTCCCGCCTTGATGAATTGGTCGAGCGCCATGCGCTGCCTGACGAGCGCCGGCCCAGCCTCTTCAGGCTGGCCGCCCGCTCGTGGAAAGAAGAAGGCCGCGATCTGATTTTCAGAAACGCGCCGCATTTCTTGCTGGTCTCCAACGCCGCGGATGCATCCTGCGTGGCCCAGGATCCCTTTATTTTTCTGTCTTATTTTGAACTGATGGCCCAAACCAAGGGAGTGGGCACCGTGTGGTGCGGTCTGCTTTATTGGGCGCTCAAAGATATGCTGCCAGATCTGCTTCCCAGGCTGGGCATTCCGGATAATTATACCCTGGGTTACGCCATGTTGTTCGGCTACCCGGCTTTTTCCTACTACCGCACTGTGGAGCGTGACTCCGCGCCAATCAAAATGATTGATTGGAAATAGCCCGAAGAAACGGAAGGAAAATTACAGAATTCTCAATAACGCCGCGGCCCAGGCCAAACCGGCCCCGAATGTGGTAATGAGCACGTTCATGCCCGGCTGGAGACGGCCTTCATTTTCCGCTTCGTATAAGGCCAGCGGAATGGAGGCGGCCGAAGTATTGCCGTAAGCGTGCACGTTCATGAACACGCGCTCTTCAGGCACGCCCAGACGGGCCGCCACAGCTTCAATAATGCGCTGATTGGCCTGGTGGGGAATGACCAGGTCGATATCCCCGCCGGAAAAACCGTTCCGCGCAAGGATTTCCCGACTGACGCCGGTCATGTTGCGGACCGCGTGCTTGTATACCTCGCGGCCGTCCATGTGGATGAAGTATTCGTCGCCGATGATGTCGCCGGCTTTATAGGGCTGCGAAGACCCGCCGGCCCGAATATACAGAAGCTCGGTATAAGCGCCGTCTGCCCTGGTAATGATGTCTGTAAGCTCCGCGTTAAGCCCCTGCCCGCGCGGGAAACCGGAGCCGGTAACCAGGCAGGCGCCCCCGCCGTCACCGAACAATACGCAAGTGCTGCGGTCCTGCCAGTTGCAGCGGGCGGTCAAAACTTCAGCGGCAAGCAATAACACACAAGCATCCGGCGCCTGAGCCGCAAAGCCGCGCGCTATTTCCAGACCGTACAAAAATCCGGCGCAAGCCGCGCTGATGTCAAAGGCGGGCACATCTTTGAGGCCCAGTTTGTGCGCCACAATGGAAGCCGTACTGGGAAAAACGCAGTCGCCCGTGCAAGTGGCTAAAACAACATGCGTGATGTGCTCCCTGGCAATGCCGGAACGGCTGAGGGCTTCTTTGGCGGCGGCCAGGGCCAGATCCGAACAGGACTCATCCGGAGCGACCATGCGGCGCTCCTTGATGCCGGTTCGGGAAACAATCCATTCGTCGTTGGTGTCCACCAGGGTCGCAAGATATGCGTTATCAATGACCCGAAACGGGGCATACGCGCCCATGCCGTTTATGCGGCAAAGATTTCCAGCCATCAGCAACCCCCTTTGATAGATTGATCGAAAACCGCCAGGCAAAAGACAACAACAATTTCCGCGCAAGACCCGCTAACAGGCCCGTATCATTGCGCGGCACTGCTGTAGCGGGTGAGTTCTTCGTAAGCGCTGATGCTTTCCACCAGCAGTTGATTGGTCTTTTTTTCCACAAATGTGCCGGCCTGCTTGACCGCGGTATAGATAGCCCGTTGGTTGGACGAGCCGTGGCAAACCATGATGATGCCTTTGAGACCGAGCAGCGGCGCGCCGCCGTAGTCGGCATAGTCCACGAATCTGGCGAAACGCTTGAGCGCTCCCTTGGCCAAGAACGTGCCCATTTTGGCGACAGGTCCGGCGGAAAGCAGCTCCCGTTTAAGTAGGCGCGCCAATGAAGACCCAAGTCCTTCCGAAAGTTTGAGGACCACAGTGCCCACAAAGCCGTCACAAACCACCACATCCACCTGGCCGGTAAATATGTCGCGGCCTTCGGCGTTACCGAGGAAGTTGATATTTTGAGCCATTTTAAACAGCTCGTAGGCTTCCTTGACCTGGATGTTGCCCTTGCCCTCTTCTTCGCCGATGGACAAAAGGCCTATGCCGGGCTTTTCAATGCCCAGCAGCGCTTTGGCCACGGCATCGCCCATAAGGCCGAATTGAAAAAGATTGTGCGGCTTACAGTCCACAGTGGCGCCAACATCCAGAAGGACCATGGGGTCGTTTTCCGTGGGCATGAATGAAGCCAGCGCCGGACGGTCCACACCTTCAATGCGGCCGACCACAAACATGCCGCAGGCAACCGTGGCGCCGGAGTGGCCGGGGCTGACCAGGCCGTGCGCCGAGCCTTCGCGCACCAAACGACAAGCCACCTGAATGGAAGCGTCCTTTTTGCGACGCAGCACCTCTGAGGGCTTATCCTGCATTTCCGCCACCTGGGCGGCATGCACCACATGCACGGAAACATCGGAACAATTGAGCTTTTCCAACTCGACGTAGATGCCGGCCTCGTCCCCCACCAGGGCGAGAGAAATGCCTATTTCCCGGGCCGCGTCCACCGCCCCGGGCACAACAACGCTCGGGCCATGGTCGCCGCCCATGGCGTCCACCGCAATGACAATGTCTTTGGACACTGTGGCGCCTTATTCCGCGACTTTTAAAACAGAACGTCCCTTGTATGAGCCGCACTTGTCGCAGGCCCGGTGCGGAAGCACCGCTTCGCCACAAGAGCAATAAACCACATTAGGCACGGCCACGCGGTGATGGGAACGGCGCATCCCCTTACGGGACGCGGATTTCTTATTTTGTTGAACTGCCATATTTTTCTCCTTCCCCCAAGCAATGGGCGGCCGTTAGCCGTCTTGCTCAAGGGAAAATAAGCTTGCTTGTCTGAAAAAACTCAAAGCCCGCCAAAACAAGCGCGTTTAGGCGGAAGCCTGCTCCTGCCGGGCCACGGGCTTGCGCACATAGCCGTTGCGCAGGCAGCGCGTGCACACGCGCACAGTCACAACTTCACCGGAGTCCAGCTGGTGCCGGGAATTTTGCAAATTGGGCTCAAAGCGGCGCTTGGTCTTGATATTAGAGTGGCTGACCTTATTGCCCACGCTGGGACTTTTGCCGCAAAACATACATTCCATAGCCATAACGGAAGCCTCCGTAACATAATTTCAGTTAAACACCGGGCGAACTAAATCTTACAACACGCCCCAAGCGGGCACTTGTACCGCCTTGCGCGGAAAAAGGCAATCACTTTCTTGACAAAGCAATCCTTTCCCGGCTAAATGTCTGCCTGTCGGGAAGGCGTGTGATGCCGCGCGTATCTGGCCGTGTCCCGCTGTCCAGGAGGTTTTCGTGCACGACAATTGGTTTCCGGTCAAAGATATCCCCGCCGGCGGCGCAACTTATGAACTCGACGACCCCGCCTTATGGGAAAAATTTTTTCAAGAGTTCAATCTGCCCTATACTTTAAATACCCCATTGCGCGGGTCTGTCCAGGTGTTGCCCCAGGACAACGGTTGCCTGGTGCGCGGCACTCTCGCCGGCAGCGTATCCATCCCTTGTTCACGTTGCGCCGAAGAAGCCATAATCCAGGTTGAGCAAACTTTTGAAGAGTTTGAGCCCATGCCCGCCGAACCCACCGCCAGGCTCCATGAAATCGCGCCGGGCAAAGCGCACAGCAAAGGCCGCCAACGCACTGAAAGCGATCATGACCGGGCCGTCAACCGGGCTGGTGAGCACGATTTTATGATTCTGGATGCGGAAGTGGACGAGGAAGTCATGCGTCTGTCTCCCGAAGGGCGCGGCGCTGAAATAAATCTCGTGGCCCTGCTTTGGGAGGAATTTATCCTGGCCTTGCCTGAAAAAGTGCTGTGCAAGCCTGACTGCAGAGGCCTGTGTCGCAATTGCGGGCAAAACCTGAATGCCGGCCCCTGCTCCTGCCGGTCCGACGACCTTGACCCCCGCCTGGAAAAGTTGCGGGGGCTTAAGCTGCAACATTAGAACCTATCTCATAATCAACTTTGGCTGCAAAAGCGGTCTTTATGCCATTGGCCGGGTTAATGAGGCAAAACCCTGCTCACCGTAGCACAACTACGCCGTCGTCGGCTTTTGCCTCATTGCCTTGCCACTGTCATAAATCTCGTTTTTTCGCTTCAAGGTTGATGATGAAATAGG
>JAVBRZ010000160.1:0-18334 GCA_031547425.1 Desulfovibrionaceae bacterium
ACTATTGTGAATATCCCTTGACAATCGGGGTCCAGGGGATCATCCCCTGGCGCGGGGGAGGTCCGGGAGGGGGGCGCGGAAGCCCCCCTCCCGGCCGCCGGAGGCGTTATTTATCCGCCTCCAGGCCCATGGCCAGTTCGTGCCAGCCTTCGGCCAAGGTGGGATGGGCGTGGATGGTGCGGGCGATGTCGGCCACAGTGGCGCCGCCGGCCAGGGCCAGGCCCATTTCAGCGATAAGCTCCGTGGCGTGCGGCCCTATAATGTGCGCGCCCAAGATTTTATCCGTGGCCGCGTCGACAATGAGTTTGAATTCGCCGGCGATTTCAGCGGCGGCCTGGGCTTTACCCAATTCGCGGACCAGCAGGGAGCCGCTGCGGGCATTGAAGCCTTTAGCCGCGGCCTCTTCTTCGGACAGGCCCACGCTGCCCACTTCCGGCATGGTGAAGATGGCCGAGGGCACAACATTGTAAGCCATGGGCTTTTCTTCGCCCAGAATGTTGCGCACGGCCACTTCGCCTTCAAAGGAGGCCACGTGGGCGAGCATAACGTGCTTGGGGCCAAGCACGTCGCCGATGGCGTAGATGTTGGAGGCGGAGGTGCGCATCCGCGCGTCCACCGTGATCCAGCCCCGATTGTCCTGGTTTACCCCGGCTTCGGCCAGGCCCAGGTCGTCGGTATTGGGCGCGCGGCCCACGGTCAGGAGCAGGCAATCTCCCTCCAGGGTTTCGGGCAGGGGGGCGGGCGGGTCTCCTTCAATAAAAGGCGAAGGGCCGAGTTCCGCAACAACACCGCCGCCGGGTCCGGGCGTGACTTTGCTCACTGTGGCGCCCAGGTGCATGCTGATTTTCATTTTTTTCATTTCCCGGAACAACACGCGGGACATGGCGCTGTCCACGCCGGGCAGGGGCAGGATGCGGTCCATGCCTTCCACAATATGCACTTCCACGCCAAAAGTGCGGAAAATGCAGGCAAATTCGCAGCCGATGACCCCGCCGCCCACGATAATCAATTTTTGGGGCAGCTTTTCCAGGCGCAAGGCGTGGTCGCTGGATAAAATCCCTTCACCGTCAATGGCCAGCCCCGGCAGGCCGGCGGGACGCGAGCCCGTGGCCAGGATAATGGCGTCGGCTTGCAGCTCGCGCTGCGAACCGTCGGCCAGGGTTACCGCCACGCCCAGGCCCGGCAAAAGCTTGCCCCGGCCGGAAATGAGCTCCACCCCCAGGCCCGCGCAGGTTTTGGACAGGCCGCCGCGCAGAGTTTCCTTTACTTTGCCAAGGCGGGCGCCCACCGCGGGCCAGTCAAGCTCGGGCGCGGTCGCGAGCTTGATGCCGAATTGCGCGGCCTGATGAAAACATTCCAGCTTTTCCGCAACGGCTTTCAAGGTCTTGGTGGGACTGCAGCCCCCGTTAAGGCAGGTGCCGCCAATGCCTTCCCGCTCAATGAGCGTGACCCTCAGGCCTTTTTTGGCCGCCGCAAACGCGGCGGCATAGCCGCCCGGCCCGCCGCCGATAATCACAAGATGCCTCATGCTTCACTCCTTGCCGCAAAGTTAGAATTAAAAAATGGAATTCCCACGCCAAACCTTCTGTTTCATAGCAGGGATGACCTTTCTAAGCAAACTCCAACCCTGATTTGGGGGGCGAATATATTGCCGGGTTTTTGCCTGGACGAGCCTGGCAGTTTTCAAGGCGGCCGGCACGGAAAATGCGCTCTCACGGCAAAGACCACCCTCGCAAGCTTTGTGTTGCGTTTTATGCTTTTTTGCGTCAAGAATATACTTAGTAAAAATTATTGACAGGGCAGCCGCCTGAAACAGGAGAGCACAAGGTAATTTTTAATCGGGCACAACATTTATTTTAAAGACAAGGCAAGAGATTGCTGAACCTTTGCCGTTGAGCAGTAAGGAGGCGTTATGATTGCGAACACGGGCGTTATTATAGGGATATGCTGTTATTTTTGCGGCATGATTCTTGTGGGCTACTTGATGCGCAATAAAAACAAAGGGGCTGAAGACTTTCTAGTCGGCGGCAGATCCTTTGGCATGTTTTTCAACACCGGCACCCTGACCGCCTGCTGGCTGGGCGGCGCCATTATCGTGGCCTGTCCCGGGCTGCTTGTGGGCTACGGCATCTGGAGCGATGAACTGCAATACGGTTTTCTTTTGGAAATCGGGGCCGGCATGTGCCTGCTCCTGGCGGGGCTCTTTTACATGCGCCGGCTGTGGCGCCTGAAGCTGCTTTCTTTGGGTGACTTCTATTATATCCGCTACGGCCGCAACGCCGGCATCCTGGCCACCGTGCTCATGGGCTTCACCTTTGTGATCTGGATCGCGGTGCAGGTGATCGCTTTCGCCAAAATAGGCACCAGCCTGGTGGGCTGGCAGCTCGAGCACTGGATCATTATCTCCATGTTTGTAATTTGTACCTATACCATCCTGGGCGGCCTCTGGGCCGTGTGCCTGACCGACATCATCCAGGTGAGCATCGTGACTTTGAGCCTGTTCATTCTGGCTCCGGTGGCCGTGAACATGGCCGGCGGCTGGGATACCTTTGTGGCCGCCATTCCGCCTGAAAAACTGCAATTGTTCCCGGCGGACAAAACCTCCATCCACGCCTGGCTGCCCTGGATCGCCACCATGATGATTATCGGCCTGGGCTCCATTGCCAGCCCTGACCTGATGCAGCGCGCCTTTTCCGCCAAATCGCCCAAAACAGCGCGCAACTCCGCCTTCGGAGCCTGCATCATTTACTTCATCGTTCTGATCGTGGTCGCCATTCTTACTTTCGCGGCCATGCAGCTGATGCAGACCGTGGACATTGACCCGGCCATCATTGAGCAGGACCCTGAACTGCTTATCCCCCTGGTTTTCCAAAAAACCATGCCCACACCTCTGGTCATTGTCTTTCTGGGCGCGGTGCTGGCGGCGGTCATGTCGGCCGCGGCCACGGCCAATATCGCCCTGGCCGGCGTGGTCTCCAAAAACCTGATTCACGACATTTTCGTCCCCACCATGAGCTCTCACGGCCTGATGCAAACCTCGCGGGTAGTCATCCTGGTCCTGGGCGTTTTGTCCACGCTCATCGCCATCGGTCTGCCCTCGGCCTATCTGCTGCTGGCCCTGGGATTTGACCTGATTATGTCCTGCCTGTTCATTCCGTTGACTCTGGGCCTTTACTGGAGCAGGGGCAACGGCTTTGGGGCCATAGCCGGACTCCTGGCCGGAGCCGCTTACCGCATCATAGGCTCGGGCATGCTCAACGGCTTTTCTTTGGAAGGCATCGGCACCCCGCTGGAAGGCTGGTATTACTTCACCATTGGCGGGCCCCTGATCTCGCTGGTCTTCATGGTTGTGGTTTCCCTGCTTACCCAGAAGATAAATCCGCCCATCCCCCTGAATATGGAGCCGGACCCGGACGCCGCGTAGCCCCCTTTTGTTCGGGCATAACCATAAGGGCCGCCGCATCTTAAGATGCGGCGGCCCTTTTTATAGCACTTAGAGCATTTTAACTTTGAAATGTTACACCATCTGCAGCATTTAAAAGACAAAAAACATAGCCTTTTATCATACACGTTCAGGCCGAAGCGGCCTGAACTAAAGACACGCTACGCTGCTCGCTTGCGGGCGGTATTGCGCTTTGCTGCATCCCGCCGGAGCATTTGCCAAATGTATTATTTCAAGTGTCAAATGCCCTAAAACTTATCCGGCAAAATACGCGTAACTACCGCCAAAGCGTGTTTCCCAGCCGTCACCTTACCTGGCGCGGCGCAACGCTTCTTTTGAGCCACTGGTATAAAACGCTTTTCAGTTCACTGATATCTATGGGTTTGGCCACGTGCCCATCCATGCCCGCGCATTTGGTGGCTTGCCTGTCTTCGTGCATGGCGTTGGCGGTCATGGCGATGATGGGCACGGTCACGGCATCGTGCTTGTTGCTGGCCCGGATGCGGCGAGTGGCTTCCAGGCCGTCCAGAATGGGCATGCGCACGTCCATGAAAATCAGGTCGTAATTCTTGTTCAAAAAGGCGTTCACGCCCTCTTCGCCGTTGTCCGCAACATCCACATAAGCGCCCAGACCCTCAAGGATGGTGCGGGCTATTTCCTGGTTGATCTCATTGTCTTCCACCAGCAAAATTTTACAATTGTCATACCGGGCGTTTTCCCAAAACTTTTCCTGTTCCTTTTCTAGTTTTGTTGTTTCGGTCACGGGTTCGAGGTCCACAAAAAAAGAAAACTCGCTGCCTTTGCCCGCCTCGCTGCTTACGCTTATGGCGCCGCCCATGAGCTCCACCAGGGCTTTGCTGATGGACAGCCCCAGGCCCGTGCCTCCGAATTTGCGGGAAGTGGAAATATCCGCCTGAGAGAACGGCTTGAACAGGCCCTTTTGCTGCTCCTGGGTCATGCCGATGCCGGAATCCCTGACTTCGCAATTAAGCCGCAACAAGCCTGAATGCCTGGTTTCCGCGGCAATATGCAGGGAAACAAAACCGTGGGAGGTGAATTTGGCGGCATTGCCCAAAAGATTGAGCAAGACCTGCGACAGGCGCAGGCCGTCGCCCACCGCATATTCAGGCACGGAATCCTCCATGCTGATGCCAAACTCCAGATGCTTTTCAGCGGTGCGGGGCAAAATGAGCTCGCGAATATTTTCCACCATTTCATGCAGACTGAAGGTGCGCTTTTCCATGGCCAACTTGCCGGCTTCTATGCGCGAGAAGTCAAGAATATCATTAATGATGCCCAAAAGCAGCGCGGCGGAGGCCTGAATTTTTTTCAAATAATCCAGTTGCGCCGGGGGCGGGTCAGCCTGCATGGCCAGATGGGTCATGCCCAACACTCCGTTCATGGGCGTGCGCAACTCATGGCTCATGCGGGCCAAAAAATCCCGCTGCGCGCGGTTGGCGGCCTCGGCCACCTCCAGGGCGTTGCGTTCCGTAACGTCAGTGGCCACCCCCATATGCAGCAGCCTGCCGTCGTGCCAGGTAACCAGGCGGTCTGTGACCAAAAAATCGCGGTTGACAAGGTCATTGTGCATTTCCCAATGCACGGGCTCAAATATGGGCTCACCCCGTTCATCAAAAAGATTCTTCTGCCGGCAAAATGCGCAGGGCTCGGGGTTGTCCTGCAAAACTTCGTGGCAGAGCCGCCCTGAAAGTTCTTTATGCCCGAGCAGCTTGCACAAATATTCATTGGCATAGACCAGGGCCCTGGTTCGCGGGTCGGAAACATAGATGGCCGCGTCCACATTGGCCATAACGCTCTGCAGCACGGACACGGCCCGGCCGGTTTCCTCATTGGCCTTGCCAATGTCTTCAGCCATGGCGTTGATGCTCCTGGCCACTTCACCCAACTCTCCCCCGGCCTCGGGTATGCGTCTGGAAAGGTCGGAACGCATTTCGCGCACGCCTTTGATGATGCGGTCCACATCCCGAATGGTCCGCCGCGACAGCAGAATCAGAATGCCCACCGTAAATGCGAAGCACAGCAGCATGACCAGAAAAATGTTGCGCGCCATGCTTCGGAGCTGCTCACTGATGTCCGTGGTCAGTTCGTTGGCCCAAATATAGCCGATAACTCTGCCGCCCCGCTCAATGGGCTGCATGGCGTTCAAAATATCGCCGCGCACCATGGTCCCGAATTTGGCCAGGGGCATATTGGTGCGCATGACAATGCGGCCGGGGTGGTCGGACGGGATGGATTTGCCCACATTGCCGCCAAAAGAATCCGAAGGACCGTAAGTAAGGATGGCGTCCAGATCTTGCGAGTAATAGCCGACCCCCAGCCCGGGCGTGGCCAGGCCCACCTCGTCGGTGACTTCCCTCAGGGCTTTGTTCAAGACCTGGATCTTTTCTTCCCGGCTCGCGTTTTCGGCCCCGGCCCGCTGCAAAATGGCCTCATATCCGCCGGGATCAAGACGGGCGTTGAGCACCTGGGCCAAGGCCAGTAGTTTATTTTCTTTTTCGCGCAGGATCGTGCTTTCGGTCAGATTTTTGGCCATATAGCCCGTAAGCAAAAAAGGCACGTTCATGCACAGCACGAGGACAAGAATGACCTTATGCTGGAATGAAAACGAAAGGAACTTCCTCATGAGCACACCCTGCACTTGAGAGCCGTTCGCGGCCCGTGCATAAATTTCAGGATAACCGCAAGCACTATAAAACATCCTCGAAAATATGCAAAGCTATTGTGAAGCTGTTTTAGAGCATATTAGATTTGAAAAAGTTAAGATGCTCGCCAGCTGACAGCGCGCGCCTTTCGTCCAGGCCGAAGCGGCCTGAACGCGTGCGATAAAAGCTGTGTTTCTTGTATAAAATGCCCGGGCAAGGACTCTTCTGCCGACCGCGCGTAACGGGCTGGCTTTGAACGAAATTTGGGAAAAGAGACGCCAGCGCGCCGGGGGAGGGCGCTTATTCCGCTTCGTAGAAATTAAGCCGCAAGTCCTGCAAAGAAGGGTTGGGAGGCGGAGGGAGCTGACCGCTGGAACGTTGCACGGCGGCCAGGATTGAAGCGTCGAAATCGGCCCGGCCGGAGGATTTTTCAATACTGGCGCCGGTTACTTCCCCCAAAGGAGATAAGGTTACCCGGACCACGGCCATTAAGTTGGAGCGGTCGGCCATGCCCGGGAAGGTCCAGTTTTTCTTGATGATCGCGGTGACCACCGTGCCGTACGTGGCGTCGATGCCCACGCCGGCGCCGTAGCCCGCGCCCTCGCCCGTGCCTTCGCCGCCGCCGCTTAAAGTGTCCTGGCTTTCCTGGTTGCGCAGGGTGGAAATGGCATCGGCGATATCTTGATCGCCGCCGGCCGCCCGGGGCCTTTCGGTTTTCTGCGAACTCTTCTGGGCAGCGGCCAGAGCGTCAGCCACAAGATCTTTGGGCTTCTGCTCTTTGGGCTTCTGCTCCTTGGGTTTTTCTTCCTTGGGTTTCTGTTCCTTAGGTTTTTCTTCCTTGGGCTTTTCCTCAGGCTTAGGCTTTTCCTCGGGTTTGGGCTTTTCCTCAACCTTGGGCTTTTCTTCCTTGGGCTTATCCGGCGCCTTTTCAGGCACGGGCACGGCGGTGCTGGCCGGCGCCTTCGCTTCCGCCGGCTGCTTGGCAGTTCCGGCGTCCGGCGCGGTAGTGGGCTTGGAACCGGACACGTCTTTAGGCACTATGGGGCCTTCCCGGCCGCCTTGTTCCGCCAGGCTGATCAAATCCACCTGATATGACGGTGGGGGAATTTCAATTCTGGGCGCAAGCGCGCCGCCCACCAGCAAAAAAACCAGGAGGGCGCAATGAAGCAGAACAGAGATAAGCCAACTGCGGGTAAAAGACATGCGCTGAAAACCTATGGCTGCCCGGCGCCGGTCCGGGCGGCGCCGTCTCCTGGTGTGGCGGCGTCAGCGGGCGGGCGCCGCACTTCATCGTCACTGATGGTTTGCGCCACCATGCCCAGCTTTTCGATGCCGGCGGCCTTGATGCGGCCCATGATAGCCATGACCGTGCCGTAGGGAACGTCTTTGTCGGCCTTGAGGAAGAGCTGTTTTTTCTGCTCCTTGACCAGAAGGGCGACTTTGGCCTCCAACTCGTCAATGGGCACTTTGTATTCATCCAGGTAAATGGTGCCGTCGGCCTGAAGGCTTAAAATCATGTTCTCATTGTCCGTGGGCAAGGATTCCACGGACTGCGTTTCAGGCAGATCCACATCTATGCCCTGGGTCATCATCGGCGCGGTGACCATGAAAATAATCAGGAGCACGAGCATGACGTCCACAAACGGCGTGACGTTGATTTCAGAAACCAGGTTTCTGCGGTCCCCGGGTTTAAGCATGGCCGGCGATCCTAAAGCTTGGCCGCGTTGGGCGCGCGGGTGGCGGTTATTTCACGCTGCACGCGGTTTAAAAAGATATCCGCGTAATTCATAAGTTCCACTTCGATTTTTCCCAGAGCGCTGTTAAAGGCGTTGTAGCCCACAGTGGCGGGAATGGCTACAAACAGGCCTACGGCCGTGGCCACCAGGGCCTCGGAAATGCCCGGCGCCACCGTGCCCAGCGACGCGCTCTTCATTTGCCCGATGGCGTGGAAAGAGTGCATGATGCCGTAAACAGTGCCGAACAAGCCGATAAACGGCGCGGTGTTGGCCGTGGTGGCCAGGAAGGTCAGCGTGGCGGCGAGACGCGTCATTTCCGTGCCCACGCCCTGGCGCAACGCCCGGTGCACGTTATCCACCACGATATCCGGAGTATTGCCCAACTCCTTTAAGCGGTTGAACTCCTGCACCCCCTGTTCGGTGACATAGTAAAGGGGGGAGACCTGATCCGAACCGATAACCTGCACGGCTTCACGCAAATCCCTGGCTTTCTGGAAACGCTCAATACCGTCAATGACTTTAATTTTGGCCCGTTTGAGCAGGAAGTACTTCTGAATCATGAGAGCCCAACTGCCTATGGACATGAGGATGAGGATCACAAGGACCAGTTGCGCGCCCAAAGTGGCCTGGGCAATCATGGAAAAAATACTGCTGTCCATTTCATCTCCATTTTATTGAAATAAGCATATATGGCTTAACGACTTCACCGGCGCGGCGGGCGTCCCCAGGGCCTAAAGCACTTTTTCAGATATTTCAAGGAAAAAGACTTGGCCTTTGCCGCCGGATGCCGGGCAAAAGACGCCCACCCGCTCCAAAGCATGCGCTGCCGCGGCCTGACGTCCATATTTCCAGGACTTATTTTATGCACTCTTCATACGCCCGAGACCGCTTGTTGGCAATATTTTTTAGAAAATATCTATACTATATCTACATTGTTAAAAATAACGCCACCCCGCCCCTGCCGGCACAGGAACATTAATTGTAAATAATCCGGGCTCGCCTTGAAAATTGTATTAATTACATGTATATGTGAAAACGGCATGAGTGATATCTTATTTGGAAAATGAGGGAAAACATGAACTTTGGCTTAACCCGCAAAGCGGTGGTCCTGGCTATGGGCTTGGTTCTCCTGAGCGCCTCCCCGGTTTTGGCTCAAGACGGCGCCGAGGACATGGCCGGCAGAGGCGGCGTCACCGCCAATGCCGCCGGGCTCGTGGAAATGGATATGGGGCAGGCCGTGGCCTACGCCCTGGGGCAAAACCAGACCCTCGAATCATCCAGGGAACAGGCCCTGGCCGCTGAAAGCGGACGCAAATCCGCGCGCGGCGCTTTTGGCCCGGCCTTGAGCGCCAGCTACGGCTTTGAACACACCAACCCCGCGCCCCGCTACATGGGCTTTGAGCAGGACGATTCCCTGTATACCTGGACCGTGTCCGTCAACCAGGCTATTTTTACCGGCTTCCGGCTGCTGGCTGAATACCAGAAAGCCGCGCTGCAGCGCGATTATTACAACTCCGCCCAATTCAGCACCGAGTTGAACCTCATCTCCGATGTGCAGCAAAACTTTATGACCCTGCTCAAGGCCAGGGAAAACGTGACCAGCGCCCAGGACTCGCTGACCCGCCTGCAGGACCAGCTCCGGGTGACCACGGCTTTTTATGAAGTGGGCCTGCGCCCCCGCCTGGATGTGCTCCAGGCCCAAGTTGACGCCTCTGAAGCCGAAAACGTGCTTCTGCAGGCCCAAAACGCTCTGGCTGTCCAGGAAGCGCGCATGAACACCCTGCTCAACCTGCCGGTGGAAGCGCCGATCACCTACGTGGGAAGCCTCGACTACATACCTTTTGACGCCACCCTGGAGCAGTGCCTGACCACAGCCTACCGTTTGCGGCCCGATGTGCTCATGGCCTCCAAAACCGTGGAAATGGCCAAGCAGGACAAGCGTATTGCGGCCAGCAATTTTTATCCGCAAATTACCGGCTACTTCAATACCCAGAGCGTGGGCGACACGCCCAAGGCGGCGGGCAGCGAGCGGATGGGCACTGACTACCATCAGTGGAACATCGGCGTGGTGGCGGACTGGAGCCTGTTTGAGTGGGGCCAGACGTTCTATGCCGTGCAGCAGGCCGCGCATCTGGTCAGCAGCGCCAGGGCTGATGAAAGCGCCCTGCATGAAGAAGTGGCTTATGAAATCAAATCCTACCTTCTGAACATCAGCGAAGCCAGGAAGCGCATTAAAGTGGCCCAATACGGCCTGACGCAGGCCAAGGAAGCCTATCGCGTGGCCCTGGCCCGCTATGAGGCGCAAGTGGGCACCAATACCGACCTTCTGGACGCCCAGGCCAAACTGAGCGCGTCCGAAGCCTCCCTCACCCAAGCCCAGGCCGATTACCTCATTGCCCTGTCCGTGCTTTACGCGGCCATGGGCATACCCAATCCCACCCTGGACGCGGCCCTTGCCCCGCAGGGGACCGGCAACTGGGAAGCGGGCCTGAATTAACCTTCCCGCCTTTCAATAAACAACCCGCCTTTTCTTCGCGAAGAAAAGGCGGGTTGTTTATCTGTGCCCCTTTACCAGAGAAATGTCCCAGTTGTTTGACCAGAGCATTTCAAGAGTGAAATGCTCTGGCGGCGCCAGTGCGCGCACCCATAAAGTGCCTTTCATTACAGAGCGGTCATCGTGGACGGGCGATCTCCGGCGCGCTGAAGGAGGCGCATGTGTAAGGAGAGGCTCCAAAACCGCCCACTGCTCATCCGTTAATCGCTGGCATTTGCTCATGAATCTTGATTGCACAATTTTCATGATTTTTTCTAGAATTATAAAATGACTTCTAGATGTAATGTTTCAATAGGTTGTTCACCCCGCCTCGCCTGCGCTATTTATCCTCATTCACCGCAAGCAGCACTTTGCCCTGTACGCCACGACCGGCCAGAAGTTCGTGGGCTTTGGCCGCTTCGGCCAGGGGGAAGCGGGCCACTACCGGCAGGTGCAGCCAGCCTTGCTCAAAGCCGTTGAGCAGGGTGCGCACGCCTTTTTTCCAGCGCAGGGACCCGGGGCCGGCGTGCAGAAATTCAAACCCGGCCAGGGAGGTGGAGCGCTGGTAGAGCACGGGGCGGATATCAAAATCAGGGTAGCCCGAGGCCTCGCCAATGTTGATCACCCGGCCAAAGGGCCGCAGCACGTCAAAACTGCGGCGCAGGATATCGCCGCCCAAAGAGTCGATGACCAGATCCGCGCCCCGGCCGGAGGTAAAGTCCAGCACCGCTTCCACAAAATCTTCGCTGGAGCGGTCAATAACCAGGTGCGCGCCCAGAACCTGGGCCTGGCGGGCCTTATCCCGGCCGCCCACCGTGCCGATGACCTTGGCCCCGGCCTTGAGCGCCAGTTGCAGAGTCATGGAGCCCACGGCGCCGCTGATGGCGTGGATGACGATGACTTCCCCACGCTTGATATGGTGAGCTGTGTGCAGAAGATGGTAAGCGGTCTGCCCGGTGACCGGAAAGGCCGCTCCCAGAGCCAGGCAGATGCTGTCCGGCAGTTTGATGACATAGTCTTTATGCACACAACACAACTCCGCATAGCCGCCCAAAAGATCGGGCCCGGTCACGGCCGCCACCCGGTCGCCCACGGCCAGGCCTTTAACCTTGCGGCCCACGGCCGCCACCCGGCCGGACACTTCCAGGCCCATGACGGCCGGGTATTTAACCGGATGGGGGTAAACGCCCTCGCGTTTCTGCAAATCGCTCCAGTTGCAGGCGGCGTAAACAACGGAAACAAGCACATCGTCCGGCCCGGGCACGGGCGCGGGCAAATCGCGCAAAACCAGTTTATCCAGCCCGCCCGGGTTTTCAACCACTATAGCTTTCATTTCAGCAAACCTCTTTATGAGCCGCGGTCTTCAGGGAAAAAATCCGGCCGTAAGCGGGAAAATCCTCATCCACGCCGCACAGGCGCAGGCAGTCCCACATCATGGCCTGATTGCTGGCAATAACCGGCAGGCCCAAATCTTCTTCCAAGGCGCCCACAATATCCATGGTGCGCATGGCGCCGCAGACCAGGGCCACGGCGTCCACGCCCGAAACATCCAAACCGCGCACGTATTCCCGGATAAATTCCGGCTCCATGCGGTCAATGTCCGAGTTGTCCTCGATGCCCATGCCGTGCAGGGCCGCGATTTCAAAGCCGCGCTCCGTAAGAAAGCGGCTGACGTGGACATTGACGTCGTCCACATAAGGGGTGACCACCATAAGCTTTTTGGCCTTGAGGGCGCGCAGGGCGCGGATGACCCCGGTCATGACCGTGGTGGCTTCCGCGCCAGGGTTGGCTCTTTTCAGGGCGGCCATGACCTTTTGCTCGCCAATGACCATGGTGCCGGAATTGCAGGTATAGCAGAGCACCGTGAGGTTGCCCTGGGGCAGCAGCAAGGCGGCCGCGTCAACAATGCCGGGCGCCATGGCGGCCAGAGTCTCGGCCGTGACTTGGTTGCTCATGGGCACGCGGGTAAAATGCACGCCCACGCCGGCCGGAGTGGTCACAAACACGTCATCTTCAACGGTCTGCTCCATGGCCAGGACCACGAAGCCGATTTTACCGCGCGGGTGTCTGCCTTTATCAAAGCGGATATTCTCAACCATTTGCTTTCCTCCTTAAGCCGGCGGGACCAGGGACCGCGTCCCGGCCTTCGGCTGTCGGCCCCAAGCATGCGCCTGCTTGGCCGGCCAAACAATATGTAACTTTCGCCAAATTAATGCTCACAAAAACTACACGGCGCAACGGCCGGACCCAAACGGGCGTTCATCCCGAACCAGGATGAACACCCGCGGCATTTTACCGCTAACGGTAGTACTTTTTGCCCGAAGCGGCCGGGGCGCGCATGGTCACAAAAAACACCAAAGCCAGGATGGACGCCAGATACGGCAGAATGGAAAAGATCTGGTACGGCACATCGGGGTTGGCGAATTGCAGGCGCAGCTGCAGGGCTTCAAAAAAACCGAACAGCAGGCAGGCAAGCAAAGCGCCCACCGGGTTCCAGCGCCCGAGAATCAGGGCGGCCAAGGCGATAAACCCCTTGCCCGCGCTCATGTGCTCTGTGAAGATGAACACCTGGGACAGGATGATGTAGCAGCCGCCCACACTGGCCAGGGCGCAGCCGAAAATCACGGTCAGGTAGCGGATTTTCTCCACGCTCATGCCGGCGGTGTCCACAGCCTTGGGAAACTGCCCCACGGCCCGGATGGCCAGGCCCCACGGGGTTTTGAACAAAAACCACCAGCCGATGATTACTGTGGCGTAAAGCAGATAGACCAGGATATCCTGCTTGAACAGCACCGGCCCGATAACGGGAATGTCCGAAAGCAGCGGAATGGGAATGACCTTGAAGCCCGGCAGGATGCGGCTGGCTCCTTCTTCAACGTGCAGCAGCAGCCTTGAAAAAAACGAGGTCATGCCCAGGGAAAGCATGTTGATGGCGATGCCGGCCACAATCTGGTTAATGCCCAGGGAGACCCCGAGGACCGCCAGGAGCAGGCCGGTAACCGCGCCGCAAACAATGCCGATGGCCAGCCCGGACACAGGATCGCCAAAAGTGAACGCGCCGTAAGCCGCGCCCAGAGCGCCGCTTAAAATGCAACCCTCCAGGGCGATGTTGAACACGCCCGAGCGTTCGCAAAATAAGCCGCCGATGGCGGCAAAGGTCAGGGGCGTGGCCAGGCGCAGGGTTGAGTTGAGAAAGTCGGCCAGGGTATTGGGATCTAAGAATATATCCAACATAAACTTTATCTCCGTATTTATCCGCGGGCGACCTTAAACAGATTCCCGCTCGTCCTCGGACCCGCCGATGAGTTCGTTCAGTTCCCGGCGTCCTTTAAGCTTGAGCCGCCACCATTGGGGATCAAAGCGGAAGGCCAGGCTGGCGGCCACAAAAATGACCACCAGGCCGGTAATGGCCTCCACAATGGTGCTCTCAAGGCCCATGGCCCGTTGCATGACCTGGGCCCCGGCCTTGAGGCCGCTGAGGAACAGGGCTGAAACCGGCACCAGAATGGGGTTGAGCCCGGCCAGGAAGGCGGTGACTATGCCGTCGGCCCCGTAGTTGGGGCTGAACAGGTGATAAAGCCTGTATCTTAAGCCGATGACTTCAAAGGCCCCGCCCATGCCGGCCATGGCCCCGGCCACGAACATGGTCATCAGGATTTGCCGCCTGACGTTGATGCCCGCATACAGAGCCGCCGGCGGGCTCATGCCCACAAGGTCCAGGCGGAAGCCCATGGTGGTGTAGCGCATGACCGCCCAGGCCACAACGCACATGACCAGCCCCACGGCCGCGCCCAAATGGGCGTTGGTGCCGGGCATGATATGCGGCAGCCACAAAGCTTCGCTGACTTCGTTGGAATAGGGGTAGGGCGCGCCCGGCTGCATCATGGGGCCGCCCGCAAAGTAGCTGATCAGGTTGATGGCCACATAGTTCATGAGCAGGGTGACAATGACCTCGTTGATATTGCGGTAAGCTTTAAGGTAACCGGGAATGGTCGCCCAGAGGCCGCCCCCCAGAGCGCCGGCCAGGGTGCACAACACTATGTGCAGCCCGGCGGGCAGGCTTTCCGGCAGATACAAGGCCGCAGCCGCGCCGAACAAGCCTCCCATGTAGATCTGCCCTTCCGCGCCGATGTTGTACAAATTGGAGCGCAGGGGAATGGCCACGGCAAGACCCGCCAGCACAATGGGCGAAAACTTCACCAGAGTATCGGAAAAACCGTAATAATCCAGAAAAGCGCCGCCGAACAAAGCTTTATAAGCGGCCACCGGGTTGGCGCCCGTGGTGCTGATGAGCAAACCGCCGATAATCAGGGCCAGCAGCACGGCCCAGACAGAACGCAGCAGATAAACGCTTTGGATGAGTCTCAGCACCGCATTCATACCACACACCTCCCCGCCATCAGGGAGCCCATGATTTCAGGCGTGGCCTCTTCAGGTTTCACCACGCCCACCATCTTGCCGGCGCACATAACGCCGATGCGGTCAGAGACTTCCATGACATGCTCAAGCTCCGTTGAAATATACAAAATGGCCTTGCCCGCGGCTTTTTGGGACAGGAGCGTGTTCTGCACCTTTTCAATGGCGCCCACGTCCAAGCCCTTACACGGCTGCATGACGATAATCAGTTTGGGACCGCACTCAATTTCCCGGGCCAGAATCAGCTTCTGCTGGTTGCCGCCGGACAGGTGCCGGGCGTGCTGGGCTGGAGAGCGCATGCGGATATCGTATTTTTGTTGCCACTCCAGGGCAATGTCGTTGGTCACCTTGAAATTGATCAGGGTATTTTTGGAATAAGGCGGCCGGGAATAATCGCGCAACATGCAGTTTTTGGCGATGCTGAAATCCATGGCCAGGCCCATGGTCTGCCGGTCTTCGGGCACAAAGGACATGCCCCTGTTCAGGTGCCTGTCGGCCACCGGAACATGGGTGATGTCCTCGCCTTCCATAAATACCTGCCCGGCGGAAGAGCGGCGCAGGCCGGTGAGCACCTCGGCGAGTTCCTGCTGCCCGTTGCCGTCAACACCGGCTATGCCGTAAACCTCACCGGCATGCACGGTCAGGCTGACGTCATGCAGCGCCTGCAAGCCGCGATCATTAAAAGCGCAGAGATTGCTGACTTCAAGCACCGGATCGCCGATAGCCACTTCCGGTTTTTGAAAATTAAAGACCACATCGCGGCCCACCATCATGCCGGCCACCTCGCGGGGGTTGGTGTCCTTAACCGCTGTTTCGGCCGTGACCCTGCCGTGGCGCAGCACGGTAATGGTGTCCGCCGCTGTGAACACTTCCTCCAGCTTGTGGGTAATGAACAAGATGGTCTTGCCCGCTTTTTTCAGACGGTCCAGGGCTTCCATCAAAGCGTCGATTTCTTTGGGCGCCAGCACCGAGGTGGGTTCGTCGAGAATCAGGACTTTGGCGTCGCGATACAGAGCCTTCAAGATTTCAACGCGCTGGCGCATGCCCATGGGCAGCCGCCAGATTTCAAAGCTGGGGTCGACTTCAAAGCCGAATTCTTCGCTGATTTCCCGGATGCGTTTTTCGTGCTTGGGCAAATTCATGGTTATGCCCAGGCCCTTCATGCCCAGGATGATGTTTTCGGTGACTGTAAGGGTATCCACCAGCATAAAGTGCTGGTGGATCATGCCGATGCCCAGCTCCACGGCTTGAAGCGGGGAGTTGATGCGCACGGGCTCCCCGTGCAGCAGGATGCGGCCGCCGTCTGGATGATAAAGCCCGTACAGGCAGTTCATGAGGGTGGTTTTGCCCGCGCCGTTTTCGCCCAAAAGCGCGTGCACCGTGCCCTCCTTTACGCCGATAGATACATTATCCAGAGCTTTGAATTCGCCGAACACCTTGGATATGTGATCTATCTCCAATAGATGATCAGAATGCTGGTCCATGCAAAAACACCCTTTTTATCGCCGGTTGTTATACAAGCCCCACCGCCTCAATAGCCATATTTTATACCGAAACAGTGAACGGCGCAAAGGCCGTTCACTGGTTCGGGGTTTATCCTGTAGCAGGGTTAAATTATCAGCTTCTCGGGTATTACTTGGCGGCGGGGTTAAGCTTGCCGGACTTGATGTCTTCAATAATCTGGGCCACTTCTTTGCGCACTTCCTCAGGCACGGCGGGGCCATAGCTGCCTATGCCGGCCGCGTCGGGCGAGTCAAAGCCGACCATGTATTCCTTGCCCTCCAGCTTGCCTTCTTTGGCGATGGTGATCATATCCACCAGGGCGGCGTCCCACTTCATGACCGCGGACTGCAGGATAATATCGGGCCAGTCGGGGTAGGTGTCATAGTAAATGCCGAACGCATGCTTGCCCTGTTCCTTGACAGCCTGGAAGCTGCCCACAATGGCGTTGTCCATGGTGGGGAAAACCATGTCCGCGCCCTGGCTGATAACGGTCAGCGCGGCTTCTTTACCCTTGGCGATATCGTCCCAGTCGTTGGTCCAGGCCACCAGGACCTTGCCGCCCGGGTTGGCGGCCTTGAAGCCGTTTTCATAGCCCAGCAGCATCTGCATGGAGAAAGCGATCTGCTGTGCGCCGATAAAGGCGCCGGTGTTGCTCTTGGTCATTTTCCCGCCGATATAGCCCAGGGTGTAGGCCAGGGCTTCGTAATGGAAACGGGCCACAGCCACGTTTTTGTCCGGGGTGGTGCCGTTGATGACCATGAACATGGTGTCGGGATACCTTTTGGCCACCCGGTCCACGGCGTCCTGAAACTCGCCGCCCGCGCCGATGACCAGCTGATAGCCGCGACGGGCGTAATCGGCCAGGGCTTCGGCCTGGTCGGGTTGCGGCACTTTTTCGCTGTAGGCCATTTCAATGCCCAGCTTTTCCTTGGCTTTCACAACCCCTTCATAGCAGGTTTGGTTGAAGCTTTTGTCGGTGATCACGCCGGGCATGACGATGGCGGCCTTGAAATCCTCCGCCTTGGCCTGGGAAAAGCCCCCCAGCACAAGCAGAGGCAGCGCCAGCAGCGCAATCAGTTTTACGGAACGGATAAAAATTCCTCTAGCCATAACAACCTCCAGTTTCAGGTTAACACGTTACGCCCGGCAATATATCCTTTGGGGGCGGCCGTCCGGCATGAGGGGACGCCGCGCCTCTTCGAATTCCTTTGGGATCGCGCTTTAACGCCACAGAGCTCGCGGATATTCGATCTTGCCGACGCAAAAGGCGTTTCCCGGAGGCAAACCGGGCGTGCAGCCTATTGCACGGCGGCAGGATTAATGTTGCCGAATTTGATCTCCTCCATAACCTGGACCACTTCCTTGCGAACCTCTTCCGGCGCCGCAGGGTTGTAAGCGCCGACCCCGACCGCGCCGGGCGGTTCAAAACCTGTCACGAATGCTTTTATGCGCAGCGCGGCGGTGTTCCCGCGCTGCCAAAAACACAAGCGGACAACAGAGCTATTTTAGCTAGCCACACTCTTAATCCAAAAGCAAGAGGTATAAAATGGCTATAAACCATGTATGAAACATACCTATTTTAATAAACAGCGCCCGTTGTTCTTATCTGACAAGCGACATCTAAAGACGCTGTACGCCGGTCCTCGCCGGTCGAATGGCCATAAAACGCTTTTTCAAGTTATTTTCCAAAACTGTTTGATTCCTCTTGGCGGCAGGAGAGTTCCAACGGCAAGGCGGATGCGCGCCTTGAAGCGCAGCACGGCGATATTGCCGCCGGCGCGACCCGTTGACAATCAGGACTGCGGCATTCAGGCATTTTCAGGCCGTGCTTTTGGCCGCGTTCTGAAATTGGCGCCATGCCCCATGGCCGCGCCAAGACCGCTGAAAATTAGAGCATTTTAACATTTAAATTATATATTAAAGAAAAATGCTCTGGCGGATGCGCCGGCGGACGCCCGCAAGCGAGCAGCGCAGCGTGTCTTTAGTTCGGGCCGCTTCGGCCTGAACGTGTATGATAAAAGGCTGTGCTTTTTGTCTTTTA
>JAVBRZ010000192.1:0-3702 GCA_031547425.1 Desulfovibrionaceae bacterium
ATTTGCAGCCATTTTCAGCAACATACAAAATGGCATTAAGCACTTGAACGTTTGACATGCTTACATTTCCACGCTGGCGTGGAAGAGCGTCCCTAACCAAAGTATATTGTGCTTCTGTCAGTTTCATGGAAGGACCATACAGAAGTTCTGTCAATTATGCAATTAGTATCAACAGGCCCTAGAGGCGATAAAGGCTCTGACGCGTCCCGCCCCGCGCGTTTTTTGCTGTTGCCATTGCGGGCTGTTTTCGGCTATATTTTTTTCTTATCTCTAACCTAGCCCGTGAGGTCCAAGGTGAAAACATATATGAGCCCAAGCCAGGGCCTTGTAAGAAAATTTGTTTCCATGCCTGTCCGTTTAGGCCTGTTTTTGATTTTAGCGGCCATGCTTGCCGGCTGTCCCGGCAAAACCATCATCAAACCGGCCGGTTCCTCTTCAAGCAGCAGTGCGGCTTCATCCTCCAGCGCGACGGCCGCCACGACCACCCCGCAGCGGCCTGTGCCCACCGACCCCAAGACCGCCTATGAAATGGGCGATTATGTAACGGCCGAACGCCTGGCCGCGGAATGGACTTCCCGACCGGATTTGGGCCGCGAGGACACGCTGCTGGCCTGGCAGTACTATGCCCGGTCTGCGGTTAAAAATCAGCATGCGCACCTGGCGGTCACAGCTTTGAATAAGTGGCTGGAGATGGAGCCGGCGGTGGATACCACCGTGGCCTGGCAGGATGCCTGGCTGGGGGCGTATGCCTTGTATCCTCGCCAGGAAGCCCGGCAGGTCGCTTTGGAGCTTTTGCAGTCGCAGCGCAACGTGGCTTTAAAAAACAGAGGCGCCATGCTTCTGTGCCTGCACTATGAATCCACCGCCGAGTTGGGGCGCGTTCTGGACTACGCCCGGCAGATGTACGAATTGCTTGACCAATCCAACAAAGCTTTGGCCGAACGATGCTGGGCCGGGCAACTGCGCACGGTCTCCACCCAGCAGCTTACCGACCTGGACGGCCAGGCTCAACTCGCCAATAACACCGGTTACCCCTATATTTTGATCCGCCTGGAAACCGCGTTCCGCATGCTGGCCAATCCCGCGTCTTCTCAGGTCGGGCAGGGTTTGCTTGCCCAGTTGCAGGCCTCCGCCCTCCTGGCCGATCGCTCCCTGCTTAATCCTCCCGCGCCGGAAGGTCAGGCGGGCGGCGCGGGCAGCGGTCCGGCGGTCAGTTCGCTGACCCTGCCGGTGGGGTCCGGGCAGCAAGTGGCCTTACTCTTGCCTTTGGGCGGCGCATTCGCCCCCATTTCCGCCAAAATTTCCGCCGGCGCCGATGTGGCCCGGCAGGAACTGGGCCGCTCCAACTATACCGTGCAATTGACGGTTATTAACACCGAAGATCCAGGCTGGCCGCAGAAACTGGCGGCCCTGCCCAAGGAAACCATTATCGGCGGCCCTCTGCAGAGCACGGCTTACGCCCAGATCAAGAGCGGCGCGTTGCTGCCCGGGCGGGCGCTGTTCGCCTTCCTGCCGCAACTGGACTCCGGCGACGAAGGCCGTGTGGCCTGGCGTTTTTATACCAGCAGCAAAGACCAGGTTGACGCGGTGCTGACTTTTTGCCGCGATACACTGGGCATTGTGGCCGTGAGCAGTTTGTTTCCGGATGACAATTACGGCCAACGCATGAACGACACCTTTATCTCCCAGGCTACGCAAATGGGCATGTCTGTGGTTAAAACCCAGATTTACCCGGCCGGCAACCAGGAAGCCTGGAACAATCTGGCCGCCGGCTTCCTGGGTGTGCGCAAGACCGATCCGCCCATGGACCCCAAGCCCGCTTACAATGCTGTCTTCATGCCTGACTCCTGGACCAATGCAGCGGCCATGGCCGCACATCTGCATTATCACATGGAAGATCGCCAGGTGCTTCTGGGCACGACCATTTGGGAGCAAGGCCTTTCCAAAGGACAGAACATGGATGCCCAGTATTTCAATTTGGGCGTTTTCCCTTCAGCCTGGAATTACACCTCTCCTACGCCCGGCCAGCAGTCCTTGCAGGCGGCTATGGCCGGTCAGGCCAGTTTCTGGGAAGCTTTGGGCTATGACTTTGTGCGTTTCGCCTCGCGCCTGGGAACCCCCGAGAGCACTGGCGGCTGGACGCCTGAAATGCTGAACAACCGCATTGCCTCGGCCCAGGGCATGAATTGGAGCATGGCCCAGATGCAGTGGGACGGCGCGGGCCTGTGCCGACAGCTTCTTTATCTGTACACGCCCACGCAAACCAGTTTTGCGCCGGTGGACCCCAACCGCTTCCGGGCGTTGTTGCAAAGCATCCGCGAACAGCATGCCGCCAGAATGCGGGGCAGCCGGTAAATCCGCAACGATTTTAACCGGCTGCCATGGTCGGATTTTATCAAGGAGTTTTATTCATGAGTCTTGGCAAACAAGAAGTGCAGCGGGTGGCCAAACTTGCCCGCCTGTGCCCCCTGCCGGAGGAAGTTGAGCGCTTGTCCTCCCAGTTCGGCGATATCCTGGGCTATATGGAACGTCTCAATACTGTGGATACCGCGGCTGTGGAGCCCATGTATTCTCCGGTGACGCATGAACAGCGCTTGCGGCCTGACGAAGCCCGCCGCACCTGTACGCGGGGGGATGTTCTGGCCAACGCCGCGGAGCAGGACGGACAATTTTATATCGTGCCCCGTGTGGTTTAAGGTTCGATAATCAATTTAATTCAGATTTTATTGGATAAACACATGTCTGCTTTATATACGAAAACTCTCACGGAAATCAGCGCCTTGCTGCAGCGTAAAGAGGCATCCAGCGAGGAAACGGTTCGCGCCTGTCTGGAACGCATTGCGGCCACGGAGCCTGAACTTAACGCCTGCATCAGCGTGCGCGGTGAAGACGCCATCAGCGAAGCGCGGACTTTGGATCAGGCCGGACCGGACCCTTCCCGTCCCTTGTGGGGCGTGCCGATTACGGTTAAAGACTGCATTGCGACAAAGGGCCTTAAAACCACCTGCGCTTCGCGCATGCTGGAAAATTTTACGCCTTTCTATGACGCCTGGGTGGTGGATCAGTTGAAGAAGGCCGGGGCCGTGGTTATTGCCAAAAGCAACATGGATGAATTCGCCATGGGTTCAAGCACGGAGCATTCTTATTTCGGCCCCTGCCGCAATCCTTTCAGCCTTGATTGTGTGCCGGGCGGCTCTTCAGGCGGCGCGGCGTCCGGCATTGCCGCCGGGCAGGCTTTTGGCGCTTTGGGTACGGACACTGGCGGATCCATCCGGCAGCCCGCCTCATTCTGTGGCTGCGTGGGCTTAAAGCCCACCTATGGCCGGGTATCCCGTTATGGCGCGGTGGCTTTTGCCTCTTCTCTGGACCAGATCGGCTGCCTGACCCGCAGCGTGGAAGACGCGGCCCGCATGCTTGGCGTGATTGCCGCCTATGACGCGCGTGATGCCACCTGCACCCCGACGCCCGTTCCGGATTATGTTGCGCGGCTTGCCGACGCGGATTTGAGAGGTGTGCGCCTGGGCCTGCCCAAGGAATTTTGGCAGGACGGCCTGTGCCCGGACACCCGCGCCCGCGCGCGGGCCGCTGTGGACGCGGCCCGCGCTCTGGGCGCCGAAATCGTGGATGTGTCCCTGCCGCATGCGCCGTTGGGCGTGGCTGTATTTTATATTATCGCCACGGCCGAAGCCTCCACCAACCTGG
>JAVBRZ010000093.1:0-3026 GCA_031547425.1 Desulfovibrionaceae bacterium
AACAACCAAGCGACGCGGCAGTAGGCACGGCTACAGCCCAGGGCAGATAGCCGAAATCATGAATGGGCACGCTGATCCAATACAAGCAGGCCCCGCAGCCCAGGATGCCGCAACCAAGCCCGTTTCGGAAAGCGCGTCGCCAGGAGAAGGCCCGGCGGCCCAGTTCCGACAAAGCCAGGGGATAAAGCAGCGCCAACACAGGCGCTTGAAACAGGGGATTGGGAAAGCCCAGCCACAGCCCGAGCGCGCCCAGGACAGCAATGCACAAAGCGGCTCGCCGCTCAGGCCCGGTCACGGCTGAACGCAAGAGCGCAGTGTTCTGCCCGCTTTGCGAAGAAACCGTGCCCTTTCGCTCTTGCATCTGTTTGGCGACCATATTTTTCCTGCTGCACAACTTATCAAGGTCATCAATTGTCAAAAATAAATTTTAACACAGCCCTACCGCTTCAACAAGACGCCCGCTAATGAAAAACCCGGACAGGCTTGCGCCGGGCCCGGGTTTTTGTTTATCCGTTGTTTAGGCTTATTTATTCCGCGCGGCCTTGATATCGTTTTCCAACGCTTCCAGCACGGCAGGCCCATGCTCCGGGGCCATTTCCAGGAAAACATTGCGCACGGGCTTGGCCAATTTTTCAAACACAACAATTTCATCATCAGTCAGATATTCCACCACCAGGTCCGCACGGGCTTTGATCATGGCGTCCAGCTGCCTTTTGTTGAACTCCTCCGCCCAGGTAAACCCGTACGGCACGAGTTCCGTGGCGGTCTCTTTGACGATCTTCTGAATATCTTCAGGCAGCCCGGCAAAAAGCTCGGCGTTGGTAATCAAGGTCAGGATAAACGGCGCGGTATAGCCGAAAGTGATATACTTCTGCACTTCATAGATTTTAAAGTCGTGAATCAGGAAGGTGGGGTTTTCCTGGCCTTCGATCATGTTGAGTTGCAGTCCGGAATAAACTTCGCTCCAGGGCACCGGGGTGGGGTTGGCCCCATAAGCTTTATAATTGTCCACAATCAGGCGCGAGGCCATGGTTCTAAATTTAAGGCCTTTAAAGTCTTCGGGCGTATGCAGGGGCTTATTGGAAGTCCATACATTCCAGCCTTCGGAGTAATAAGCCAGGGGTTCAATATGCTTTGCCCGAAACAAGGGGTCGAGCACATCGCGGAAGGCGCCCTGCTGCAGCACGTAAGCCGAGGCGTCGGAGTCTCTGGGAAAAATATAGTGCAGCAACATGGCCTGGGCTTCATTAACCATGGTGCCCACGTGGCCTATGTCCGCGAAGTTGAACTGGATGGCATTGTTTTGCACAAGCTCGACCATATCTTCATGCGAGCCCAGGGTGCCGGAATGGAAAATCCCGAGTTCAATGCGGCCATTGGATTTATCGGCCAAACGCTTCGCAAACTCGGTGGCTATCGCATCCATGAAACCGCCGGGCAGTTCTTCGTGGGCAAGCTTCCAGTTATACTCAGCGGCTTTGAGCGGAGCTGCGCCCAGCGCCAGAGAAAACACAAACACTGCAATAAACAGATAAACCAGCTTCTTCATATGTTTCTCCTCAAATTAATAGGTTTGACCTCAAATCCTCCAACCCGTTCAAGCCAAGAAAAAAGTTGCCTCCATTCCACATAAAAGCAACCCGTCAAACCTTAAATTCTTTCCTGACCACAGCCACAATGCCGTCAACGCAAGTTTTAAGAATCAACTCCCCTTTTTCCGCTGTGGAGCCCTGGGGCGAAGACAAGGTGCCGGGCGCGGGCGTCCATTCCTTATGAGGAGGAAACATGTCATAGGCGGGGAATTTGGCCGGGGGATGCTGCACGGCTCTGTCCAAATCCACCAAATGCGGATACAAGTGCAGCATGAGCGAAGTTTCAAACAGGCCCGCATGCTCCACGTCCCAACCGGGCAGACCGTCGGGATACAGGGTGGCGATCACGTCGGGATCATTGAGGAAATCCCAATAGGAAAGCATCATGATCAGCACGTCGTTAACGCCTCTGGCCTCGGCGTCGCGCCGCGCCAGATCAATGCCCTCAAGCATGAACATATTGTTTTCATAATGACCGCTGACCAGCACAATCTTGCGGGCGCCGTGCCGGATAATCTCGCGTAAAATATCCCGAATGGCCCCCACCAGGTTGTCCGCATCCAATGAAACCGTGCCCGGATAATAATTGCCTCCGCCCGAGCGCTGCTGGGATTTATAGCCGTACTGCACGCACGGCACAACCACGCCGTTCACCGCGCGGGCCGTCTTTTCGCACACGGCGGTGGGCAAAAGCGTATCCACATTAAGACACATATGGTAGCCGTGCTGCTCCAAAGAGCCTACCGGCAAAAAACACACCGCGCCGGCGTCAATTGCCGCCTGGTATTCAGCCCAAGTCATTTCCGCCATAAGCACACTATTATTCATACGCTGCTCCTCTCGCCGCGTATTGATGTTTATCGCGGCATATTATAGGTGAAGTCATACACTGTGGTTTTTGAAAATGAAAGATGCCATGAATGCTACCCCCGCCGCCGGCGCCGTGCCTTTCTCCGAACCGTCCGGGGCCGGATCTCTTCCGCCAGGCCTGGCGGCGCTGCTCTATCTGCCCTCGCCCACCGTCGCTTTTGACCGGGAAACCGGCCGCCTGCTGCTCTGGAATCAGGCCATGGAACACTTAAGCGGCTATGCCGCCCAAAACTTTCCAACCCTGGAGGCCTGCCTGGCAGGCATGCTCAACGCCCCCTATGATCCCAGAGCTGAACTGCCCCTGCTCTTCATTGATCTGAACCCGGGCGGAAGCAGGCGCTGCCTGGTGACCTGCCGCTCCCGCGCCGGTGAGCATTTGGACCTGGAGGCTGTGGTCTGGGACGCCCCGGCCACTGGACAAACCTCCTATGAGGCGAAACAAATCGCGCTGTTTCCCAAAAATTGCCGCATAGTCCAATTTGCCCCCGGGGCGCGGCCCCCGGGCCGGGGGGGGGTAGCTGGTGTGGCGCCGCGGGGGCGGGGTACGGGGCGTGGGCGCGCTCT
>JAVBRZ010000143.1:0-2908 GCA_031547425.1 Desulfovibrionaceae bacterium
AGCGCGCGCCGGAGCCGGGAGCACCCCTTTTGCCGGATGAGGAGAGCGCGGCCTTGCTTTCAGGCGAAACACCTTGCGCGCCGCTCCCTGCCAAGCCCGCCCCGGCCGGAACCGCGCCGGGCGCGGCCCCCATGCCCGACCGCTTTGCGTCCTTCCGCCCGGCCGGAGCGGAAGCCGAAAGCGCGGCCGCGACCTTGGGCGAACTCGGCGCTTTCGCCGCGCTCAAGGCCCAGGCCAAGGGCCTGCCCCAACAACGGGAAAAATCCGCGCCGCCTCGCCCGGGCGCGGCCCAAAATGCCGAACCCCGCGCGGCCAAAACAGCCGCGCCACCGCCGCCCGTCCCGCGCGCCGGGTTGCAAGCCGCCTCGCCCCTTAAAGCCGCCCCGGCCCGCCAGGCCGCCATACCCGAGGCCTGGCTGGAAGACGCCGCCACTGCCGCCGAAGCCGCGAACACGGATGCGGAATTGTTCGCCAGCGCCATGAACGGAGTGCGCGGCATGGGCGGCAAAGGCCGCGACGTGCCCCTGCCGCCCCCGGCCCGCCCGGCCGTTGGCCAGATGCCGGCCGCTGATCCCCTGCGCGATTTCCTGGACGGCAAGGTGGAATTTTCCCTGGAATTTACTGATGAATATTTGCAAGGCCACATTGTGGGGCTTGATTCGCAGGTCATCAACAAAATGAAGGCCGGCGAATTCAGCAGCGAGGCCCACCTTGACCTGCACGGGCTCAATGCCGCCCAGGCCTGGGAAGCCCTGGTGGGCTTTTTCCGCTCCGCTTACCACAAGGGCCTGCGTTGCGTGCTGGTGGTGCCGGGCCGGGGCCTCAACTCGCCCGGCCGCGCGGGCATTTTGCGCGAGCGCCTGCAAACCTGGTTCACCCAGCCCCCCTTCAAATACGTCATCCTGGCCTTTTGCACCGCCCTGCCCAAACACGGCGGCGCGGGCGCCCTGTATGTGCTCTTGCGCAAACAGAAAAAAAGCCGGGGCAAAATCCACTGGGACATCATCCCGGCCGACGCGGATTTGCTGGATTAGAGCATTTTAACATTTAAATTATATATTATCATATATTAAGGAAAATGCTCTGGCGGATGCGCCGGCAGACGCCCGCAAGCGAGCAGCGCAGCGTGTAACATTTCAAAGTTAAAATGCTCTAGGCGGATTCCCCGCCCCTCCCAAAATCCCCCGCCCGGCCTGAGTCCTTGTCGGGCTTGGCCTTATTGGGGGGATGCGCCCCCTCCCCGGAGGGCGCGGCAAAGTATCTTTTTTGCGCCTCGTCAATGCGGGTCCGCCAGGCCCCGGCCGTGGGTTTAGGGCCGGCGTTCAAGCCGCGCACAAAGGTTTGCATGCAGCGCAAGGTTTTGCGGGCGTCTTCCATTTGCCCCAGGGCCACGCGGCTCTGGAACACTTCCCAATAGCATTCCGGCTGTTCGGCATAATACAAGGCCTTGTAGGCGAAACGCAGGGCGCGCTCAGGGCGCCCGGCCTGGCGGGCGAACATGGCGCGCATGACCCAGAAATCGGGCAAATGCTTGCTGGATTCCGCTGTGGCGCACAAAAGCCCCTCGGCCCGGGCGAAATTTCCCTGCGCGGCCAGAGCCGCCATTCTCCCCACAAGTTCATGAAACTGCACCGTGCAGCCGCAAACGGGCGGCAAAAGGCCGGGGTTATCCACCACAGCCCGCAAGCCCGCCACAAAACGCCCGATGGCGTTGTCCGGAACCACTGCCTCACGGGCCTGGCTGTGAAACATTTCGTAAGCGTAACGGGAGCCGGGGTCAGCACGGTCGGCCCGGCCCCGGGCCAGCTTGGCCTCAAACTCTTCCTGGGAACGATAAAAGTAGTGATTGATCCGCACTTTCTCCGCATGGCGGATCACGCGGCTGGCGCTGCGCGGAATGGGGTTATGGTCTTCGGAAACCACATATTCGCCGATTTTGGGCAACACCCGGTGCGGGTCAACGGCCTTCACCGTGCGGGCCGGGTCCACGATGCATTTAATGACATTATAGCGCGCGTCCAGCTCCTCAGGCAGAGTTTGCCGAAAGTTCTCGACCGTCAGGCCGGCCGGCCGCCGCAAGTGGCCGCCTGAGCCGAACGTCTGCCAGGGCACGGCCAGCCCGGCGTAGTCCTCATATTCGCCCAGCAGCGCGGGGATACCGTCATCCTGCATGGGACAGATGAATTCATCCACATCAATGAAGGCGACCCAGCGGCAATCGCGCCCAAAGTTCGCAAGGCAGTGGTTGTAGGCGGGCATCTGCATTTCCCGCCCGGGCCAGGAAATAAACGTGAAGCGCTCGGCGTCGAACCCTTCCAGGCAACGCGCCTGGTTGTTGGCGCTGCCGTTGTCGTAAATATAAAAATGCTCCACCCCGAGCAAGGCGTGATAGGCCGCCCACTCCCGCAGGTAAAGGTCCTCGTCTTTCACAATTGCGCAGACAGCCAGATAGTGCATGCTTTCTTCTCCCCGTAGTGTGCGGCGTTCCTGCTTTTGCGCTCCGCCGCCGGACGCCGCCGCGTTGCGGCGTCAAATTTCCCTCGGCCTCAGTTATTTTTTTTTGCAAAAAACAGACCGAATCCGGCGGCCGGGGCGGCCCGGATTTACATCTTTTCACACTTGTTAACAATTTCACAATAGACAGCCCCCCGCAACGTACATACTCTCTTACTGCAGACCGCAACGGGCCGGACCGGGCAAGGAGTCCCGGCCTAAGCGGCCAAGCGACTACCCCCCTATCCTCCCGGCGGTCATCCGGGAAATGCCGCCGGGAGGTTTCAAACCCCGCGTAAAACAACGGCGGATGGAAACCTTCCTTGCCAGGAGATTGGCGCGCCAAACTTTACAGCAACAGATTGCTAAAAGTATTGTCGCTTTCCCGGCCAATGATTATATTTTAAGTGAAAAT
>JAVBRZ010000083.1:0-6056 GCA_031547425.1 Desulfovibrionaceae bacterium
AAGATCCTCAAGGTGATCCTCGGGCTTGGGCGGATCCTGGGCAATGATGACAGCCTTGGGCCGCACCTCTTCAACGCTGCCGGCGGCCGGGGCGTGCATGTCGCCCACCAGCAAATCGTGGTGCACGGCCACGGTTTGCCGCGCGGCCACGCGGTCGCCTTTCTTGACCACCGCTTTGTGGCCGTCAAGAGGTATCCACAGGTGGGAAGTCCACAGGGGAACATCGGTAAAGTTTGAATTATCGCCGCGATTAAGCTTGAGCTGAGGCACGCGCATGGGCAGATTTCCTTTATGACATTTAATGCTTGGGAAAGGCGCTTCTCGCCGCTGTCCTCATTCGTAAGGCCCGAAGGCTCGCCTGAGGACCGCGCTTCGCTTCGCGCCACCGGAGGCAACGTTCCCGCCGCGCCTTTGTCGCGGGCGGTATCGCGCTTAGACGCATACCGCCGGAGCAGCTGTTATATTATTTTTCAGCGCGAAATGCTCCTGACCGGCTTAGAACGGCACATCATCCATGCCGCCGGCTTCCGAGGGGAAGGCCGGCCCCATATCCTCTTCCTGCTTGCCCTGGCGGCCGGCCGGAGCGGCGGCGTAGCCGTCATCCCTGCTGTCGGGGGAATCGCCCTTGCGGCCCAGGAATTGGACGCGCTGGGCCACCACTTCCGTGGTATAACGGTCCTGCCCGTTCTGGTCCTGCCACTTGCGGGTTTGCAGCTTGCCTTCCACATACACAAGGCGGCCCTTTTGCAGATACTGCCCGCAGGTCTCGGCCAGGCGCTGATAGGCCACAATGCGGTGCCACTCCACGCGATCCACCTTATTGCCGTCCTTGTCGGTATAGCCTTCGTCCGTGGCCAGGGTCATGGTGCACACCGGATTGCCGCTGGAGCCGTACTTCAGCTCCGGGTCCTTGCCCAAATGGCCGATCAACATAACTTTATTCAGCATACAGCACCTTCCCTGATGGATTGTTGTCCCAGTATATATTTCTTATTTACACAAGCCTGCCTCCCCGATAAGCCCAATCAGGGTTCAGGAAGGGAGGGGCCGGAGGAGGGAAACCCCAAGGAGCCAAGCCCCTTGGGATTTCCCTCCCCCGGCTTGCCCGTACTAATCCCGCTCTTCCCACTCGGTCTGGACGCGGATGACCACGTCCTCAACCAGGGCCAGTTGGTCGGCCGGGCAGATGCCAAGGAGCGGCTCGCCCGCGTCCACGCTCTGGCCCATTTCAAAAAACACGCTGAAGATCACGCCTTCCGGCCCGCTGTAGTTAAGCTGGGCTTCCCGCTTCATGCGCGACATGATCAGGAGCTCCATGCCTTCCTTAACGTGCACGGCTTTGTGCCCCGAAGCCCGGATTTTCTTGTCCGCGTCCGGCGCGAAATAATACTTGGCCCGCTCCGGGGCGGTGAACAGGTACAGGGCCTGCTTGAGAATAATACGCAAAACTTCGTCTTTGGACAAAAAGTGGCGAATCACGGCAATGGGGGCGCCGGCTTCCACAAACCGGCCGTCAAGTTCGCGATGCAATTGTTTGATTTCGCCTTTATCCTGGCATTCCACCGGCCTCGGGTTGTGTTCCCGCTCCAGAACGGCCAGCACGGTGCCCGGTTTTTCCTGCCAGGAACCGGAGCGGCCCGTAACCTTGTCGCCTTCCTTCACATCCGCGAAAGTAAGCACGCCGCTGTGCGGGACGCTCACCGTGATCTCGTCGTAAGGGGATTGTTTTATCTCTTCAAGAAGCTTGCTTATATCCAGCACAAACGTGTCCTCAAAAATGTTTTGGCGGAGGCCGCCTTAGCGATAGTACAGGTTGCGGCCGCCCATGGTTAAGAGGGCCTGGCTCAAGTTGGAGCGGATCTGCCTGCGATCCCAGATGCCCTGAATGTGCCCGCGCGCCAGAGCCCGGAAGCAGCTGTGATAATCGGGCGGGATGTCCATGCCCGTGGTTTCCTTGATCACGCCCGGCCCGGCAAAGCCGATGTTGGAGGAGCGCGCTGCGAACTGATAAGGCGAACAGCCCAGGAACCTGGCCACAGGCCCGGCATAGGAGTTGGTGTCATACAGCACCAGGTAAAGCCCCCCGGCGTCCAGGTAGCGGAGCACGGCCATGGTGCAGCGCGGCATCTGGATGACGCCGTTGGTGCCTTCCTGGATGCGGATGCCCGCGGTGCCGTGCACATAGGCCAGGAAGGGGTAACGCTTGCGCTGGGCGCGCTCGGCGGCCAGAATGAATTTTTCGCCTTCGGCCACGCCCACGGAGCCGCCTCTGAAGTCAGCGATGAAGGTGGCCACAATAAGTTTGGTGTCGCCGATCTTGGCTTCAAAAGTCAGACAGCCGCTGGACAGGCCTGTTTTTTTCTTGGCCTCGGCCAGTTTGACGTCAAACCCGTCCACACTCAAGGGGGTGCCGGCTTCAATTTCAGAGTTAAACTCCATAAGCGAACCGGGCTCAAAGACATTATGCAGCACCCAGGGGTACTCCATGGGGAAGTGGTGCCCGCAGTTGGAGCACACCCCGGCGAAATCGCCGAACAGGTCCGGAGCCCAAAGGTCCACGCAGCCGTACTGCCGGGCGTTGGGGCAGGTCACGGCCCGGTCCTCTTTGGCCCGGTTGGATACATAACGCCACTGCGAATCGCGGGAATCGTCGTCCCGCCACTCGGACAGGGCCATGAGCTCGCGTTCGCTGGTGATGTGGTTGGGCTTGAAGATGGGGATCTTCAAAAACAAATTCTTGACCGGGTCCAGAATTTTTCTGATGGCCACGCGGGCTTCGGCATCCACTTCGCCCACGGCAAAGGCCAGCTGGTTCTTGCCTTTGCGCCAGAAGTCATGGCGCAGGGTATTGATAAACTCAATGCTGGTGCCTTCCAGGGTGGTCAGAGCGCGCTGCATGCCGCTTCTGTGGTCCACGCACTTGCCCCGGGAGTAAGCGGCGAACTTTTCGTGCCGCTTGTCCAGAA
This sequence comes from Desulfovibrionaceae bacterium, assembly GCA_031547425.1. Classification (GTDB taxonomy): domain Bacteria; phylum Desulfobacterota; class Desulfovibrionia; order Desulfovibrionales; family Desulfovibrionaceae; genus JAVBRZ01. The sequence goes on from JAVBRZ010000083.1 coordinate 2,967, forward strand.
GGCGCTCTTTGCCGGCCACGCTCAAATTCCACCTGGTCACAAAGGTATCGGTCACATAGCTGGCTTCCAGCTTTTCCTTCTGACTTTTGACCACCATGCTGCGCAAGGTGGTGAAGGGGCGCACGCTCAGGGCCACGGCGTCAGTGGCGCGCAACACTTCCCGCCGCAAGGTCTGGAAAAAATCATAGTGGTGGGGCCGTGCGCCCAGATCCGGCTCAGGCACAATGCGGTCAATGAGCCCGAATTCCAGGTTGTCTTTGGCGGTGATGCCGAACTGGCGGGCGCAACGCTCAATGGTTTCCGGCGTGGCCCGCTCTCCCTGGCGCAGGCGCGACTCAATGGCCGCGGCGCCTTCGGGCGAAATCACGGAATAGTAGCCGTGCGAGAGCATGAGGCGCGCGTCGGCCAGGGCAATGGCTTCGGCCCCGCCCGAACCGCCTTCGGAAAACACGGCGATGACGGGCACGCGCAAATCGGCCATTTCATACAAGTTGCGGGCGATCTGCTGGGCCGCGCCGGGGTAGTCCTCAATAGGGTACGCGCCGGGGGTGAACACATAGCTGTGAATGGGAATATTTTCCGTTTCCGCGACTTTCATATACTGCAGGGCCTTGGCGTTGCCCCAGGGCTTTACCGAACCGCCGTTGCGGAATTCTTCGCCATGCCCTTTTTCCTGGCCGATGACCATGACCGCCTGGTTATAAACCTTTTTGCCGTCGCGGCGGGTAATGTAGGCGCGGGCGATGAGCATGCCCGGGTCAATGCTTTTATCCTCTTCGCCGCCTATTTCCGTGTAATTGTCATAAACGTTTTCCAGAATGTCGCGCAGGCAGATGCGCTGGGGGTGGCGCACGATACGCACCTTGTCCATGGGCGTGAGCTCCGCGTCCAGCTTGCGCTCCATAAAGGTGAACAATTCTTCCAGAGTATCGATCATGGCCGAGCGGGCGGCCAGGGTTTTGCCTTCCTTCTGGGCAGCGAAATCATTGAGCCGCACTTCCAGCATGTCCACCACTTCCTGGTGCTTGCCGTCAAAGATTTCGCGCACATAAGCGAGACGCTCCCGCAGGAGGCGGTGTCTCTTGTCAATATCCAAGGCCATTTTTATGCTGTCCTCTTCGCATCTTGCCCGGCCGCGAAAACGGGAGCAAGGGATGTCTTTCGCGTTTAAGCCGAATTAGAAAACCAGGATGTCCGCTGTCTTGTCGCGCAAAAAGGCGAGGTTGGATTCCAGCGGGCTTCCGGACGCGTCCGCGCCTTCCAGGGTGACGTTGTTCAGGAATTTAACGCCCCGTTTTTTGGCGTCAGCCAGGTTCTTGCCCCAGATAATGCCCAGGGCCAGGTTGGGGTCAAATTCCGTGGGAATGTCGTAGGGCTCATCGGTCGGCACCTGGGTGTGCACGCGCAGATCGTCGCCTGTGGCCGCCGCCCAGCCAAACTTGTCAATGCGCCCGGACCAGGGCGTAAAGCCGCGCTCCGGCGATTCGGCGATAATGCGGTATTCAATGCCCACGCCTGCAAAAGTGATCTCGTCCTGGGTATAGCCCGTGGGCTCGCCAAGGCCGGTGCGGATCTGCTCGGCAATAATGTCCACGCCCTTTTCGCCCTTGATGCGGGAAATAATGGCTGACACGCCGTTTTCCACCTGAATGCGCGTGTTTACTTCCATGAGGAAGGGGCGGCCGTCGCGGGTGACGATCCATTCCCAGGTGCCCACGCTGTCGTAACCCACTTTGCGGGCCATGGTCAGGGAATATTCGGTAATATCGTCCAGCACCTTCTGGGCGTCAAAGCTGTAGTTTATCTCGCCGGGCACAAAGCCGGGGGCCACTTCCACGCGCTTCTGGTGCCCGGTGGATTGAATGGAACAGTTGCGGGTGCCGAAGTGCACCGGCGCTTTGCCGCTGCGATCGGACAAGATTTGCACTTCCAGGTGGTTAAAGTCAGTGATGCGCTGCTCAATAAGCACGCCGTCATCTTTGAACTGGCGCTGGGCGTAGTTGCGGATGCGCCGGTACACCGAGCGAAACAGGGCGGGCTCGTGCACTTCCTCAATGCCCATGCCCCCACCGCCGGCCGAGGCTTTGACCAGCACCGTGGGCGACTCGATGCCGGACTGGATCTGGAAGTCAAACAGGCTCTGGGCCACGCGCTCCGCTTCCATTTCATCATAAATGGGCCGGTCCGAACCGGGCACCGTGGGCACGCCCAGAGAACGGGCCAGACGCTTGGTGTTGATTTTGTCGCCCAACTCGCGGATGACCCGCCAGGATGGGCCCAGGAAAATAAGCCCGCGCTCGCGCTGCGTGATGCGGCGGGCAAAGCGGTAATCTTCGGCAAAAAAGCCGTAACCGGGATGAATGGCCGTGGCGCCGCTTTGATCGGCCACGGCCAGAATCTCATTGGCATCGTGATAAGAAGAAACGCGGAACAGGCTTTTTTCTCCGCCCCAGGAGCGCGCCAGGCGCACATGCCCTGAAAAAGCGTCTTCCGCCGTATACACGCAAACAAAATCCAGATTCAGCTTTTTGCAGGCCTCAATAATCCGGACGGCGATTTCGCCCCGGTTGGCCACCAGTACTTTATGCTCAATCACAAGTAATCCTTAATAAAAATTAAAATACCGCCAGAGCCGTGTATCGCAGGGAGCTGCTTCTGTCAAAGAAGATTCCGGCTGGAGATTTTTTTCACATGGTCTGTTTGATATTGTGCTTTTGCAAAGCCAGCACCAGCTTGTCCAGCATGGCTTCCTGGCGTTCATTCAGGGAAATGAATTCAAAAGCCGCGATATTTTTATCCGCGTCCAGGCGCAGAACTTTCACCGTAACCTGCGGCACAATCAGCTTATCCTTGATCTGAAAGGTGGCCGTGCCTTCCCGGCCCACTTCAAAGCCATGCTCATTAGGCAGGCGAATGGACATGCCGCCCACGCTCAAGTCGGCAATGGAAAAAGAACTGTTCTGCTCGATAAAACGCACGGTCAGGCCGGGCGCCAGCACTCTGTAAACTCTACGTTTGCTTCCCCGCCCCGGTTCATATTCGAAATCCATTTGAATAGCCATAGCTACAGACCCACCCTTTGCTCCAGAA